>JAHDHU010000014.1 GCA_020631135.1 Saprospiraceae bacterium | reverse complement strand
AAACGTGGAAAGAATGTAAAGAAAATTTAGAAGCGCAAAAAAGAAATAAAAGTATAGTAGCGGTATGTCATGTTTTGCGATACTCGCCCTACTACAGGAAAGTTAAAGAGGTAATTGACTCTGGAGTATTAGGGAAAATGGTGAGTGTTCAACATTTTGAGCCAATCCAACATGTGCATATGGCGCATTCCTTTGTTAGGGGAAATTGGAGGAAAGAAGCCGAAACCAATCCCATTATTCTTGCCAAATCGTGCCATGACTTAGATATCTTACGGTGGTGGATAGGTGAAGAGTGTGAGTATCTAAGCAGTTTTGGTTCACTCAGTTGGTTTAAGGAAGAAAATGCACCTGAAGGAGTTCCAAAAAGATGTACAGACGGTTGTCCCATAGAGGCTGAATGCCCATATTCAGCTTTGAAAATATACTACCGAAATCGCCATTGGACATATGTCTTTGATTTGCCAGAAGAAAAAGAGAAACAAGGAGATGCCATTATGGATTACATTAAAACAGGTCCGTATGGGCGATGTGTATATCATTGTGATAATGATGTAAATGATCATCAGCTTGTTTCGATGCAATTTAAAAATGAAATTACGGTCAATTTCAATATGGAAGCTTTTACCGAATATCATGGAAGGCGAACGCGTATTTTTGGTTCGATGGGTCATTTGTATGGTGACGAACAGGATTTGTATGTTGCTAATTTTAAAACAGATGAGGTAACCCGTTGGAATGTAAAAGAGAATGTAAAACTTACATCTGGTCATGGTGGGGGAGACCACGGTCTCATGAGAGATTTTCTAAATGCGGTAGATAAAAAAGATGAAACCCTTCTGAGTTCCAACTTAGATGCAAGTATGGAAAGTCATCTTATGGCCTTTTTAGCTGAAGAAAGTAGAAAAGATAAAAAAATGCTAAAGGTAGATTTAGGCCTTTAGTTTTTAAACTTGATTAATCTAGCTCTCGCTTTTCCTGCTTTGAGGTATTCGAGAATATCATCTTCGAAGGTGGCTTTATTACCTTCAACGATTGCATTTGGATCATCGGTAAAAAGTATTTTGCCTGGTGCATGTACGACTACTTTAGTTTTATCTCCTAGCATCATTCTCAAAAATTCTAACTCTTCGGGATCACTTCCTTCTTTCCCTGCTAAAGCGTCCATCATACCCTTCAATTCTGGATCTTCAAAAAACTCGCTGATGTCCATTGCTGGCAAGCGAATGATTCCGTTTTTGTAATCTGCTTTATACTGAATCATCATTTGATCGAGCTCGTCCTCACCTTGCATAGCCATCATTGGATTCGAATTGTCCTTCCTTGACTCCTTTAAAACTTTCATAATCTCTAACATCTCATTGTCGTCTTTATATTTAACACTCAATTTCATTTCCGCTTGTTCTTTTTCGGAATCCACAGAAAGACTTAAGTTCATGTTTTTTAAAAACTCGGCATTAGAGACTTCTCTTTTCACAGAGTCCGGCATGATATCATAAAAATTCATTGTTGAATCAATCTTTTCTTTCTTAGCCCACATATCTTTCTGTTCTTTGTCAGGTTCAAGTTCGCTCATAAAACCTTGGGCCATACCGGCCATTTCACCAAGATCGTAGGTCATTTCCATCTTGCCCGATTCGTCTTCGTTTACCCACAATTCTGATACAGTTGGCATACAAGAGCTAAAAATTAAAAAGAAGAAAAAACAAACTAGGTAAGAAGATCTATTCAGTTTCATAACAGTGCTTATATCATCGATTGTGCAAATATATCGTCTTATTCAAAAAATTTGTCCATTTCTTTAGTCTTGGATACATTGATATAATGATTAGCCGAAATTCTTGTTTTGGTGTTATTGAAGACTTAAAAAGTAGTTTAACTGAATTTATTGAATATAAATTCAGTTATCTTATCGAAGAGTAAAAGAATATTTATGTCATTTCTTTCCGCCACGTTTCATCTTACTCATAATTGTAACCTGAGATGCAGCTATTGTTATACAGGCGAAAAGCTTCCGCTCGCCATGACTTATGAAACGATCAATGAATCGATCCGCTTTGTCTTGTCAGAGTTAGATCGACTTGGTTTGCACAAAGTGGATATAACCTTTTTTGGAGGAGAGCCACTTATTGAGAAACAAAAAATATTTTATATCATTTCAAAATTTAATGAGATAGCTAATCTTGAGGTTTCTTATCGGATGAGCACCAATGGCGTCTTGATCACAAATGATTTAATGAGCAAACTTTATGAAAACAAGGTTTATCTTTCTTTAAGTATAGATGGTCATCCGGATGTCCACGATAGACATCGCTTAGATGCTGGTGGAAATCCAACAGCTTTAAGAGTTGAAAAAGCGGCCCAAATAATGTTGAATTATAATCCGGCAACAAATGTTACTTGTGTTGTATCTCCAGATACCGCAAATCAACTTGCGGAATCAGTGGATTATATCTATGAGCTTGGGTTTAGATATATCACCACAACCCTAGATTATTCTGCTGAATGGAATGAAGGTCATTTTAAGGAAATAGAAAAATCTTACAAGAAATTGGCGAAATGGTACATCGGCAAAATGGAATCGAATGAAAGATTTTATTTAAGTTTTTTCGATGAACGCATCCGCTCAAGAACTTTGAAACCTTTACAAGCGAGTGAAAGATGTCAAATGGGGATTAGCCAGTTTTCTATTTCACCGAATGGTGAATTATATCCATGCATACAATTTGTCAAAACGGATTCTTTACCAGAATTTATGATAGGTCATGTAAGAACAGGATTCGATGCAGCCTGTCAACAACACATTCATCGAAAATCTGAAAAGGAAAAGCCAGAATGTGCTGGTTGCCAAATGGAATCAAGATGTTCTAAATGGTGCTCGTGTATAAATTACATGAGTACTGGAAGTATTGAAAAAGCTTCCCCTATAGTTTGTTACAATGAAAAGATCCTTATCGAAATCGTGGATAAGACAGCAGATATACTTTGGAAAAAGCGAAACAATCATTTTGTGCACAAACATTACAACAACGATTATCATATTATTTCACATTTTGAAATTACATTATAATGGCGAAGTCTCCATTGCGGGTTAAACCTGTAAAGAATATATATCGAGCAAATTATCCATCATATTTAGATAAAAACCCAATTTATTTTCCTGAGACTAAACCGTATCCTTTTAGTCATAAACTTATCAAATGGGTGTCAACTAGTGGTTTGGCAAGTGCTTTGATTTTTGGCTCTTCTGACCTTAGTGCTCAAGCTCATCAAGACAGCTTATACAATCCGTTTACGTTAGAACGGTCACAAGTACCGTACACACCAGTTTCTTTTGGAACTGGAGCACCTACAAGGTTGCGTTCGAACGAGGCCATAGAGGCTATCCGCAGAGCTTTTAAAGATTCGGGCATCGAGCTGGAAAGAAATGTTTGGTTGGATAAAGACGTAGGCGTAAGGCTGGATGGTTATAGTCATCAACGCAACATCGGTTTTGTATTTATGGACCATACTAATATGGACCAGTCGTTTATAAAACGGCCCAAACAGGGTAGGATGGCAAGGGCAATGGATGCACAACAAAAGATAAAGAGAGCGTTTAAAGAAGATCTTAGGCATATTCATGAAAATGTTGATCGTTCGTTTCAAGAATTTCTAAATGATAAAGAGCAATTTGTAGAAGGGTGGAGCTTTTATAACAGAGGCAATGAGGATTGGGATTGTTTGGAAGAATTAAAAGACTTGAAAGGAACGCAAAGTGAAAAAGAACAATTCATAAAGTTGTTTTTCCAATTTGAAGAAAAGAAAAGAAATCGTAATTATGAGATTGAGAAACTTGACCAAAAAATTCAAGATTTTCTAAAACACATAGATGTAAGATTAGATGATCCATTTGAAAAGCTTGTTTTATTAAGGTACACTTTAAATATTAGTAAAGGCAGAACCGCTCATGAACAGTACAAGCAACGATTGGTTCGAGAAATGTTGGAATTTTCTAATCTAAAGTCTAATCAAGATTTCATTGATTCCTTTGATATGTTGATGCAGTTTTATTTGTACAACAATGGTTCTTATTATTTGAGTCAAGATCTGGATTATTTAGATTTAAAGCTAGAAATTGCTAATGCCTATCCTGTTAAAAGTTGGATGAAGCGAACTAAGCGTTTGGATCAATATTTTGATAGTAATTTTCTTTCTTTCAAAGAATTTCAAAAAATTATAAAGAATAATGAAAAGGGTAAGCAGTTTATCGCTCCGATAAGTCACAGAGATGGTTTAATGATCGTCGGTGGTAATTTTTACGATGTTCCACTAGAATTATATGAAAAGCAAAAAAGTATCTATCAAGAATTTTCCAATAAAAATGGAATGACCAAAGAGGTGTTGGACAAGAAAAGAGCCGAAAGGCAGGCAATAAACATGCAGTATACATGGAAACAGCTAAAGGATTTGCCAAAACTAGAAAGTGATTCAATACGGCAGGTGCAAAGAAAGAATTTGAAAAACATCGAAGAAAAGTATAAAGCAATGGAGTTATTGAGTGAAGAGGAAAAGGACGTCTATTATGCTAAACTAAAAGATGTAGAAGAAGAAATTCGCGCAGCACAAAAGAAAAGCGCAGAGCAAGCAAAGGAGAACACAATGCGCAGACTAGAAAATGAAGTTAAACGCTATATTAGATGGGCACAAGCTCAGATGGGCGGCTAGAATTGTTAACACCTTCGTTAGAAAATCGTCATTCTATTATGCGCGTATATTTTTTTCTGATATTTCTTATTTCGAGCTTTATTGGCTCTAGTCAATCTAGTGAAAATTGGAATATTTTATCTATGGTGGTGAAAGAGCGTGCCTTTGATGAAATGATGGGAATGGAGGTTATCAAAGCTGTACCAATGAGTCCTGTCTTAGACTATGATGGAAAAGAAATTGAACTCAGTGGTTATATGATAGCTTTGTCTGCCAAGATAGAAGAACAAAGCCATTTTATGTTTTCTCGTTATCCTCAAAACATGTGTTTTTTTTGTGGAGCTGCAGGGCCGGAATCGGCCATGCAAGTATTTATGAAAGAAGGAACAAAAATTTTGCATCAAAAAGAAAAAATAAAAATCAAGGGGACTCTACAGATCCAAGAAAATGATGCGAGTGGTTTGATTTATTTTTTAAACAGCTCAGAAATTATCAAAGATTAGATTTTAACGAAACTATAACGGGTTCTACCAACAAGCTTTATAGGTATTTGACGTTCTAATAGTCATTTATTACAAGATTGAATTTCAAAATTATATTTCATTAGTGTTAGAAAGCAGCCTTTTATATATTATTATTTATCATAATGTATAAATGGCACGTTTTTAGATAATTTATATATATTTGCAGGCCGTATTAGATTTATGTCTAATATAATTAAGGTATTTTATTTGGTATTTTATCTAAAGTTCCATAGATAATATTAGAATCAATTAAATTACCATAACCGATTTTAAAAATTTAAACCATGAACAAAATATTCAGCAAGCTTTTGCTGTCTCTTATTTTGCTATGTTGTGTGTTGGGTGTATTTGCATCTAATAGTACAGTTCTTGTGTCTAACATGACAGAAGATGACATGGCCTTGGTCGAAAGAATAAACAATTTAAACACAGTAGTGGATGTCAGGTTTACGAAGGAAGTTCGGGACCGAATTCATAATTACGTGAAGACCTATCCTCAAGGATCTGAAAAAATTCTTTCTCGAGTTTCTATTTATTTTCCAATGGTTGAAAATGAAATAAGAAAAAGAAATTTGCCTGAAGCACTTAAATACCTTGCAGTTGTTGAATCTGCCCTAAATGCTTCGGCAAAATCTAAATCTGGTGCTGCTGGATTATGGCAGTTTATGAAGGGCACTGGTAAAATGTATGGTTTGGAGGTTTCTAATTTAGTTGATGAAAGATGTGATGCTTTAAAATCTACTGAAGCTGCAATGCATTATTTAAGCGACCTACACAGCCAGTTTGATGATTGGACACTTGCTCTAGCAGCATATAATTGTGGGCCAGGAAATGTACGTAAAGCCATTAGAAAATCGGGAGGAAAAAGAAATTATTGGGAAATAAGAGAATTTTTACCTTCGGAAACTCGTCATTATATACCTCGCTTTATCGCAGCTAGTTACATGATGGAGTATTATTATCTGTACGACATAAATCCTAAGGTGCTGCATTCTGAGCTGAGTAATACGGCTACAATAAAAGTAAAGAAAGGAACAAGCTTTAGAGATTTGACAAAACTGACTGGAGTCAGTTTAGAAGATTTAAAATTTTTAAATCCTAGTTATATAAAAGGTGTTGTTCCTGTGGGTCATGGAGATAATTATTTAACCTTACCTGCTTCTAAGCTTGACTTTTATTTCGGTTACACAGGCAATTATGGAGATGTTGTTTTTCAGGTAGCTAATAACCATATGAGTTTTCCAGATAAAATGAGGCGTATCAGGAAGCTTAATCGAATTCCTTCGTTGGATCCGTTTGAAACTAAAAATGGAGTGATAAATGATAGAATTAGTATTGCAGTAACTCCAATGCGAACCTCACTCAAAGGATATTCTGAGGCTACAGAGATCAGAAACGACTTTTATGTTTATCATAAGTTGAAGAAAAGAGAGTCCTTGTTTGATCTTATAAAGATCTACGATGATGTAAAATTGGAAGATCTCATCGCATTAAACAATATAAATTTTGACGATCCACCAAAAATGGGTTCGATGGTAAAGATCAAAAGGAAGTAAAAGATATAATTTATGAAAATTAAAAGCCCCGACGTTTAACGTCGGGGCTTTTTTTATAATTCTAAATTGCGGTTTAGTCTTAATCGTTTAGAATGTATCTCATCGATAGATTTGTTGCGATGATATTGGTGCCAATGGCGTCATTTTGAAAATCTGTTCGATACCCATAGCCATATTTCAAATCAATGCCCAATTCGATTTTATTGAAAAATTTCAAGCCAATTCCTCCTTGTAAAAATGCCCTTTGATTCATTTGAGCTCCCGTTTGGTAGCACGCATGAAATTCGCCGTATTCGCCATTCGAAGCTTGTTGATTAACTTCTCCTATATTTCCATAGTTTAAATCATCCACAACATTAAAGTCGATCGAGGAAAACACACATGTTTCGTTTTTTGGCGTGAAACCCAAATTAGTACCTACGCCTCCATAAATATTTAAAAACCTCGTCACTGGAAGTTTGTAAAGAAGAGCACTTTCTGCAGTAAACTCATTATGTCTGCTATTAAAGTTTACGAAGTCTCCACCGAAATAATCGTTGCTGTAATAACTTACGGCATCAACGCGATCTGCTTTAAAAGCTAAGGAGTTTCTCCATTCAAAATTTGGCAGTTTGGCATGTTGGAAAGTAAGGCCTAAGCTTATACTGGGATTTTCACAAATACCTCCATATAAAGATTGCGGGTTAAAGTCTGAACTTTTAAATAAACCTTGTTGAGCCAATGGCATTTGATCTACAAAATATTGATAGTTGAGTCCATTAACCATATCCGTTTCATAGCCCAAACTAAAGTCAATTTTTTTGACCTTAAAAGCTCCAATATTAAAGCTCTTTTGAGCAGATAATTGTCCAACAAGAAAAAGTGAAAATAAGAGCGCAATGTAATTTTTCATTTATTTTAAAATTTAGTGGTTACGAAGTTTATACAATGCTTATCGACCTAAGCCTCGAAAGGGTTGGGTAGCAGCAGTTATTTTTTTCGTAAACTTAAAGGGAGTAGGTAGCAGTCTAGTTGAAAACTAGAAGCTTTACATAAACTTTAACGAGATAGGTAAGAAAATTATGCGCTCTGTTACAGTTTTTAACAAGTAACTGTTACAAAAATCTATTTTTGGACGGTAGGCTCAACTTTTACAGCAGTAGGTCCTTTTGGACCTTGCTCAATTTCGAAAGTAACTTTGTGATTTTCTTTGATGCTAGGATATGCATTATTAATATGCACAAAAATGCTATCTCTGGTTTCTTTATCTGTAATAAAACCATAGCCTTTTTCTTCATTGAAAAACTTCACCCGTCCATTTCTCTGAATGACAACAGATTTTCTTTCAATGGTAGCCCCTAGGACAATGTCCTCAGCTTTAATCTCTATCTTTTTTGTAGGATCTGGTTTGGTGTGAGTGATATTACCATTTTCATCTACATATGCCAATTGTTCTTCAAAACTCAACTTACCCTTCTCTGCTTTCTCCAACTTACGTTGTTCTCTTCTTTCCATTTTTTCCTTCTTCTTCTTCTTTCTTTTCTTCTCTCTTTCGCCTTTGTTGAATGTTTGTTGTGATTTTGCCATATATAAATAAAAAAATTAAGTCTATAATACTAACCTATATAATACAATATAGGTTCACTAATCCGCCGCAAATGTACATTTTTTATGGGCTCCACAAAAAGTAAAGCCCTCATTTCCAATAGAGATGAGGGCTTAAGACAACCGATCTACCCTAATTCTCTAATTTACCTTGATGGATTTGCTGACTTCGATTTCTTTCTCTTTCTTTTCTAAAGTGATGAAAAGAATACCCTCCTTATAGCTTGCACTGACAGAATCTCTATCTACGTTTTCCGGAATATGAAATGTTCGCTTAAAAGAACGGAAGTTGAATTCCCTTCGTGTAAAAACTTTATCCTCATCTTTTTTATCCTCATTATTCTCAAAGCTTATATGCAACTTGTCTTTTATAATTTCAAGTTTAAAAGCCTTTTTGCTTAATCCGGGTGCTGCTACTTGGATCTGAAAATCTGTTTCGTTTTCGATAATATTGGCTGCAGGCTGTTGACTTGTAAATTCTGCGCCTAGAAAATCCGAAATGCTCGAATTGAAGAAATGATCAATCATTTGATTAAAAGGTTCTTTTGATTTAGTTAAGTTCATCTTTAAAATTTTGGTGGTTACAAATTATTATTTAATGCTTATTGTTTTTGGTTTAGCCTCAGGCTTGATGGCTAATTCAATCTGCAGAATTCCATTTTTAAATGTTGCTTTAATGCTTTCTTTATCAACATTTTTTGGTAAATGAAATTTTCTTTCAAATTTTCCAAAATTGAACTCACGAAGTCTAAAGTTTTCTTCTTTCGCGCTTTCTCGGTCACTTGCAATAGTCAAGAAACCTCTGTCAATCTTTATGGATACTTCTTTTTTGTCAAATCCAGGTAAAGCCATTTGCAGTTCGTAAGCATCTTCATTTTTAGTAACATTCACTGAAGGAGTTGTAAAACTTTGTGGAGCATTTTTCACAATGTTTTCCAAAGAGGTGTTCATCACTTCATTTATTACATTTCCAAGATGAGGAAAGAATAATTGCTTGCTTGGTCTTCTTTTTTTTGTGTGTATCATTTTTATTGTTTTAGTTTTTTAATGAATTACACTTTATTGGTAACAATGTGCGTACCAAGGCCAAAAAGATGATAAAACGGCATACTAGACAAAAAATAACTGACAAAAAGACACCTTATTAAAAACAAGTATGCCATTATGGCACTAAAAGTGATGTACTCTAAATAAAAAAGCCCTCTAGAATTCATCTAGAGGGCTTTTTTATAGATTCAAATGATTGAATTACATTTTAGAATCTTTAGGCTTTATATTCTTTTTCAATCCTTTTTTTGAGGAAGGACCTTTACTTTCTAATTTAAATTTGACTGGAAATGTATATAAAACTCTTTTCGGCACACCTCTTTGAGCACCTGGGGTCCATCTTTCACTCATATTATTCATTGATTCTATTACATCGACCGCTGCTTGACCAGTCCCAGCTCCCGGATCTCTAACAAGCTTTATAGAACCAATAGAGCCATCCGTTTCTATAATAAATTGGAGAACTGCCATTCCTTCTATTCCATTGTCTCTTGCTTCTTTAGGGTACTTGAGATTTTTGTAGACATATTCGAGAAGCTTTTGATCTGCACATTTTTTTAATTCCATTTTATCCCCTTCTTCTTGCTCGCAACCAGGAAATCTAGGCATCTGCTCTACGACTTTATAAACCTCACCCAAGTCAGTGTTTGGAGCAGGTGGTGGTGGCGGAGGTGGTGGCGGAGGTGGTGGGGGTGCAATTTCAGAATTTGGATTTGCCTTTTGTTTGGGGTTAATTATTGTTTTTTTCTTTTTTGATTTTGGAGAAACTTTTGCATGCCCAGCATTTTTGTAAACACCATCTTTCACCACGATTTCCTCATTTTTCGAACCCTTTCCTTTTGACAAATTCCCATCATTATTGTCTTCAGGCATATCTAACTTAAATTTTACTGGAAGAGTATATACTACATTGACGGCTTGACCTCTTTGTTTTCCAGGTATCCAATCGGGCATTTTCTCTATCATCATCAATACAGGCTTGGCGAAATAGCCATCAACGTCTCTAAGGATTTGTGGATCTCTTACCTTTCCAGTTTTATCTACCACAAAACTTACAACCGCTGTTCCCTGGATTTTATTTTCTTTAGCTTTTTTCGGATAAACTATGTTCGAGTAAACAAAATTTAGCATTTCTTTTTTAGCACATTCACTTACCACCTTTGCGGATGCTTTCATTTGTTCACAACCAGGAAATCTAGGCATTTCTTCAACAACTTTATAAATTTCTTGATCCCTTTGACCAAAAAGATTTAAAGTCATCAATAAAACAGCCAGGAGCAAAATGGGCTTTTGTTTTGTTGATATTTTCATTTGTTAATATTTTTCAGTGTTAAGATGTTTTAAAGACGATTTAGGTTGTATCATTTCCGAGGAATTTTGATAAGGTACCTGTTTTTCTTTACAGTAAGCTTGTTTTCCCTCAACCATGGATTATAGATCTTCAATTCTCGGTAGCTAATTCCATGATTTTTAGCAAAATCTGACCAACTATTTACACTTTCGTTTACTTCAACCTCATAAAAATTATCCAATGGTGGATATTTTTCATTTGGCTCGATGTAAAATCCAAAATCTTGAGGGTTAGACATTATCTCTTTAATGGCTACTAATCTAAAGACGTAACGAGCGGTCTCGGAGTTAAGATTTAAGTCAAAATAGTTTCCACCTTGTTTTTTCTTAATCGAATTATAAGCAGTTGGACCAACATTGTAGGCAGCAGAGGCATCTACCCAAGTACCAAATCGATTTTTTAAATACAAAAGATATTTTGCTGCGGCTTGAGTGGATTTTTCCAAATGATATCTTTCATCAACCTCATCATTAATTTCTAAACCATATTCTTTACCAGCTGGTTTCATAAATTGCCACACTCCTTTCGCTTTAGCGGGAGAACTTGCATTGGTTAAATTACTTTCAGCAACTGCTAAATATTTCATGTCATCTGGGATTCCATGCTCCGCGAGGATGCGTTCTATCGTAGGGAAGTATCTATTTGCTCTTTTGAGACTAAGCATGGTGTTGCTTTGCCAGTAACTATTAACCAATAATTCTCGATCCAGACGTTCCCTAACATCGAAATCCATAGGGAGTAATTCTCCACAAAGTGTAAATGCTTTATTTACATTGACAGCGCGAATGTTTTGAGGTAAATTACTGTAAACCGCATCATCAAGTTCACTTGATTTCTCTGTGTGACTAATCGAAGAGATAAATAATAGGAAGCAAAACATTACTCCTGAAAGGAGACCGAATAAAGAGAAGTCCTTTTTCATAACCACACTATTTAAAATGAAAGAATAGATCAGCGAATTTAAAACAAAAAAAGTGTCAATAAATTGCCTAGAAGTTAAACGAAAAGATTTTTACTAAGTTAGTTTTCTTGGTCGTTTGAATATCGGAACGGTAGAGCAGGGTTCTCCATACATGACACTTTGCACAAAAGGTTGGAGTATGTTGATGATTTCCGCATACGCGAATGGAGGAACTGGCTTTTCGCTACAACCTTTGATTACCACACGCTTTTGTTCAAATGTTTTAGGATTTATTTCACTTAATTTTTGCGCATAGTGATGTTTCAGAAATTCTTCAAAGGTTCCTTGCCACACCTTGTGTGCATATGGCGTCGCTAAAGCGCTTACCAACATATAAGCCCATACGGGAATGATGGCATCTGAACTGCAATAAATAAGTATTACTTTACCTTCTAGCTGAGCCCAGTTGTATTCTTTTAAAGCTGCTCTAAAATCTTTCTCCTTGAGTATAAGTTCTTTAAACAAGTAATCCTTAAGGTCGAATTTGACAATCTCTTGGGAAGGGTAATGCTCTTCTAAATTTATGGTGATGATGCCACTGTTAGCAACACGATTAACAATTATATCATTTGAGTCAGCCATTATTCTTCTTCTGAAGATATAACGATACCATCCGTTTTTTGTTCTCCTTCCTCAATTGGAGCGGCCTCCCCAACAGCACTATCAGCTTTAACTATTTCCTTTAATTTAGGAAGATCTTTTACAGACTGTAAACCAAAATAGTCCATAAACTTATCACTGGTAACATAAAGCAACGGTTTGCCAGGACCTTCCGATCTACCTTTAATTTGAATGAGTTCTTTTTCTAACAACTTTTGCACAGAGTAGTCCGCACTTACCCCACGAATTTTCTCAATTTGACTTTTAACAATCGGCTGTTGGTAAGCAATAATCGCTAAGGTTTCAAGAGCGGCTTTCGAAAGTCTTTTAACATTAGTCTGCTTTAAAAACTGACCAATCGTATTATGATAAGCTCCTTTCGTCATAAATTGAAATCCTCCAGATATTTCTACCAGTTCGAAGGAAAAGTCTGGGCTTTGATACTTTTTAAGCAAGGCATCTAATCCTTTATCGATGTCTTTTTTGTCGATATCTGCTTCCATCACGGAATCCAAGGCTTTTTTGATTTCTTTTCGATTGATCGAAGATTGCGAAACAAATATTAGACTCTCTATATGGTTGTTGAGTTTGCTCATTGGTTGCTTGAGCTACAAATGTAATAAGCTTATAGAAATATGCCTATGTATAATATTTAGTCATATTAAAATAATTTTTGACCTATTTACAGGGGTAAAAACATTCACAGAAACAAAATGATTAAAACAATCAAAGAAACTACACATAAACCAATCAGCATTAATTGTTTATCCTCTTTTTCAGACTTTCTTCTAGCTTCATTTAACGGAGTAGGAGCATCATTGTCCTTGAGAATAGAGTACACAAATGAATCGTCATCTTGTTTGGTAAAATTTAAATTAAAAAGTTCGGGACCTAAAAAAAACGAATATTGCTTTTCATCTTTTATATCAAAGTCTATGATTATAATTTTTCCATTACAATGAACCACCACATGACCTGTATCATCGCCATGATATAATCCGATTTCGAATTTTCTGCGGTACGGGTCTTGATATGTCCAGTTTTGTTGGATATGCTAATTTTTTAATGTTTTATCTTATTACTTATTCAAATTCCAATTCCAATGTCTTACAATCTGAATTCTAACGATCTAAGATTCTAAAAGTCTCATCATCTAAAAATCTAATGATCTAAAACTCCAGCTTCTAAAATCTAAACAATACATTTGCCTTTGATGGATTCATATAAAGTAAAAATTCAACAGTTTGAAGGACCATTTGATCTGCTCTTGTTTTTTATACAACGAGATGAGTTAGATATATATGATATCGATATATCGAAAATAACCGATGATTTTTTAAAATATATCCAAGATTTAGAAAGACTAAATCTAGACGTCGCAAGTGAGTTTATTTTGGTGGCTGCTACTTTGATGCGCATTAAAGCCAAATTACTCCTTCCTAGAAAAGAGGTAGACGAAGAGGGAAATGAAATAGATCCTCGAGAAGAATTGACTGCAATGCTTCTGGAATATAAGCGTTATAAGGATGTATTGGATGAATTTAAAAATCTTGAAGTAGCCCGATCTAAAAAGGAGAAAAGAGGAAATATCTCAAAAGAATTAAAACAAATTGCGACTAAGGCTTTGGTGGATTTGGAACTAGAGTCTTTAACTCTATTTAATCTGCTCAAAGCTTTTACTTCAGTTATGGATCGATACGAAAAAGAGAAAAATCGTGTCGTTCATACCATCGTAAAATTTGATTACACGATTGAAAATCAGCAAAAACATATCTTTCAAAGAATCAAGGAAAAAGAGAAAGCACACTTCGATTTCGTGTTTAAAGGTTTAGAAAATCGAACTCACGCAATTGTAACTTTTTTGGCATTAATGGATTTATTAAACCTTCAAATGGTGCGCTTGATAGAGGGCGAAGGAATAAATAACTTTATTCTTACCCTAACGTAGTTTATTATTTTCCATAAAACCGGATCGGCGATCATTTATTTTATGCATTCGCGAATGCGAAGAAGTAAAAAAATCTATTTTTTCTAATATGTTCTAAGCTAATAAACTCGGTATTAATTTATCTTTGCACCAATTTTAAAGAATCAACTAAAAGAATATATATCTATGGCAAACATCGGTCAAGTAAAACAAATCATTGGTCCAGTTGTGGACGTAAGTTTTTCCGGTGAAGGTTCATCTCTTCCAGAAATATTAAATGCATTAGTAATTAAGCGTGAAGGAGCGGATGATCTGATCCTTGAGGTACAGCGTCATCTTGGAGAAGATAGTGTACGGGCAATCGCAATGGATGCTACTGATGGATTAACTAGAGGTGCCAAAGTTACCGATACAGGTTCTCCTATTGCAATGCCAACTGGTGAAGCAATCAAGGGAAGGCTCTTTAATGTGGTCGGTGCAGCAATCGATGGAATCGCTGAAGTTGAAAAAGACGAAAATGCGTATTCTATTCACAGAAAACCGCCTAGATTTGAAGATTTATCAACGGAAGCTGAAGTACTTTTTACTGGGATTAAAGTGATCGATTTGATCGAGCCTTACGCGAAAGGTGGAAAGATTGGATTGTTTGGAGGTGCAGGTGTAGGTAAAACGGTACTGATCCAAGAATTGATTAACAACATCGCAAAAGGTTATGATGGTATTTCTGTGTTTGCCGGAGTAGGAGAAAGAACAAGAGAAGGAAACGATCTATTAAGAGAGATGTTAGAATCTGGCATTATCGATTATGGAAAAGATTTTCTTCATTCTATGGAAGAAGGTGGATGGGATCTCAACAAGGTAGATACCGAAGCACTTAAAAATTCGAAAGCAACTTTTGTTTTTGGTCAAATGAATGAGCCTCCTGGGGCAAGAGCAAGGGTGGCATTATCAGGTTTGACTTTAGCAGAATACTATAGAGATGGAGATCTTTCTGATCCTTCAGGAGGAAAAGATATTCTCTTTTTTATTGATAACATCTTTAGGTTTACCCAAGCGGGTTCTGAAGTATCTGCCTTGCTAGGAAGGATGCCTTCAGCGGTTGGTTACCAACCAACCTTAGCTACAGAAATGGGTGTGATGCAAGAAAGAATTACCTCAACAAAAAGAGGATCAATTACTTCAGTACAAGCAGTATATGTACCTGCAGATGATTTAACAGATCCAGCACCAGCAACAACCTTTGCTCACTTGGATGCGACCACAGTACTTTCAAGAAAATTGGCTTCTTTGGGTATCTACCCTGCGGTGGATCCACTTGATTCTACCTCTAGAATTTTGGAACCTGCAATTGTTGGTGATTTACACTACAATACCGCACAAAGAGTTATGAATATCTTACAGAGATATAAAGAACTTCAAGATATTATCGCAATCCTTGGATTGGAAGAACTTTCTGAGGAAGATAAATTGGTAGTAAGTAGAGCAAGAAGGGTTCAAAGATTTTTATCACAGCCTTTCCACGTGGCAGAACAGTTTACTGGATTGGAAGGTGTATTGGTTCCAATAGAAGAAACAATACGAGGTTTTAACATGATTATGGATGGTGAAGTGGATGAATATCCAGAAGCAGCATTTAACCTTGTTGGAACCATCGATGATGCAATTGCGAAAGGAAAGAAATTATTAGAAGAAGCTAAGGCTTAATTATATGAACTTAGTAGTACTAACACCAGAAAAGGAAATCTTCTCAGGAGAGATTAAATCAGTTAAAGTACCTGGTACTTCAGGACAGTTTGAAATTCTTCGAGGTCACGCTGCCATCGTTTCTTCTTTAGTCGAAGGAGGGGTAAGGATTTTAGATGCGGCTGGAGCCAAAAAAGAATTTACGATCGAAAAAGGATTTATTGAAGTCCTAAACGATGAAGTTTCTTTGCTGGTACAGGGTGTAAAAGAATAATTTCGAAATACATGAAAAATTAGAGCCTCGGTATTTATTTATCGAGGCTTTTTTGTTTCTATAAAATGATAAAATCTTTCTTGATTAAATCATTCAAGTTATACCGATCAAAAATTTGATAAGCTGAAATTTATTTTTTGAATGGATTTCTACCCAACAATTTTTCCGAAATATGCCTAACTTCATATATAAATTAATTCTAATTTATTATGGACGAGCGCTTCGATGAAGAAAATCCAATGGAATATTCCGAGAAATTGGAAAAACTTTGGGAAGAAACTAAACAAAATCTTAAGGAGGAAAACGACGGCCTAAATCAAGAGCAAAGCAATACTTCATCCGAAGAATTGATGCCTGAAAGAGAACCGAAAACCGAGACAAATACTGAAGAAGACAAAGATTCATCAATCCCCGCCGCTGCAGCCATAGGTGGATTGCTGGCTGGCGCCAAGAAAATAACAGAGGATGTGGTGACGGGTTCCAAAGAATTAGCTGAAGATGCTATAGATGCTGTAAAAGATGGTACTCAGTCTATTGCGGATAAAGCGATTGAAGCTACCAATAATACTAGGAAAACGATAAACGAAGCCGCCGGATCTTTGGTAGATAATGATATCCCCGCCGTGCTTCGACCAAAAGATATTTTTGCAAAAGATGATGAAATAACTCATGAAAACTTAGAGGATGATAAGCAAAAAATTGCCGATATTCTAAATGAATTGAAAGAAAAAAATTTCAATAAAGATTACGGTCTGCTTAGTTATCTCTTATCGTTTCCAATCATATTATTAGCCATTTGGCAGTTTATACAATTTGGTTTTACGATACGACTCGTAGTTGTGGTTTTATTGGCTATTTTCTTTTTGATTTATCGTGGTGCGATGAAAGGTATCACTAAGGAGGTCTTTGATTTGAAAGCCAAAATTCAAGTTGAACAATTATCACCAGTAAAAGATTTAATGGCCAAAGTCAATTACGTTCTTTCTGGAATAGAACTTAACTTAAAACGGATAAGCTATACCAAATGGCTTTATGTTGTATTTACACCATTTTTATTATACGCAGTCGCGGAAACTTGGAAGGGTCCTTTTGATGCGAAAACGACTTTTTACATGTTTGTGGTAGGATTCGTTTTTAGCTTAATTGTCTGGCCAATCGTATTTAAAAAGGATACGAAAAACTTAGAGGATTTAGAATTTGATCTAAATTCTATAAGACGTGAGTTTATTTAAAAAACAAATAGTGAGGTTGTTTTTTCTTTGTTTATGTTTCTTCGGATGTGTAATTATTCTTTTACTCAGCATATAGAAATAAGACAAAATTTCTTAGGAGATAAGTTTTATATCAAAAGAACCAGATTGGATAATGCTAACACCTTAGATGTATTGAAAGTTAATCCAGATGCATCCAAAATGTATAAAAAGGCAATGGTAAGAACTAGATTAGGATCTGTTTTAGCAGCGTCCGGAGGGGTTTTATGCCTTTATCCAGAGTCATTTGAAGTTGCAAAAGTGAATTCGAGACTTATAGGATCTGTTTTAATTGGAGGTGGTTTAACGATAATATATCTCAATAATCAAAAAAAATCAAAAGCCGTTGAGCTTTACAATATCTCGAATGCATCAAAAGATATAATGTATTTGCCTAGAAACTATAAGACGCAATTTAATCTGAAATCAACTGGTCCAAATTTGAGCGTTAGTTTTTAAACTTGATTTTTTTAAAGCTATATCCTCTTTCAGAAAAATGAGCCAATACCTTTGGCAAAACGAACTCTAATTTTTCCTTTGCTTTAAGGCTATCGTGAAATACAATTATAGATCCGTCTTCGGACTTGTTTAAAACATTTTCCAAACATTTTCGATTGCTAATTTTTGGATCGAAGTCACCACTCAAAATGTCCCACATCACGATTTTATAATTTTCTTTTAGTAGCCCAACCTGTGAAGGTTTTAAACGTCCATATGGAGGACGAAATAAATTTCCATTCACGAATGTGGCACACCTCTCAATATCAGTTATATAAGTTTGAGCATCATTTTTCCAACCCGAAATATGATTATAGGTATGATTTCCAACGACATGACCTTGGTTAATTATTTTTTGAAAAATGTGTTTATGGTCTTCGACATTTTGGCCAACACAAAAAAAGCTTGCCTTGGCTTGATATTTATCTAGTTGGTCTAAAACCCATTCTGTGACAATTGGAATTGGTCCATCATCAAAGGTGAGGTATAATGATTTTTGGCCATCCTTTTTCATTTTCCAAATCAGATCAGGAAATATACTTTGGATAATATTTGGTGTTTTACTTAGATACATCTAGTGCCGTACATGTTTATAAAAGTCTTTACGAAACTTATCTTTGCCGCTCATAAACTAAACATACAAAGGTAAACTTTGAATTGGAGACCATACTAGGACTCCAATTATTGGTTTAGAAAAAAGAAAATCTATGGATAAAAGAGTGAGGGTTCGATTTGCGCCAAGTCCTACAGGACCGCTAAACATTGGTGGATTGCGCACAGCATTGTATGATTATCTGTTTGCGAGAAAACTTGGAGGTGATTTTATTTTAAGAATCGAAGACACAGATAAAAATAGGGAAGTGGCTGGTACCGAAAATTATATACTCGATGCTTTAAAATGGGTGGGAATCGAACCAGATGAATACCCTGGAGTTGGAGGTGATAAAGAGGAAAAATATGGACCTTATCGTCAGTCTGAACGAAAGGATATTTATTTAAAATACGCAACCCAAATGATCGAAAATGGTCATGCGTATTACGCTTTTGATAGTGGTGAAGAAATTGAAGCCATGCGGCAAAGAGAGGCTGAAAAAGGAAATAGTGGTGCCAAGTACAATCACGAGACAAGGGATTCTATGCGTAATAGCCTAAGCTTAGGATCTGAAGAAGTAGAAAAATTAAAGGCAGAAGGAAAGAATGTGGTGATCAGATTAAAAATGCCAACTAATGACGAAATTAGTTTTGTTGACATTGTAAGAAAAGAAGTGAGCTTTAAGACTTCACTACTGGATGATAAAGTAATGATTAAAGCTGATGGTATGCCCACCTATCATTTGGCCAACATCGTAGATGATCATTTGATGGAAATCAGTCATGTCATTAGAGGAGAAGAGTGGTTGTCAAGTACTGCTCACCATATCTACATGTATACAATCTTAGGTTGGGAACCGCCACAATTTGCGCATCTGTCTTTAATCCTAAAACCGGTTGGCAAAGGTAAATTGAGTAAAAGAGACAGTGCAAAGTTTGGATTTCCGGTTTTTCCTTTGGACTGGAAGGACCCAGAATCAGGAGAATTGTTATTTGAGGGTTTTAAAGAATATGGTTTTTTACCAGATGCATTGTTAAACTTTTTAGCTTTCCTCGGTTGGAATCCAGGCACAGAACAAGAAATATTTTCGCTTAGCGAACTAGTGGAAAACTTTGATCTAAACAAGGTTGTAAAATCAGGAGCAAGGTTTGATATTGAAAAAGCCAAATGGTACAATCAACAATATTTAATGGCAAAATCGAACGAAGAATTGGCTAGCATGATCGAAGATGATTTTAAAAATACAGATCATAAATCTTTGGCCATTTTTTGTGGACTTATGAAAGAGCGCGTAGAAAATTTAAACGAGTTCAAGTCTAAAGGTTACTTTTTCTTCGAGAAGCCAAAGACATTCGACGAAAAAACCATCTCAAAAAAATACAATGTCAACAATGACACACATTTCTTAAATATGTCTGAAAAGCTTCAAGCATTAGACGAGTTTAAAACTGAAAATATCCAACAAATCATTAAAGGATATATCGGAGATAACGAATTGAGTTTTGGAGCTATATTACCAATTTTTCGAATCTCATTGACTGGCACGATGAAAGGTCCAGATATTTTCGCAACTATGGAACTACTCGGAAAGGAAGAAACGTTAGTAAGATTAAATGAAGGTTTAAACAACTTTAAATCTCTGATATAGTCAAATATGCCAAAAAAACTGAAAAAGGAAGGGCTAGCCAAGGTTCATGAAAATTTGAAAGGATTTGACATAAAAATCAATGAATTTGGAGAAATGGACCGAAATCTGGCGATTGACACCTTGAATTCCTTCTTAGATAAAAATGTAGCCGACAAAAAGTTAATTCAACTTTCTGAAGAGGAGTAAAAATCCTAAATTAGTCCCCGACTAGAGAATAGTCACATAGTCTTCTCCCATACGTTTAGTAATCGACCTAATTTTGTAATGATCAAAACTGAGAAAATAGGACTATGCCTTATGATTGCGTTGCTCTCTGCAACGTGCCTTTTTTCTAATGTCGTTACTGATACGATAAGACCAGTCATTACTATCGAAGCTTCGGATCTTTCTGTTACTTGTAGCAATGCATCGGACGTCGCTTTTACCAATTGGTTTAACTCTGCAGGAGGAGCAATGGCAACGGATAATAGTGGTAATGTCAATTTGATACCCAATATTTCTTTACAGGATGCTTTGGATACTCTCCAAGTAAATCAAGGTTATACTTGTGGATTAGAATCCTTTGTAACCGTAACTTGGATAGCTGTAGATGATTGTAATAATCAAAGTTCAACCAATACCATCGCTACTTTTAATACCCAAGATAACGCTGGTCCAGTTTTTATAGTTTCTCCGATTTCTGTTTCTGTGGAATGCAATGAGATGACTCAAGATTCTTTAAACAATTGGATAACAAATTTTGCAAGCGCCGTAGCAGGGGACTCTTGTTCAGAACCAGATTCAGTCGAATTCTTTCGGTTTATTGCTACGGATAATTTTGGTGTTTCAGTCATTGGAGATTTTGATAATCCAATTGATGTTCCTCTCAACCCTTTTTTTTGTTACGAGTTTGTAAATGTTTCATTTTGGGTAAGGGATCAATGCAATAACCAAACAATAGAATCTGCACAGTTTACAATTACTGACAATGAAGATCCAGTTTGGTCTGCGCCAATCATGGATATATCTGTTTCTTGTGAAGAAACAGCAGCTGAAAATATTATCGGTATCGATAATTGTGGTGGAGAGTTAAATCCAGTAATTACAGACTCTTCTTCTCAAGGAAGTGATCCTGATTTATGTAATTTTTATAACTATATTATTGAAAGAACGTGGATGGTATCTGACCCATGCGGGAATGCGATCCAACAAATACAAACCATCGTTGTCGCAGACACGACCGCTCCAAGTTTTGATTTAGAGTCTAACGTTTCGATTGACTGCACAGAGATTTTTGCTTCCGAAGCAGTATATGGTCCTACCAATATTCAGGATAATTGTTCGGAGACTAATAAAATGTTTTCTGATACAATGGTAGGTGATGGTTGTCAATTTACGATAGAAAGAGTTTGGGCTGTAACGGATATTTGTGGCAATTCTACAACAGCTTTGCAAATAATAGAAGTGACTGATTCCACTCCACCTGTTATTTTAAATTCGGCCATAGATACTTTTGTAAGTTGTGATCAGCTTGATCAGCTGAGTATTGTTTTGACAGATTGGATTTCCAATAATGCGGATGCTCAAGTTGTAGAGTCTTGTGGAGTTTTGGAGAGTTTTCAAGCAAGTCCAGGAACATATGATTTAAATGATCCTAGTACCTTTCCTGGTCAATTAAACACAGATTTAATTTCAAATAACTGTAATAATGATAATGGGTTCCTAAGTTCTGTTAGCGTTGATTTTGTTTTTCATGATGGTTGCGGCAATGCCGTCGTAAGCAATGCGAGCTTTGGAATTTCAGATTTTCAGGAGCCTCAAATCTTCGATTGTCCGATGGATACGATCATAGGTTCATCCGGAGCGAATTGTGAAGGTGTTTTTTCAATGCCACTATTAAATGTACTTGATAATTGTTCATTTACAGAATCACCCTTGGAATTTGAAGTTACAAACCAAATTAGTTCATCAGATCCAGGTAATCAAACTGTAGCCGTAGATTCTGTTCTTTTCAGCTTTGGTCCACTAAACTTAAATTCCAATCCTGCCATCGGTTCTATTAGTTTGGATCTGAGTCTTTTTAATATGGATTCGGGAGAAAATACTGAGTTTTTCATCATAAAAGGAGAAGATGGTAGTATAATAGATTCAACAAATATTTTCACAGAATGTGGAGACGATCAATTTACAACCACTAATATTTCAATTTCTCAAATCAATGACTGGGCAGCGGATGGATTTATAGAACTCTGGTTGGTACCTAATGTACCAGATAGCGGAGTTTTTTCTATCAATGATATATGTGGAGGATCCAGTGTTCAAATGAATTTAACCTTTGACATTGATCTTCAAAATACCATAACGACCGCCTATAGTGTTAATTTCCAAGACACCATTTTTGTTGACCAAATAGATTTTCCAATTGACTTGGTTTTGCCGTCAGGAGTACACACGCTTCAATATCTTTTTATCGATTGCGGAGGTAATACCGCTACTTGTTTTCAGAATATTACTGTTGAAGATGATGTCGATCCAACCATTATTTGTCCTGCTGATACTCTGATCGATTTAGAATTGGATCAATGCCAATTAGAATATGAACTCAGTTTGGATTTTGATGTCATTGATAATTGTGGACTACCATTCTTATTTGACCAACAATTGCCAGAAAACCCATCAGACGCTTTTCTAAATTTTGATTTTGACTCGACACAAGATACCTTGTTAGCAGATGATGTATTTTTCACATTCGTGAATGTAAATCCTGTTTTGAGTAGTGGATCAGAGATAGAATTATTGATTGAGCTAAACGGTGATATAGATGATCCGGGAGAAAGTTTTGAGATTTATGGAGAGGGAGGTTTTCTTTTAGGTACAACAGCACCTTCGAGTTATTCAGGGTGTGGGTCAAGCCTTACGTCTTTTATTTTAGAACCCAATCAATTTAATGATTGGGCATCAGATAACGAACTTAGCTTTACAGCTGTGTCTCCAAACAATTCAAGCATTTCAGGTGGAGGTATTAATAATTGTAACGATATAGTAGTAGGTGATAATACTGATGGTATTAGTACCATTAGAGCAAGGCTTAGTTACACCGATGCTACTGTTTCTTACAATGTTTCAGGTGTTACAAGTGTGCCTAACACTATTTTATATCCTAATGATACTACTGAAACAGTAATCTTAAACGGAGGCATTAATGTTATAGAATATGTCGCCACTGATGCCTTCGGAAATACAGCTTCATGTACATATCAGGTAAGCGTTTTGGATGAGCAAGATCCAGAAATAGAGTGTACAGATCTTGTTTTATTTGTGCACCCTTCAGGCCTTGTCGATACAGTGTTGGACCCACATGAAATATTAATTGACAGTTCTGACAATTGTGGAATCATTGAATATTCCCTCAGTCAAGAATTGTTTAATTGTTCAGAAGCAGGGACGATCGTAGATGTCACTGTTACCGCTATTGATGCCCAAGGAAATCAAGATGTTTGTTTTTCTCAAGTTAGGGTAGAGACTTCTGTTTTGACACCTGATTACACGGCTGGCATTTGCCTTGGTGATACTTTGCGATTATTCGCCAATGTACCTCCTGTTAGTGTTCCGAATGCTTACACCTTCTCTTGGACAGGACCTGATGGTTTTATTTCTAATCTAGAGAATCCGATCATTCCTAATCCTGATGCCAACAATAACGGAACTTATGTGTTGACCGTTACTGGATTTAATCAATGTGAAAGTATGGGTACGATCGAGGTAGCAATACAACAATTGACAACTCCAGAATTGTCAACAAGTGATTTGGTTTATTGTGAAGGCGCTGAAGTGATCTTGCAATCTACCAATTATGGAACAACGGTTGATTACTTATGGTATGAGGGCTTAGCTCCCAATGGTATTTTATTACAAACTACTTCTATTTCAACTTTAAGCATTTTTCCAAGTTTGGGGAATCACGACTACTATGTTGAAGTATCTAGTCCCGATTGTGCTACCTTGCCATCCAATACAGTATCTCTTGAATTGGTAGAAATTCCAAATTCAAGTGTTCAAGAAGCATTCATTACTATTTGCGAGGGAGAAGATATTGTTTTGGGATCGCTTGTTTTTGATCCGGACTATGAGTATAAATGGACTGGTCCCAATGGTTATGTCGGAAATGGTCAGTTTCCAACAGCTATTACAGACGCTACACAGTTAAACCAAGGACTGTACAATCTTATAATTTGTAACGCCAGCTGTGCTTCTGATACTGCGATTTCTCAGGTAGTTGTTTTTGATGCACCAGAAACTCCCATAATCACAGGAGAAGATATTTTATGTGAAGGATCTAGTTTTGTTCTTTCTGTAAATAATGTGACCAACGCTGATCAGTATTTGTGGTATTTGGATAATGTCCTATTTGCCACTGAAGGAGATAATAATTTAGTCAATATTGCTCAAGAAAGTTTGTCGGGCGATTGGACTGTGGTTATTGAGGACGGATTATGTCAATCCGATACTTCAGAAGTATTTTCAGTTTTCATAGAAGAAGAATTTCAGATAGGAACAAGTAATAGTAGCAATAATGGTTTTGTTTGTGATGGTGACTCGGTCACATTAAATGCAACCTTTATTCCAGACGCACAATATATCTGGGAATCTCCTAGTGGAGAAATGTTTCCTGGTCAAAGTATAACTGTCGAAGCGGTTGCTGGTACTTATACGGTAAGTGTTACCACTCAATCAGGGTGTGAAATTGATGGATCTTCGACGGTCTTTATCGATGAGATACCTCAAATTACGGCATTGAGTAATAATTCTGAGGCCTGCATGGATGGTACACAGCCCGTGCAATTTTTTCCTACAGTTGTACCTGCTGGAAATTATACATATGAGTGGATGGGTCCTCTTGGTTTTGCTCCAACTAATCCAAACCCTTTTATCCCAAATGCAAATTCAACACATAATGGAGTCTACACTCTAGTAGTTACTAACGGTGAATGTACATCTGATCCCGAAATTACAGTAGTAGATATAACTGATATTCCAACTCAGCCAGAACTTATTTCTGAATTGATATTTTGTCAAGGAGATACCTTGATTATTGAGACAGCTGAAGTTCTCGATGCTCAATATTTATGGAGTACTCCTCTTGGAGATTTCGAAACATCAGAACCATTATTATTGGTTGAGGATGCACAAAATAATAGTGAAGGAATTTATCAATTGGTCATTATGGTAAATGGTTGTGAATCTATACCTTCAGAACCATTGGAATTAAATATTCAAGCACAACCTGCAGTTCCAAATTTACTTTCTAACAGTCCAGTCTGTGAAGGAGATACATTATTTTTCAATGCTGCTTTTGTCATGGATGCAAATTACGAATGGGATGGACCGGGCTTTACGTCCAACCAACAAAATCCATTTATTGCAAATGCAAGCACTGATCAAATTGGTCAATACAGAGTTAGGGTATTTGTAAATGGATGTCCTTCAGAGTGGAATTCTTTAGATGTCTCAATTTTAGAAAGACCTGCTACGCCTGAACTTTCACAGACCGAATATTTTGCGTGCGAAAGCGGTGGTTCTGATTTAGAATTATGTATACTATCTGATTCACCTGAAGGCACTATCCACAACTTCTATCTAAATGGTATTTTAATTGAAAGTTCTGAAGACCTTTGTATACTACTGAATAATAATTTGATTGATCCCAATGGACCAAATCTAATTACCGTCCAAAGCGATTTATCGGCTTGTTTATCAGCGTTTAGTGCTGCTTCTAATATTAATATTGATAATGTGCCTTCGATATTGGCAGAGGCTCAAGAAGATTTGATCATAGTTTGTGATGAAAACTTCACCTCTGTTTCGAGTGTATTTGGTCCGCCAGATGTCGAAATTCAATGGTCTTCAGATAATGATGATATCATCATTTCAGCAATAAATGAACAGAATACAGAAGTTTCTAATTTGTCCGAAGGCCTAAATCAAATAATTCTTACTTACAGCATTGGTGCTTGTTTAGCGTATTCGACAGATACCGTAGATGTGATAAATCTTCTTGATCCAGTTGCCCTTAATGATACCTTGGTCTTAAACATACAATTGGCAGAGGCTATAAATGTATTGAATAATGATCAATACAATGTGGCTGCAACTATACAAGTGGTTTCTGAACCTGACGGCGGGTCATACCTTCTACAAAATGGACTTTTAACATATACGCCGGATGCTTTGTTTCCTGGTATACAGACTTTACAATATGAGATATGTTATGAAGATTGTCCGGACTTATGTGACATCGCAACAGTAGTCTTTGATGTGCAAAGCAGTGTAGATTGTCAGGTGCCAAATATTATTACTCCAAATGGTGACAATATAAATGACGCTTTGATTATTTCTTGCTTGGCGACAGGAGCTTATCCCCAAAACGAACTTAAAATATTTAATCAATGGGGGGATCAGATTTTTGAAGAGGGTCCCTATCAAAACGATTGGAAAGGAACCTATAATAATGTAGAGTTGCCTGTTGGAACCTACTTTTATATTTTGGATAGAGGGGATGGTTCTAAACCATTAAATGGGTTTATACACATTGAAAAATAAATGAAAAAGCTTATTACATTCATTCTGGTTTTATCAGCTGTTTGCCTTTTTGGGCAGCATGAGCAGTTGTATACCCAGTTTATGTACAATAAGCAATTGTTTAATCCCGCCTATGTCGGAAATGAGGATGTAGCTTCAGCGACTATTTTAATTAGAGATCAATGGAATGGTTTTGAAGGTGCTCCAAAAACTCAAGTGGTAAGTTTCGCAGCTCCACTAAATAATAAAAAATTGGGCATTGGAATCAATGTTGTAAATCATAAGATTGGATTTAGTGAACGCTTAACTCTGGAAGGATTATATGCTTATCGGATTAAGACAAAAAAAGGTACCCTCAGCTTAGGATTACAAGGATCGATTCGAAGGTTTGATGTGGATTTTAGCGATCCACGCTTATTTGCTTCCCAAAGCCCAGATATCGATCCAGCTATAGCGATGGATAAAATGAGTCGCAACATTTTTAATTTTGGATTTGGTCTCTATTACAATACGAATCTATTTTACTTAGGTGCGGCGGTACCAAGATTGGCTCAGGCGAACTTGGACTTTAATTCTGTTGGCGAAATTGCCCAAGAATTTAGGCATATATATGCCATGGGTGGAGCAGCTTTTGCCATTAATGAAAAAATGACTTTTAAGCCTCAGGTCTTGTTTAAATACGTAAAAGATGCACCTTACGATTTAGACGTTAATTTAGGACTCACTTGGAAAGAGAAATATACTTTTGCCTCAACCTATCGGATTGGTGGCAACATTGGAGGCACAGGTGAGTCGATCGATTTTATTTTTGGAATTCAATTTAATCCCCAATTATTGGTCAGCTTTGCTTACGACTATACCTTATCAGATATCCGTACTTATCAAAATGGAAGTATAGAAATCATGGCTCACTATCTCTTTGGGAGGTCTTATAATCAAGAAGAAATCATTAACCCAAGATATTTTTAATGCGATTAAGCTCATTGGTATTTCTTTTTCAGATTTTGATTGTAAACTTTGGCTTAGCCCAAATTACTTCAGATATAATTGATGCGGAATCTTTAGAACGACTTGAATTAAATTCGACAAATCATGAATTTTCACCAGTATTTGTAGACGAAGCAATTGCCTTCGTTTTATTCAAACAAAAGAATAAAAAGGATTCACCCAGAAGAGGAGAAAAAGTTTTTGATATTATGCTTTTTGAGTCAAATGGGGAAACTCGTCTTTTTTCTCAAAAAATTAATTCCGATAATATTGAAGGACCTTTCGCATTCGCGAATGCGAAAATGTATCTAACTAAATCCAATTCGATAAGAAAAGAAACAAAAGAAAAAGTAGTCAAGTTAAAAATATTTGAATCTCGAGTTGTCAATAATGAATGGCAATCGCCAAAACTGGTCCAGATCCCTGCCGGTGATTTTAATTACTGTCATCCAACTTTAAATGACGCAGGTAATATTATGATTTTTGCATCTGATATGATTGGTGGTTATGGAAAAATGGACTTGTACATAACTTTCTTGAGAGATGATGCTTGGTCGAGACCTGAAAACTTAGGTCCTGAAATTAATTCAGCGGGCAATGATTGGTTTCCTTTTTTTAACAACAACAGTCAATTATTTTTTGCCTCTGATGGTTGGAGCCAAAATGGAGATTTGGATTTGTATCAGGTGCCTTATAAAAACGACAATTTTGTTGGAGTAATAAAACTTCCTGAACCAATCAATGGAAATTTCGATGACTTTGGTCTTTGTGTAAATAGAGATGGTGATGAAATTTTATTTTCTTCTTCCCGACCAGGAAATGGAAAGGATGACATTTATAGACTTCGATTACGAGAATCCATAAATGTGGAGAGCTTTTCCGAAACGGTCGATTTTTCTGTACAGTTAATTGACGAACAGTCAAATCAAATATTAGCCAATAAAGAGATACAAATTGTCCCTATTAATTTGGAAGATTTTGGATTAGAACAGTTTGATAGAGAAAAAATCCTGGGTGGTGTTAAAGATGTAAATAGTATGTCCTTTAATATAAAAACTGATCATCAAGGCAAGCAAGCATTTACAGTAGAAACCAATACCAAGTATGTGCTTTATATTGACATCGAAGGATATAAAGAAAGTAGATTTATTTACGACCCTTTGATAGATAGTAAGGAATGGATTATCTCCATGCAACCAAATAAAAAGGAAGTCTTAACCCAAACAACAAGCAATAAAAGCGAGAACAAAAAAATTATTATTCCAACCATGGCTGGTTCGAAAGTAGTCTTCGAAAACATTTATTATAAATACAACAGTGCAGAGATAATTCCATCTGCAGTGGGAGAACTAGAGGTCTTGTTTAATGCTATGAAAGCAAGACCAGATTTGAGGGTAGAACTAATAGCACATTCGGATTCCAGAGGAAAAGGGGAGTATAACCTCCAACTTTCTGCAAAACGCGCAGAAGCGGCTAAAAGGTATTTAATCGATAAAGGAATAAGTACGTCAAGAGTTCTAGCTCGAGGTATGGGCGAAACCCAAATTCGAAATCACTGCCTTGATGGGGTGAGTTGTTCTGAAGCCGAACACCAATATAATAGACGTACAGAGGTAAAGATTTTAGGTGCTCAAAATTAATGCTTTGTTAATGCACCTTTAATTCCAGTCATTTCATCTTCAATTTAAATAGCTTGCAACTGTAAGGAAAAAGATCCTTTACAATTATTATTTCTTAACCACTATTTAAATATTATGATGAAAAAAACTTTAAGCTTGGTTGTTATATTAAGCTTCGTAATCACCGGATTTTCTCAAAACACCGATCAAGAACAAATCCAAACCGCTCCAACAACAACCATTGAATTTCAAGAGACAGAATTTGTATGGGGAGAAATTTATGAAGGGGAGAAAATTCAAAATGTTTTCACATTTACAAACACCGGAAATGAACCTTTAGTAATTACTAAAGCAAAAGGATCTTGCGGATGTACAGTCCCTAGATGGCCTAAAGAACCTGTCATGCCTGGAGAAACTGCCGAACTCCTTGTTCAGTTTGACTCTAAAAACAAAGGAAAAGTTTCTGGTAACAAACAAAGTAAAAGAGTAAGTATCACAGCCAATACCGATCCTAAGGTTACCTATCTTACTATTAAAGGCATTGTGTACAAAGAAGAAGATAAAACCGAAGTAAAAAATTCAGTTGATACAAGAAATGAAAATTTTGATATTGAGTCCTCAGACTTCACTTTATTTCCAAACCCAACCGCAAATACCCTGACTTTGAATCTTTCTGCATTTAAAGGCAAAGGAGGCTTGTTAGAAATCTATAATCAATTGGGTCAAAAAATTGAAAGTAGATCTCTTGGAGAAATTTCTAAGGAAAAAGAATTGGTTGATGTTTCACAATATGAATCAGGCACCTATGTTGCTTCTTTAAAGATTGATGGTAAAAATAGAATTGCCAAACAATTTCAAGTTTTAAAATAGAATAAAGAACTTCTGTTTCGTTTAAGGAGCGCATAGAAATATGTGCTCCTTTTTTGTCTCAAAGAACAACTATTAGATATTATTAAGAAACTAAAGACAAAGACTACATTTTTAATTACTAACTTCTAATGTGAAATACATATTGACTGGATTTTTCTTAGTTTTTAGTTTTGCCATACCATTTGCACAAAATGATTGGACCAATTATTCTAATTTAGATTTGATCAATGATTTTCTTTTTTCGGAGTCTGGAGTTTTGATTGCCTCAGAGGGTGGACTGGGAGAATATGATCAATCCAATAATAAGTGGAACTTTCATAGACCAATGAACAGTGATTTGTTGACAACTAAGGTCAAAGAAATTGAAGGGTCGATTGATGACACACTATGGATACTTCAAAATCAAAAAATCTTAATCAGAAAAAATGGAACCTCATGGCAATTTTTTAATGACCTGTACGAATTGCCAAACATCTCCAGAATCAGGAATTTAACCCTGGATAAACAAGGTACGCTTTGGTTTATAGTAATTGATGACATCTGTAATTGTGGAAAATTAGCGAGCATCAAGGATGATGAATTTATGATTCATAATCTTTCCCTTTCAACAGTTAGTGATTTTCGAATTGATTCTGAAAACAACATTATCGTTAGAAATGTAAGTAATCTATTAAAGTATGATGGCGAATTACAATTAGATTATTTACACAATTTGGATTTAGTAGTTGATTATATAAAGTTTGAAGGCTCATTTTTCTTAGATGCCAATGATGACATTTGGATCGTCTCTTATGGAGAATCTCAATCCGGACCAATTCAACTGCTACATTTTAGCAATCAGCAGTGGGTCATGGTACATAATGATCTACCCGGCGCTTTAGTTTTTAAAGGTCAAAATGATGGTTTGTACTTATTTCAATTTAAACATGAATTGGAAGAAAGTAGCTTTGGGACATTTCATAAGAGTGATGGTTGGGATTTTTGGACAAGTCAAGATGTTGTTTTGCAGCCTTTTGAAAATCTTCATTTTTTAGGCCGAGACTTGGACAAATATGATTGGTACAGCTATTATAATCCCTTAACCAGAAAGCAGGTATTGTATTGGATAAAAAATGGTGAATCTCAAACAGCATCTTTACAACCAGATGGATTACAATATAATTACTATAGAGATATTCTCGTGGATTGTGAGGACAATATGTGGGTGTCGAGCTTCAAAGGTTTGGCAACTTTTGCGAATAATGTTTGGGAGCATATTCCTAATGTTGAAAATTGGGAATATCGAAATTTTCAATTAAATCCTGTGGATTGTAAGTTGTGGTTTTCTCATGAAAACAACTTGGTAAGTTTTGATGGTGCCCAATTTGACATTCAATATGATTTACCTACTGAAATTCGTGATTTCAGCATTTCTCCTTCTGGAACATTTTACATAGCTACATTGACGGAAGGTGTTTTTTATCTTGACAATGGAGAATGGAGGAAAATTGAAGATCTGCTTAGCGAAGAGGAAGATATCACATCTGTTGAAGTCGACAGCGAAGAAAATATTTATGTAGTAAATAGCCATAACGGGTTAATTAAATATTACAATGGGGTTCAAGAAAACTTTACCATCTTAAATGCTCCGATCGATTATTATGTACAAAGTGTATACATCGATTCTAATGATAAGCTGTGGGTCGTAGATGCAACAGGTTTGTTGAGATTTGACGGCATAGATGACTGGACTAAAATTTATATTCCCGATGCTGAACCCACCTATATTTCTATTATGGATGTTGAAGAATTGGCTCAGGATCATTTTTGCTTTGCATTAGCAAATTTGGGTTTGTTTACTTATCATGAAGGAGCTTTACAGAAATATGATATTCTTAATTCTGATGTTGGCTCGTTAGATTTATTTAATCTTCAAATGCACCCCAATGGAGAACTGTGGGTTCAACAATCACATTGCATTTCGTCCTTTCAACCAATTTTGGATTTGAGAGGAGGGCTTTCTGGGACAGTATTTTTTGATGCTGATCAAGATGGCGTCAACAATGATGAACCATTTTTGGGCAATCAAAAATTAAAGATTGCTGAAACAAATCAAATTGCAATAAGTAATTCTAAAGGACAATTTAAATTCTATCCTGCTCAAACTGGAAATCTGACACTCATTCCTCAAACAGACACCCACTGGATTTCCACCACTATGGATTCGGTTTTATTGTATCAAGGAATTGAGGTAGAAGATTTGGAAATTGCATTGTTTTCTGAAAACCTTCACGAAGGTGTGGAGCTGGATCTAACATTAGGAAATGCGGTTTGTGGTTTTAAATCTAATGTCTGGATTCAAATTCGAAATTTAAATTTCGATCAGGTGAGCGGAACTTTGCGTTTGGAGTTTGATGATAAATTTGAGTATATAAGTGGATTCGGTACGATCACCAGTATAGGGAGTAATTTCGTAGAATGGGAAGTGGATGCACTCGATTTTATGCAAACCGCTTCTGTGCCTTGCATATTTAAAGCCCCAAGTTTTGAGTTTTTAGGAGAAGAATTTGATTTTACTTTAAGCTTTATTCCTGACAATGGTAGCGAAGAAACCGAAACAAATGTAAGTCAGATCTTATTGTGTTCTTACGATCCAAATGACAAGAACGGTACATCTACTGGTGACACACTCAATGGCTTATCATTATTAGAGGATGCCCTAGAATACACCATTCGATTTCAGAACGAAGGCAATTATAAAGCAACCGATGTAATAATAAGAGATACTTTGGATGAAAATCTTGATCTCAACACATTCAAGGTAGTTAGTGCCAGCCATGATTATTTAGTATCCATCAACGGCAGGGTGGTTGATTTTATTTTTGAAGATATAGTTCTGCCTCCAAAATCAGAAAATGAATTGGCCAGTCAAGGATTTATAAAATTTCAAATTGCTATTGTTAGTGAAGAGGATATTGTAATCGAAAATACGGCGCACATTTATTTCGATTTTAATCCAGCTATTGTTACCAATACAACCACAAATCATTTGGTAAATGAGTTTCCACTATTATCAGAAAAGAATTTGGAAAAAGTTAATTTTCTAATTATCCCAAATCCAACGAACGATAAAATATTTATAAAAACTCAAAATTTAGAAAGATCTCTAAAGTTCAAATTATACGATATCTCTGGGAAAATGATTTTACAGGATCAACTTTCAACGAATTCGATAAACGTAAAATATTTAAACAGTGGTTTGTATTATTTGAGTTTATATGACAAATTGGGATTGATCGGAACTTCCAAATTCATTGTTCAAAAATAAAATGACAATTGCCTTAAAAGGATAAAACTTATCTTTGACTTGAATTTTTAGCCTAATTAAATGAAGATCAAATTTTGTGGTGCTGCAAGAAATGTTACTGGAAGTTCTCACCTCATAACTTTAGATAGTGGATATAAAATATTACTTGACTGCGGTTTATACCAAGGCGGTGGTAAAGCAGACTGGATAAGCAACAACGATTGGTATTTTGACCCTCGAGAAATAGATTGCTTGATATTATCTCATGCACATATTGATCATACAGGGAGAGTTCCAAAATTAGTCAAGGATGGATTTAGTGGCTGCATACACAGTACCCACGCCACAAGAAGTTTATGTGCAATCATGCTTTTAGACAGCGCCAAAATTCAGGAAAGAGAAGCCGAGTATTATAATAAACGATTGGCCAAGAAGAAAAAGAAAAGAAAGAAGAAGAATTTAAAGAAAAGAGAACCTTTATACACAAGTAAGGATATTGTCCCTGCAATGGAAAAGTATAGAGCCTACGAATATGACAAGTGGATAAAAATTCATGATCAAGTCGAATTAAGGTTTAACGATGCTGGGCATCTCTTAGGTAGCGCTAGCGTCAATTTGAAGATCACAGAAGGTGGCAAAACCATTCGTTTAGGCTTTACTGGTGATATAGGAAGACCAGATAGACCAATATTGCGTGATCCGCAATTAATGGAAGAATCAGATTACCTCATTTGTGAATCCACTTATGGTGATAAAGAACACGAATCAAATCCAGAACAAACCGATCGTTTTCTTCAAATCATAAGAGAAACCTGTATTGAAAATAAGGGCAAACTATTGATCCCAGCTTTTAGTGTTGGAAGAACTCAAGAATTGGTGTATATGCTAGATAAGCTTGAAACCAATGGAAAACTCCCCAAAATTCCGGTTTACGTAGACAGTCCATTATCAGTAAATGCCACACAAGTGTTTGGGGCACATCCAGAATGTTTTGATAATGCCTTAAATGAGTACTTATTAATAGATGAAAATCCTTTTGGATTTAACGATCTCAAATATGTAAGATCGGTTGATGAATCTAAATCTTTAAATGCATCAAAAGAAGCTGCAATTATCATTAGTTCGTCTGGAATGATGAATGCAGGAAGAATAAGACATCACATGTTCAATAATTTGGCTAATCCAAATACCACCTTACTGATCGTTGGATATTGCTCGCCTGACACTGCTGGTGGAATTATAAAAGCTGGAGCCGAAAGCATAAAACTGTTTGGTGAACAAATTACAATAAACGCGAGAATAGAATTAATGCACTCCTTTTCAGCGCATGCGGATCGGAAGGAAATTGTAAAATTTCTTAAACCTATAAAAAAGCAGGTAAAGGCGACTTTTTTGGTTCACGGAGAATATGATACACAAAAGAAGTTTAAGAAATACCTTTCCAAAAATGGGTTCTCAAACGTTAATATACCAGAGCTAGGTGAAGAAATTGAATTGAAACCTTAGGGGCTCATCGTTTTTATAAGTCTTATTAATGAATTTAATAATCAAAAGCACCTCATATGAAATCGAATAACCAATTTTTGATTTGGTCATTAATTTTGGTTTTTGGAGTGTTGGGCTGTCAACTTTCAGAGGTGGATCAAGTCGACATCAATTTTGATGGGGAATATGCCATTCCACTGATCAATACCTCAGCTCGAATACTCGATATAGCTGACAACACGAGTACCAATGCTACTGTGAAGGTAGATACGGATGGTAGATTGACTGTTTTTTACACCGCTGACACAGTACGCAGAGTAGCAAGAGACATTTTTCAGCCAGTTGAAGTAGGTCTCCCAATATTTATAAACGATTCAGTCGCACCAATTCCTCTTCCGGTTGATAATTTCCCGGATTCTTGGGTACTTAATAGAGCTACACTTAATAATATGGGTATAAGGTGGTTTATGACTTCGAACCTCAATGAAGAAATAAATGTTGAAATCACCATCCCAGAGGTCACCAAAGATGGAGTAGCCTATACGAATAGTTGGACAATTCCATCTACAGGAGGTACAATCACCACCGAATACGACGACTTAGACGGTTGGGAAGTACAATTACAAAACAACGAAATGAATGTTATCTACTATGCTACTAGGCCCAATGGTGAACGCATATTGTTAGATGAATTGATTTTTCAATTTGACCGTTTAGATTTTGGTTATATCGAAGGTTTTTTTGGTCGAGAAGAAAATCCAATTATGGGAAATGTCATCACTGTTGGCGCTTATAGCAATTGGTTAAGTGGAGGTCTGTGGTTTGAAGATCCTAAAGTCAATATAAAAGTTGAAAATGCTTTTGGATTTCCAGTGCAAGCACAATTCAATGAAGTTAGATTTACAACGATTGATAATAATGTTTGGAGCATGGAAGGTGAATTTATTGACAATGGAGTCCAATTTGATTATCCATCTCTTAGTGAAGTTGGTGAAGTAAAATCCAACGAATTTGTCTTCACTTCTGATAATTCAAATATTCAGCAAATTTTTAATGAAAAAGTCTCTGAGGTATTTTTTGACATCAATGCAATTGGAAACCCAGATGATGATCCGAGTATTATAGGCTTTATGACTGAGGATAGTTATTATCAAGTGATAACCGACGTAGAAATGCCATTGCTTCAGTATGCAAATAACCTCAAATTAACGGATACAGTAGATTTAAATTTTGAAGGATATGATCAAGTTAATTCTGCAGAATTTAAGTTGGTCATGGAAAACGATTTTCCTTTCGATTTAGATATCCAGATGTATTTTGAGGATAGTGGAGTTGTATCGGATTCTCTATTTGAAAACTCTTATTTTTTACCCGCTGCCGAAATAGGATTAGATGGAGAAATTCTTTCTAGAGGCAGTGAAACAGAATTAATTCCTTTTGACACAGATCGCTTCAATAAAATTATCGGCGCAGATAAAGTTTTTTTCATTGTTAAAGTTGTTAGTCTTAATAACGGAACAGTGCCTTTATGGATATATGATGACTATGCTTTGGATTTAAAATTAGGAGCCAAATTAACAATCGCAGAATAATGATCAGAGCTGTAATAGTTGTTTTAAGCGTCATTTCGTTTTCAGTAATTGGTCTTAGTCAAGAAATTCAATCACTAGGATTTGACTTGCGTCAAAGTAACCCAATAATTATTTCTCATGTCAAACAGGATACCGGATTAACCATCGTTGCTCCTAGTTTATCCTATTTGGTTTTTCAATCTTCTGTGCCGATTGGTGATTTTTTAGTGGAAAGAAATCCAGGAACCTTCGAACTTCAATTTGATAGAGTTGTAGGTAAATTTGAGAAACGTAACAACTTTCAAATTGAAAGAAGATTTTCTTTGTTTGGATTAGATTTTAGGAAAGGCAATAACATGTTTAGTTTGGCTTATGGTTGGAGGGAACAAAGTTCTCTACAATTTTCCAATGGTCTTATAGAACTTTATCAATTTGGTAACGCACCATATATAGGTGAATCTATAGACCTCTCACATCAGCTACTTGTTAATAATTATCACGAATTGACCTTAGGTTATTCCAAAACTTTTGGAAATTTTAATCTTGGTGCAAGAGTGAAGTACCTTTCAGGAGTGTTAGATTTTTCATCGCCTGAAAATGATTTAGCCTTATATACAGATCCTGAAATTTATCAACTCAGTTTGACTTCGAATGATGGATTAATTTATAATTCTTCTGGTACTTTTATTTATAATGGGATAGATGATGTACAACTTGATTTTGAAGCCAAAAGATTTGAGAATTTTGGAAAAAATCATGGTTTTGGTTTTGATTTCGGAGCATCTGGCGAATTTGGGAAATTTTCTTTTATGGCTTCTGTAATAGATTTGGGAAAAATCAAATGGGACAGCAATACCAGTGAATATTTAAGTGCTGAAGAAACGATTTACGAAGGATTAGATCTTTTGGATTTCTTTAATGACGAAAATGATATTATAGTAGAAGATTCTTTAAAACAGTTATTAGACCTTACCCAAAGTAGCATCACTTACGAAACCGATCTGTTCACAAAAATGTATCTTTCTTTAGCTTATCAAGTAAATGAAAAATTTGGTATTAACGGATTTTTTGTAAACGATCAAAGAAGCGGGTACAACGCTTTTGGAATAATAGGAACCCTTAAGCCATCGGAAACATTTCAAATAAATATTTCTTTTAAAACTGTGGATGGAAGCTTTGGGATTGGATTGGGATCGTTATTGAATCTAGGGCCTTTACAGATAGTATTGTCAAGTGATAATGTAATAGGCATTTTTAATCCTCAAAATTATAATTACTCAGCTGGTAGGGTAGGAATGAATTATAGTTTTTAGTTCATTTAAGAAGTACCGAAAAGTATCCCGAATCTTATGCCTACAGAAATCGCCCTTTGATCTTGCCCGATTAGATCTCCATTATTTATCCGAATAGGAGTAAAGAAAATATTTGTACCCGGTGCTGAATCAGTCCTAACTATTCCAGTTAAATAATGCATTCCCATAAATACATCAATAGAATATTTTTCTAATAATATCCATTGCTTACCAACGTCAATTCCTAAATTAAATATTTGTGATGTTGTGATGATTCCAGAAAATCCTCTTGTATCATTCACTAAATAACTGAATCCAATTTTAGGTATCAAATATCCGCCTTCCAAAATATGCTTGGACATATAATTATCATTTTCGGATAAAATTCGTTTTAATCTAATCTTATATCCGAAATCCACAGAAGCACCACGAGTAACGTGGGTATCTGAAAAATTTAAACCGACTATTTTAAAAGTTGATTCCCAAGAGTAAAAAGGATTTAAACTTTTTTCATAGGTGACATTTAATGCATCATTAAAAAAGGCGATGCCGTTTAATTTGATTTGGCGATTTTTAAAAGTTAAATACTCACCTGTACCTTGAATGATTAGGTTTTCTTCTTTATCCAGTTTAGCAATTTGATAGATAAGATTTTTGTCAATAGTGAAAGCTATTTTATTGGGATCATTTAATTCTTGATATTTAATCCATTCATCGTTCTGATCTAGAATTATAACCTCCAATTTTTGACCGTTCTTTAAACGTATAATTTCTTGACCTAAAGTCTGACTTATTCCCAAAAGCAATAGGATACAAGTCAAGAGTGGCTTTAGCAAGGGATAATCTTTTTTTAAAACATAGACCAAGGACGACGTATTAATTAATGTGAATTTATTGATTTACTGTGGTTTTTTTGGCGTTGGTCGATAAAAAATGATCATTTATATAGTACTAGCCATAATTATAGAACTATGTATTGCATAGTACTATATATTTTTACTATATTTGAATTGTCAAGCAAAGACATAATAAATAATTCAATGAAATTAGAAAATACAAAAGCACAGATGAGAAAAGGAATCTTAGAATTGTGTGTATTATCTATTGTCTCCAAAGAAGAGATGTATCCTTCCGATATAATTAAGAAATTGAAAGAATCAAAATTAATTGTGGTAGAAGGCACATTGTATCCTTTGTTGAATAGATTAAAAAACGCAGAGTTGTTGACCTACAATTGGCAAGAATCAAATGCAGGTCCACCACGTAAGTATTACAGCATAACCAAAACGGGTTCAGAATTTTTAAAGAGTCTGTTGCAAACTTGGAAAGAACTTAATCATGCGGTACAAGAATCTACCTTAAACATCAAACCGCAAAAGAAATAAATCATTAGACAATCGATTAAAAAAATAAAATGAACAAAATAGTAAATATCAATTTGGGCGGGTTTCCGTTTACTGTAGATGAGGAGGCATATTCATTACTACAATCTTATCTAGAAACCCTAGAAGCGCACTTCTCGCATTCACAAGGACATGAAGAGATTTTATTTGATATAGAGGCACGAATGGCTGAGTTGTTACAAGAAAATAATACTCCCAATACCATTGTTTCAAAAAAGAATTTAAACGATGCGATTGCTATCATGGGTACTCCTCAAGATTTTGGAGCTGTCACTTCGGATGAAGATCATATAGATCAAACCAGTACTGAAAAGAGAAGTTCTAAAAATCGCGCTAAAAGGTTATTTAGAGATCCAGACGATAAAGTAATCAGTGGAGTTTGTGCTGGATTGGCATCGTATTTTGGATGGAACGATCCGTTGTGGGTAAGAATTTTTGCATTGCTATTAATTTTTACAGGAGGTATCTCCATCATAGTTTACATTGTGTTGATGGTAATTGTCCCAGAAGCCAATTCTTCAGCTGATAAGCTCGCCATGAAGGGTGAGCCCATCAATGTCAAAACCATTGCCAAAACAGTCAAGGATGAATTTGACGGAATCGTAGAACGTGGCAGTGAAAATATCAGCTCTTTGGGCTCAAAAAAAAAATCCATAAAGAATCCTCTTTTTCGATTCGATCAACCTTATCCAAAGGGGTTTCTTTTTTAGGATCCATCGTAAGATCTATTTTGAAATTGATCGGTTTGATCATTAAACCGATTGTTTATCTGATTGCCGGTATATTAACAATTGCAAGTGGCGTAGTCCTAGCTAGTGGTTTGTTCGCCTTCGTTTCTGCTACACCTCACGTCGGTTATTTTTCCAGCAATAGTTATTTTCTTACTTGGTTGGGATGGATTGCTGGATTTGTTTTGTTTTGCTGTATAATGATTCTGGTGCTATTTTTCTTATTCAGAATTTTCACCAAATACAACTTAAAGAAGAACATTCGAAACGGAATTTTAGGTACCGGATTGATCTCAATGATATTGTTTGTTTTTTCTTTCCTTTTTCATATTCCCAATTATACTTCTAGTAGTAAAATTGTAGAAAAACAAAACATTGAAATAGTGGACAATGAAATCGTGATTTCTGAGAAAATAATCGAAGAAATGACCGACGGAATTAAAATTGATTTAGGAGAGACTTCCGTCAATAGACATGGTTTGTTTTGCGATGATGTACGCGTAAATATATATTTCTCAGAAGATGAGAATATTAGAATGGACAAAATCATTTCATCTGCTGGAAGATCACATTCAGAAGCGAAAAAAATTGCACGACATGTAGTAACTAGTGAAGAGATCAATGGAAACGAAATTCTAATTCCCGAAGCCTACAGAATTTATCGTGGCAATAAGTATCGAGGACAAAATGTAAGATATAATATCTACATTCCCGAAACCAAAAAAGTAATCGTTGATGATAATATGCGATGGAGTGTTTGGAAAAACGAATTTAAAGAAAGAGAAAGAAAAGAACGTAAAAAACAAGAAGGTGAACAATAGTATGAAGAATTTGATTCTTTTAATCACCAAACTAAACAATAGTTACATAGACGAAAATTGATTGTTTTGATTTTACGAAGGATGTTTATCCTTCACATTTTGAAGAAGAGGTATCGAATTTTTCGATACTTCTTTTTTTAATCAAGTTCCAATCTTATATTAAAGCACAAACAAGAATAAATGTCTAAAAAGAAAGAAGTCCTGAATAAAATTAAAATTGTCCTAACCCAACAATTTGAAAAACCTGAAGATGCTTTTGCATTTTTTGATGGAGATAAAAGCGGAGAGCTGAGTACCGCGGAGGTCAAAAAACTTCTCAAGAAATCTAAGATTAACAAATTCTTACGAGGTCTGGTAACGACAGAATTACTCAACAAATTTGACGAAAATGGTAGCAAAACGATATCGTGGAAAGAATTTAAAAAAGCAGTTAAAGATCTGAGTTAACGTCCTATTCTGAGGCAAATTAGCTGACCTAAAGCTATTAGATATCCACATATTAAATTTATTTATATGTATCTTTAAAGCTTTATTTTATCAGGATAATTACTCAATTGATTATTTAAATGGCCAAGAAAAAGGGATTCAAACCAGATGCAGATACAGAGGTTCAGGGAGAAGATTCTTTGTTAACCCTTAATGGAATGTATCGAGAATATTTTCTCGATTATGCTTCCTATGTAATTTTGGAAAGAGCGATTCCAGCAATTGATGATGGCCTAAAACCTGTCCAAAGAAGAATCCTTCAAAGCTTAAAAGATAAAGATGATGGTCGTTATCATAAGGTAGCGAATGTCATCGGGCATGCTATGCAATATCATCCTCATGGAGATGCGGCCATCGGTGATGCACTCGTCAAACTAGGTCAGAAAGATTTATTGATTGACCCGCAAGGAAACTGGGGTGATGTAAGGACTGGAGATTCAGCTGCAGCATCTAGATATATTGAGGCTCGATTAACAAAGTTTGCGAAGGATGTAGTATTTAATCCACAAACTACTGAATGGCAATTGTCTTATGATGGTCGCAATAAAGAACCGATTACTTTACCAGTTAAGTTTCCATTGGTATTGGCCCAAGGGGTAGAAGGTATCGCAGTTGGTTTGTCGACAAAAATTTTGCCGCACAATTTTATCGAAATCATAAAAGCTTCCATAAAAATTCTTCAAGGTAAAAAAGTAAAGATTTATCCTGATTTCATGACCGGAGGCTCAGCTGATGTCAGTGAATACAATGGTGGAAAAAGAGGAGGAAGAGTTAAAATCCGAGCCAAGATTTTTGAAGTTGATAAAACTACCTTGGCAATTAAAGAATTGCCTTACGGAGTCACAACAACTAACTTGATCGACAGTATAATTAAGGCCAACGAAAAAGGTCAAATCAAAATCAAAAAATTAACAGATAATACCGCGAGGGATGTTGAAATATTGGTTCATTTAGCACCTGGTATTAGTCCGCAAGTGACGATGGATGCCTTATACGCATTTACCAATTGTCAGGTTTCTGTCTCACCCAACGCATGCGTGATCGTTGATGATAAACCAAGGTTTATGAATGTCAATGATATTCTTGAGCACTGTACGATTCGAACGAAGACTTTGCTTGGAATGGAGTTGGAGATTAAGAAAAAAGAACTCGAAGAAAAATGGCACCTGACCAGTCTAGAGAAAATATTCATCGAAAACAGAATCTATCGAGATATTGAAGAGTGTGAATCTTTCGAAGAGGTTTTACAAGTTATTGAGAAAGGATTAAAGAAGTTTGTGGTCACGCCTTCGGATAAGCCGAAAAAGAATGATGCTCGTATTAGCTTACAACGTGATATTACAGAAGAGGATTTAATCAGATTAACGGAGATCAAAATCAAAAAGATTTCTAAATACAATAAATTTAAAACTGATGAACATATCGCAAAGATTGAAGAAGAGCTCAAACAAGTAAAATATGATTTAGCTCACCTCACTGAGTTTACTATAGCTTTTTATGAAATGCTTCTTCATAAATATGGAGAAGGAAGAGAGCGTAAAACTGAACTTACAAATTTTGAAAACATTAAGGTACAAGCGGTCGTGCAAAATAATGCCAAACTCTACGCTAACTTTAAGGATGGTTTTATTGGTACAGGTTTAAAGAAAGATGAGTTCATTCAAGAATGTTCAACAATAGATGATGTCATAGGCTTTACCAAAGAAGGTGTTATGAAGGTGGTGAAGATGGCAGATAAAGTTTTTATTGGTAAAAATCTATTGCATGCTGCCATTTGGAAAAAGGGAGATGATCGGACAACATACAACATGATATATGTTGATGGTAAAACTGGAAGATCCATGGCCAAAAGATTCCATGTAACTGGTGTCACCCGAAACCGGGAATACCCAATGACTAAAGGGCATAAAGGCTCAAAAATTTTATACTTCACCGCTAATCCAAATGGAGAAAGCGAAATTGTCCAGATTCAATTATCTCCCGGTTGCAAAGCGAAGAAAAAATTAATAGAATTTGATTTTAAAGAATTAGAAATAAAAGGTCGTGGTTCAGGCGGTAACATTGTTACTAAATATCCCGTAAAAAAAATAACACAATTAGAACTCGGAAATTCTTCTTTGGGTGCAATCAAGGCTTGGATAGACTTAGACAATGGAAGGATTAATCAAGATGAAAGAGGGAAAGATCTAGGAAAGTTTGATGCCGGTGATCAACTTATCGCAATCTACAAGGATGGCACCTACGAAATAAATGATTTGGATCTTAATAAAAAATATGATCCCACATTGCTTTGGGATGTCTATAGATTTAATGAAGATACCGAAGTGGCAGTACTTTATTTTGAAGGAGAGAAAGGATGGACAATGGTTAAAAGATTTAAGGTGGAAACTTCCAAATTAGATGAGAAATTCTCTTTCATATCAGAAAGCAAAGGTTCTAAGCTGTATTACGCCTCAGCCAATAAAAGTCCAAAAGTTTCTTACTCATATAAAAGTGGAGGCAAGAAATATGATAAAGAAATGGATTTTGAAAATTTCATTGATGTCAAAGGATACAAAGCTTTAGGAAATAAACTAGGTGAATTTAAAATCTTGAAAGTAAGTCCAATTATCGAAGAGCTTCAAAAAAATCTAGATGAAAAAGATAATGAAGTATCTAAGGTTGAGAATGCCGAACTTCCTTTAAACATTCCTGAAAAAACAGGTACTAGTAAACCCGAAAAGGCGAATCCTAATAAAAAACTTGCTACCAAGAAATCTGCAGGGACTAAGGCTAAAGAGAAAAAGCCAAATAACAAAAAAGGAAATGATGATTTAAAGGCTGGAGATACAATAGAATTAGACTTTTAAATAAAAAGATGTATATAGAACAGCTCAAATTTCCAATCGGCAAATTTAATGGTGCAAAAAATGACTTTTCTGTTGAATCAGGGATAGAGGTAATTGACACATTTCCAAAATCCATTGCCAATTCCACATTGAACTTAGGTGATGAAGAACTTTCTTGGAAATATCGTCCGGATGGATGGAATATCAAACAATTAGTACATCATTGTGCAGATAGTCATCTGAATGCTTTATTGCGATTTAAATTGGCACTTACTGAAGAAAACCCAACAATTCGTCCATACGAAGAACATCTTTGGGCACAATTGGAAGTTGGATCCAATAACCACTTGGCTGGATCTTTAGATCTTATTACGGCAACCCATTTCAAATGGGTAGAATTGTTAAATTCTATGAAGCCTAAAGATTTTGAAAAAACTTGGTTTCATCCTATTGCTCAAAAGAAAACGGATTTATTTCAAAACTTAGCTCATTATGCTTGGCATTGTGAGCACCATTTAGCACACATCGAACTTGCAAAAAGTTCGTTAGGTGTACATAATTAATGTGACCTTTATAAAATTATTTATCTAAATAATAAACTGAAAACTATGACTGCTTTAGGCGCAATTCCAATTGTATTTTTAATTGTAGGTATTGCCGTATGGTATGCGGATTCTTCTGGACAATTGGACAAATAAAAAATCGCCCCAAACTTTATGCTTGGGACGACTCTTTAATTTTAAATTCGACTTATTTCTTTACCGAGAAACTTGAAGGAATCATGATTTCTCCGTCAAGTATCAAAACTACTTGGTAATTTCCTTTTTGAAAATCTTTAACGTCTAAGATGATGTTATTAGAGAAAATGGGTAGTTGATACTCAATCTCATTGTCACCGTTTAGTACACGTAAAAAAGTGATTTCTTTAGGTGATGCAAAAGATAGATTTCCATTTTTTTCTTGAAAGTCAATTTCGATTAAATGCGAATTCATTAGTTCGACATTCATTTTAAAATTAATACTTTCGATTTCGAAAAAGGCTGGTTCGTTATTAGCCCACATCAAGGATATTGAGAAAGAAAAAAACACGCAGAATAAAACTTTTGTTAAGTTTTTCATATTGGAAGTTTTTAATGATGAATGGGTGTAACAGAATTATATACTAGACATCCATTATTAGACCAAACCCTATTCTTAACACAAGAAAATCCGAAAATAGTACGTTTTAGGATCGTTTTTGTCAGCTAATTGGCAAAAATTAAGCTATTTAGATGCTTTTTAAGGCAAAATTGATCTTCTCCAGCTTTGCTAAGAGAGAATTGTTTTCAAAATATAATTTTAAATAAGTAGAAATTAGCGAATTAAAATATTTCTCGACACCTCTTGTGTCCGAATTCTAATCCCTCATCCCACCAGTTATTCATTTGTTCTTTGTCGAAATAATACGAATATGGGGTGAGCTCTCTTGGAGTAAAGAAGAAGTTTACTTTAACACCAGGATCATAAATACTAAATAAATGTCCAATGAATATATCGTCATGTACCATTTGACCTAACATAAACTGCATAGTATGGAGAAATAAATCGAATGGATTTCGAGTTTTGACGATGGCTTTTTGCTTGTGCCTTGGGGTTAAAACAATAACATCTATTTCTCGAGCTCCATTATTGATGGCTTCAGTTATCGGTATAAAATTTCCAAATCCTCCATCAGCATATTCTTTTCCATTTTTTTCAACAACTCCCATAAAAGGTATAAAGCCGCAAGATGCCCACATCCAATCGCAAAAATCTTCATAGTTCTGATCTAAATCATACTTGTATTCGACCTGCTGATCAGTAAGGTTAGAAACGGTAATGATGACTTTGGTTGGATTCTTTTTAACCGTTTTAAAATCTTCCTCACTTAAGAAATTTGCGATGGTATTTCTCAACGCAAGATGCTCCCCAAAGGTTTTTTTACCTTTTAAAAACATTCGCATCACATTGATGTGCTTGATCGAAGTTTTTATAGAACCATCTCTATTTTGGCTGATTTTAAAAGGAGATATGCTATAAATATCTTTCATGCCTACAGAAGTATAAGCTTTTCGAATTTCTGCCGTTTTGCCAATCGAAAGATGAGGAACCAATAAACTACCTGTAGAACTACCTATAAAAATATCGTAGTTCCTTTTTTCTTCTTCGATAAGATATTGGGCCACGCCACCGGCGTATGCTCCTTTGGATCCTCCTCCTGATATAACTAAAGCTCTCATTTTTAGAGTTAAACGAATATCAAAGTTAATTCCTCTGCTGTCTTTATATTGATTTATTTTTACATATATGAAGCGAAGCTCTAAAGACAAACATTTTTTGAAACAACCTGTTTACAAGGGTGGCAAAGAAGCAATGTCTAAATTGATTAAGCAGGCTTTGATTTATCCAAAACTTGCCCTAAAAAACAAAACGGAAGGATCGGTCTATTTGCGGTATGAAATAGATTATAAAGGTAAAGTGGGTGATGTCAAAGTGCTTTCAAGTTTAGGAGATGGTTGTGATAAAGAGGCCATTCGCGTTGTTAAATTGTTTCGATTCGATATTCCCTCAATACCTCGCAACTTGAAAGTTACATTTCATAAAAATATTAGAATTCATTTTGCTTTACCTCAAAATTCCATTTCAGGGATAAACTATAAAATCAAAAACCAAAAAGATTCAAGGAAAAAAGAAAAAACATCTTCGGGCTATTCTTACACAATCAATTGGTGATTATTAATCTGGTAGAATTTCGATTCCGTCGAAAACTTACAAAGCTGATCTTATATTCAAATTAAATTTATAGAGTAAAATCAAACAATGAAAAAGCTTATCGTACTACTCGTTCTTTTGGCATTCGCCGAAATTTCATATTCGCAATGGCCAGGAATGGGAGGAGCCAAGTCGAAATCCATTAAAGGTAAAATTTCAGGAACCTTGGTTGACTCAATAAGCGGGGCACCAGTGCCATACGCGACTCTAGTCTTAAAGACTGCAGGAAAAACAAGAGAAAAAGATGGTGTATTGTCAGATGATGATGGCAAATTTAAGTTTGACTCTAAAACAGGCTCGTATGATATCTATATTTCTTTTTTGGGCTATGAAGAAAAGAAACTCGACAGCATTAAACTAACACTAAAAAGCCCTGATGCAGATTTGGGCAAAATATTTTTGATTCCTTCAGATTATGTGTTGGACGAGGTTGAGATAACTGGTGAGCGATCGCTAATTGAAAATAAACCCGATAAATTGGTTTATAATGTCGAACAGGATGCCACGGTTGCCGGAGGGGACGCGACAGATGTCTTGAGAAAAGTGCCATTACTTACCGTAGACTTAGATGGCAATGTTTCTTTAAGAGGTTCGAGTAATGTACGCATCCTAGTCAACGGGAAGCCGTCAGGTATGTTTGCCAATAATGTGGCAGATGCATTAAAGATGTTTCCGGCCGATCAAATAAAAAAAGTCGAAGTGATTACTTCTCCATCAGCAAAATATGATGGAGAGGGTAGTGCCGGTATAATAAATATTATCACCAAAAGAGAAAATATCGAAGGTATTGCTGGTTCTATTAATACTTCAATAGGTACTCGTCAAAATAGTTTGTTCTCAAGCCTAAATGCCGGTAAAGGAAGATTGGGAATGAGTAGCAGTGGTTCGCTTTTTTACTCTTTACCTGCCAATGGAGTTACATCATTTGAGCGAATAGACAACGGTGTTGTAAGTTCATTCAATGAAGGAATAAATCGAACATCAAGATTAGGAGGTAATGGTTCCGTGAGCGCGTTTTATGATTTTAATGCCTTTAATGCTTTGAATGCATCATTTACCATTAGAGGTTTTGGATTCGATACCGACGGTTCTAACAATGGTTTTTTTGCTGACGCAATGCTTGGGGTAGATTCATTTACTCGAAACACCATAGGCGGCAATTATTTTGGAGGGTATGATGTAACCTTAGATTATACCAAAACTTTCGAAGATAAAAAGGACAAAGAATTGGTCTTTGCCGCTCAAGTTTCTAAAGGAGACAATAACCAAGACTTCACGGTAAGTGAAGAACATAGTCTTTTAGAAGCTTTAAATCGAAATCAATCTGGCGTATTTAACGATGGAGATAATTTGGAAACTACTTTTCAAGTTGACTTAACACAACCATTACCGAAATCATTCAAATTAGAAACCGGAGCCAAAGTAATTTTTAGAGATATTAATAGTGACTACTCCACAGAAAGCTTACCAGACAATCCATACGTTTCGAATATTTTTGGATACGGTCAAGATGTGTACGCTGGCTATGCTTCTCTGAGTTTCGTAGTTAAGAAAAAGTTTTCTTTCATAACAGGTTTAAGGTATGAGCACACTTCGATTGACGGAAGTTGGGATAGGGCAGGCACTGATGCCATTGATCCTTTAGATGATTTTGAATTTAGTTATCAAAATTGGCTACCAAATATTACCATAAGTAGAAGCCTTCCAAAATTCAGAACCATCAAAGCGAGCTATAGTAGAAGGATTCAACGTCCTAATTTGTATTACATAAATCCATTTAACAACAATGCGGATGTATTTAATCGAACCATAGGATCACCTAGACTTAATCCTGAATTGGTAGATCAATTTGAAATGTCATATAATACGAGCCTGGCTGGGATTACCTTGTTTTTGACAGGTTACTACAAGCATACTTCTGACATCATCGAAAGTATTTTAAGTGTTGATGATAGTGGGGTTTCAGTAACAAGTTTCGACAATGTGGGTACAAATAATTCTGTGGGTACAAATATTTTTGCGACCAAAACGATCAAAAAATTAACAGTGAGAGGAGGTGGTAATTTATATACTTATGGTGCTAGGGGAGTAGTAAATGGAGATAATCTTGAAGCCAATGATATACTTTATAGTCTTTTCTTTGGAGGTGATTATTCATTTAGTGGATCTCTAAAAGCTGATTTTTTCGGATTTTTTAGATCACCTCAAAGAACTTTACAAGGCACCAACCCATCCTTTACAATCTATGGAATGGGTATCAGAAAAGAATTTAAAAATTCCAGTTTAGGATTAAGTCTTATTGAGCCTTTCAATGCAGATAAAGCTTTCAACAGTGATATCCAAGGAAATGGTTTTGAACAAAGAACAAGGTTTACCATTCCATTTAGATCCATCGGAGTAAACTTTAGGTACAAGTTTGGAAAAGTTGATTTTAAACAAAGAAAAAGCAAGGTTAAAAACAATGATCAAAAAGCTGGTGATGGAGATGGTCAAGGAGGTGGTGGCTCTGGAGGAGGTATGATGGGTGGCGGTAATAATTAATCGTTCCTCATCACTCGTGATGAGGATTTCAGCATGCTAAATGGATGGTGAAAAGATTAATTAAGCGGCGATTGTACATGTTTGCAGCGACTGAGAATTTTAGTGAGAGATGAGGATTTCAGCATGCTAAATGGATGGTGAAAAGATTAATTAAGCGGCGATTGTACATGTTTGCAGGGACTAAGAATTTTAGTGAGTGATGAGGATTTCAGCATGCTAAATGCATGGTGAAAAGATTAATTAAAAAATGATATTTTATTATCGTGGTTGAGATTTATGGTATCGTGTTTTGAATGATTCTATATTGTTCAATTCATGAGTCCTTCTTAATCTATTTCAAAAACTTTTCCTTTTCTTGTATGTTCTAAACTCATCATTAAATCTAAATCTAATGCTATCTAAAACAGTACAAGAAGCCCTAAACGCACAAGTGAAAATAGAAGCTCAATCTTCCCAAGTTTATTTGGCTATGGCTAGTTGGGCCGAAATCCAACCAGGTATTGATAATATTACAGCTTTCTTTTATCGACAAAGTGATGAAGAAAGAATGCACATGTTAAAATTGGTTCATTTTATCAATGAGCGAGGTGGATTTGCAGTTATTCCCCAACTCGAAGCTCCGACCCTAACCTTTCCTTCTATTCGGCATGCGTTTAAAGAATTACTCGAACATGAAATTATGGTTTCAGAGAGTATCAATAAATTAGTAGACATTGCCCTACAAGAAAAGGACTATGCTACAAGTAATTTTTTGCAATGGTATGTTTCAGAGCAAATTGAGGAAGAAGCTTTGGCCCGAACTTTAAACGACAAATTAGAATTGATCGGAGATGATAAAAGTGGTCTTTACCTTTTTGATAAAGACATTTTAAGTGTTTCAGTTCTAGGTGGAGGAGAATAAAAAAAGGAATGTTGATTTCAACATTCCTTTTAATCCAAAAAGAAGGATACAATCAGGTTGGTGACTAAATCCTTCTACAATTGGGATGGGACCGTAACAGTTGTGCCGCTACTATCCAAAATTCTTTAGACGATACTCAGCGTTTAAAAGCTCATTCCTTCTTTCAACTGAAGGCTTGACAAAATGCTTTCTTCTTCTGAGTTCTTGAATAAGTTTAGTATTTCTAAACTTTCTCTTATATCTTTTGAGGGCTCTGTCGATTGATTCCTCTTCTTTAACATTGATAATTAACATAAAAATATTTCTTCTTATTTGAAACGGACTGCAAATATAAGCGCATTAACGATTAACAGGCAATACTTTTAAAGATTAATTCTTATAAAAAGGGATGATATATTGGGCTAAATCACCGTTTTCGTTTAAATAGTGCCATTTTAACTTTAAAAAGTGCTTTCCTCTTTGCAAAGACTTAATGTCAATAAAAGTTTCATAGTGGTAAAAACTTTCATTTGACGAATGGACTTTCATAAAGTCTAAGCGCTCTATTTTACCATTATCAATAAATACTTGATAATACCTATTGTTACAATCAGATGGGCCACTTAATGAATCTGCTTGGATTCGGCTGATTTCGTTACAAAAAGATTCTTTATAAATTCTTTCTCTTACAAAGCTCGGAATTTTTAAATGGAGATAATCATCCTCTAAAACATTTCCTTGGATAGAAGGAAATTGGA
>JAHDHU010000086.1 GCA_020631135.1 Saprospiraceae bacterium | reverse complement strand
TAAGCTTTTTAAAAATATGACTTTAAAGACATATAAGAGTATGTCTCAATCATCTATATTTACGTCCTAATTTAATTCTCAGTTGAATAGAATAGAACTTGATATTGTTGCTTTGTCACATAGTGTAACCCAATCACATAATTATGCAGTTGTTTTAGGTGAAATTGGAGGTGAAAGGAGATTACCTATCGTCATCGGTGGTTTTGAAGCTCAAGCAATCGCGGTAGCTATGGAAAACATGAGTCCTAATAGACCTTTAACTCATGACCTCTTTAAAAATACACTTGACACATACGACATCGTACTTAAGGAAATTGTGATAAATAATTTGCTGGATGGAATCTTTTATGCTCAGTTAGTTTGCGAACACAATGGTGAAACAGTTAAAATAGATTCAAGAACATCTGATGCAATTGCCATGTCAGTTCGATATGATTGTCCTATTTACACTTTCGAGTTTATCATGGAAGCCGCAGGGGTAGTTTTGGACGAAGGAGAAAATGAAAGAGTAATTAAATCAGAATCTAAAAAGTCAGCCAATAAAAACAGCCTAGAAAATTATTCTTTGAAAGCGCTTAATAAAATGTTGGATGATGTATTGGCAGATGAAGACTATGAAAAAGCTGCTAAAATTAGAGATGAGATCAACAAGCGAGAAGCTTCTTAAATCTCCAATTCACTTAAAACTTTCTTAGTTCGTTCAAACATTTGTAGATCAAAATCTTTGTGTGTCACAAATCTTATGGTTTCTGGCCCAAAAGGTGAAGCTAAGATCTCACTGTTTTCAAGTTTCTTTAAAAATCTTTGTGCATTTAAGCCTTCTTTTAAATCAAAAATGACAATATTGGTTTTTACTGGTCTGATGGATTCAACATAATTTTGTTCCTTCAGTAATTGGCCTAATTCTTTTGCTCGATCATTATCAGTTTTGAGCCGTTCTACATTGTTTTCTAAAGCGTAGAGGCCGGCTGCTGCTAAATAACCTGCTTGGCGCATGCCACCACCCAAGACTTTTCTAAACCTTCGTGCTCTGGAAATAAATTGTTTGTTGCCTATTAAAACGGATCCAATCGGAGCACCTAAACCTTTCGACAGGCAAATTGAAATGCTATCGAATGCTTTGCCTACTTCTTTACAATCTTCTTGGGTCTCAACAAGCACATTAAATAATCTTGCACCATCTAAATGTAAGCCCAGGCCCTTTTCTTTACACAATGCACTAATTGGCTGGATTTCATCCAAAGTATAATAGGATCCACCTCCTTTGTTGCAAGAATTTTCGATGACTACCAGTTTTGAAATTGGAAGCCAATCATGTACTGGTTTGATTGCGGCTTCAATTTGTCTTCGAGTAATTTTGCCATTCTCGCCAGCAATCAGATTGACGCCGATTCCAGAATTAAATCCGTAACCCGCTGTTTCATATTGATAGACATGAGAATAATGATCACAAATCATTTCGTCCAAAGCTTGGGTATGGACTTTTATGGCAATTTGATTGGTCATGGTGCCAGAAGGGCAAAATAGCCCTGCTTCCATTCCAAACATCTCTGCGATTCTTTCTTGTAATAAGTTGACAGTAGGGTCGGCAGAAAAAACATCATCACCAACTTTTGCTCTTGACATTGCCTCAATCATTTTTGAACAAGGCTTCGTTACGGTATCGCTAATAAGGTTAATCATTGGGTAAAATTACCCAAAATAAAAAGTTAGAATTAAAGAAATTCTCCAGTAGAGATCTGAAGGTCAAATTCAATTTCAGGAAAGCCTGCTTTCGTTTCGAGAATCAGATTTCTCAAACCCTCAATGTCGCGGATTGAATAAACAGCAAAGATTTCTAAATCATTACCAAAATCATTTTCTTGCAAATCACTTATTTGAAACAAACCATAATCGCCAATTTTAATTTGATCGCTCACTTGAACAAAATTTTGAAAACGAACTTTAAATTCTTCAGCATTTAGAGAGGAAGAGTTGGGAATATTTATAGATCCCCAAATATGGTTTTGAGGTATTTTGTGGATGCTTTTTTTGTCAAAGCTAACACCTATGACATCTGCTATTTCCAGTTGGAATTGACTTTCATCATTATACAATCTTCCTGATACAAAATCTTCTGTACCTAATCTCACCACGAAATTGTAAGCACTTTGCTCAAGTAAAAGCACACTGCTCCCTTCAGCTGGATAACTTCCCGTGTTGCAAGTTTGAGGAACATCAATCCTGTCAATATGTAGAGTGAGGATGTTGTTGGCAGCAATTATATCGTTGATAACCAAAGCTTCATTGCAATCAAAACCATTGATGCTTTTGATGTCCAATTGTAATTCTGAACCAACTAAAGTAGGGTTTTGGTTAAGTGAAATAACAAATTCTTGATTTACATCACCTACCAAAAGAGGGTCTGGTTCAGAAAAACAGCCACAAAAAACAAGTAAGAGCAAAGTAAAAACTAATGATTTTTTCAAGAGATCCGTATTTAAACAACTTTAAAACGAGAGCAAAATTTATTTGCTGCTTACCTAGTCGTGAAAATTTTCTTCGAAGTTTGATCAGTTAATGCATTTTTGTTTAGCATTATTGCGACTGTTTTCATTTTTAGATATGCTTCAGACATATAAATGTATCCTTTGTAATCACTAATCTCTCCCCAAGAGTTTTTTATCAAATAGTATTTGTTTCCTTTTTGATCCTCTGCGGTTCCAACCAGATGCATCAAGTGATCATCTGTTGTTGCATAACTTTCAAAGTTTGATTGTCTCAAATCTTGGTTTACAGAAACTTCTTTACCAGGATTCGTAAACAGGTCCTCCCTTTTTTCATCAGTTGGAAGAATGGCGATTCCTTCTTTGGCACTAAAGCCTTTTTCGCTTACATCTCCATCCCAAGCAATAGTATACCCCTTTGCCAATGCATAATCAACTGCTTCTACCAATTCATCTATTGGAACATTATAAAAAGTCCCATTGGAATAATTATCAGGTATTTCAAGGATAAATTTTTCATAAAATGGGTGATGCGTAAAAGAGCTTAAACTGATATAGTCGCTAGGTTTGATATCGAGCCATTCGGCGAATGATTTAGGAGTGTGGTTTTTGCCTTTATATACGAAGTTCTTAGGTTCTTGGCCAAGATAGACGTCTAATATTGAATTGAAAGCTTCTTTCCACTTTAGTGAAAGTCTTTTTGATTTTATAATACCATCTAGGAAACCTTTCAAACCAGCTTCCATCTCACTGTGATTATGTCGAGTCTCATCGTTTCTTAAACCACTATAAACTTCATCGGGTACTGCTCCATTCTTAGCGAGATTGCGAATTAAGTCATGAGATAAACTTCCTTGACTGAAATTGGCTTTACCTTGTCTAAGTACATAATTTTGAGCCTTTTCTTCGTAATTATTTCGAACGACAAACATTTCTGATAAATCAATTTGCAAGTCCTTCTTTTTGATGATTTCACTTTCTAGAAATGATGCCGTGGCAAAACTCCAACAGGTTCCGGTTCGTGCTTGGTTTTTCACGGATGTGCATTCGATTTTTTGTTCATTGACAAATGAATATTGGCTCCAAGAAATTAATGAAGCAAATGTGAAAACAAAGATTATCGCAATTCTAGTCATCGTAAGTTTTTTAAACCCCATAAATGTATTAATAATTCAAATTATGCTCGATTCTGTCTAAGCCTGATGTCCAAAAAAGGTATCTTTGTGGGCCAATGGAATTAATTAGAAATTTTTGTGTGATTGCCCATATTGATCATGGGAAAAGTACTTTGTCGGATCGATTATTAGAGTATACTCAAACTATTGCAGAGCGTGATATGAAAGATCAGGCTTTAGATGACATGGATATAGAAAGAGAACGAGGAATAACGATAAAAAGCCATGCGATCCAACTCTATTACAAGCGAGAAAATGATAAAAAGGAATATACTTTTAATCTAATCGACACGCCTGGTCATGTGGATTTCTCCTATGAGGTCTCTCGTTCAATAGCAGCATGTGAAGGAGCCCTACTTCTTGTGGATGCCTCGCAAGGGATCCAAGCACAAACGATCTCTAATTTATACCTGGCTATCGAACATGACCTAGAAATTATTCCAATTCTCAATAAAGTGGATATGGAAAGTGCTATGATCGATGAAGTCTCTGATCAGATTATAGATCTCATTGGTTGCGACAAAGAGGATATCGTTTTGGCAAGTGGTAAAACAGGGATTGGCATCAAAGACATCATGGAAGCAATTGTAGAGCGAGTTCCAGCTCCAAGTGGGAATCAAGATGCACCATTGCAGGCTTTAATTTTTGACTCTATGTTTAACTCTTTTAGAGGAGTTATAGCTTATTTCAGAATTTTAAATGGTTCTCTAAAGCAAGGTGAAAAAGTACGATTTTTTAATACCGGCGGTGAATATTCTGCGGACGAAATTGGTGTTTTACAATTGGATCAGATTAAAAAAAATGAGCTTAAAACTGGTGATGTTGGATATATCATTACGGGGATAAAAGAATCCAAAGAAATCAAAGTAGGTGATACGATCACGACTGTTGCTTCTCCTTGTGAAGAAGCTATTCATGGTTTTGAAGAAGTAAAACCGATGGTGTTTGCTGGTATCTTCCCGATAGAAAATGAGTATTACGAAGAGTTGAGGGACAGTATTGAAAAATTACAACTCAATGATGCTTCTTTGGTATACGAACCAGAAACTTCAATAGCCTTAGGTTTTGGATTTAGATGTGGATTTTTAGGGATGCTCCATTTAGAAATAATTCAAGAAAGACTATCACGTGAGTACGATCAAGAAGTAATTACTACGGTACCAAACGTATCATATTATGCCTATACGAAAAAAGGAGCCAAGCTTTTGATCAATACTCCTTCTGATTTACCCGATCCCAATTCGCTAGAAAAAGTTGAAGAGCCGTATATCAAAGCGCAAATCATAACCAAACCAGATTTTATTGGTCCAATTATGACCCTTTGTTTGGAAAAAAGAGGAACGCTCACGAAACAAACCTATCTCACTCCACAAAGAGTAGAGCTTACGTTTGAATTACCCTTGGCGGAAATTGTTTTTGATTTTTACGATAAATTAAAATCCATTTCTAGAGGATACGCTTCATTTGATTATGCGATGATCGATTATCGAGCCTCTGATCTTGTAAGAATGGATATTCGTTTAAATGGAGATCCTGTTGATGCATTGTCTTCTTTGGTACATCGATCGAAAGCAGATTATCTGGGTAGGAAAATGTGTAAAAAATTAAAAGAACTCTTACCAAGACAACAATTTATGATTGCTATCCAAGCTTCTATCGGGATGAAAATAATAGCAAGGGAGACCATTTCTGCACTCCGAAAAGATGTGACAGCAAAGTGCTACGGTGGTGACATAACTCGGAAAAGAAAGTTGTTAGAGAAACAGAAAAAAGGGAAAAAGAAAATGCGTCAAATAGGTAATGTGGAAGTTCCACAAAAAGCTTTTCTGGACGTGCTCAAGCTGGATTAATTCACAAATTTATAAGTATAACTAACGCCATCTAAAACTGGTCCTCCTGTTTTTGGATCATTATTAAGGAGGGTAATATCTACACTAATTTCTTCTTCAATTTCCTTTTCTGCGCTATTGAATCGAACATAGATTTCTCCTTTTTCTCCTGGAAGTATTTCGTCTTCCGTCCATTCTAGATCAGTACACTCACAGGCATCTACAATGTCAATTTGTATTTTCTCATCACTAATATTGGTGAAAACGAATACAGTATCAATGACAGCGCCTTTCTTGACATTGCCAAGGTCAATTACTCTTTGCTCAAACTTTAAGAAATTACTGGTTTGTCCAAAAGAACATACTGAAAGCAAAAAGAATACAGAAAAGTATAAAAATTTCATAGTTTAAAATTAATACACTCTTTAGACGAAAGTATTTAAGGACTTGTTAATAAAAACTAAAAAAGATGGACTATTTAAATCCATCTTTTTTAGTTTGATATTTCTTATTTGAAAATGATGATCTTTTTATAAACACATATCCCATCAATTTCCGCCTTTAAGAAGTAAATACCATTGGACAAAAAGTTAATGTCAATCGATTGATTTTGATTAGGTTTGACTAATTCTAAAATTGATTTTCCTCTAGAGTCTAAAATTTGATATTTATTTACTTGATGCTCATTATGATCATATGAAACTGTGATATGATTTCGAGCTGGATTTGGAAATATCTCTAAACTTGCTTCCAAGGTAAGTTCTTCAATTGATGTGATGGCATCCACCACAAATACGATTGAGTTGTATGTGCAGTCTGTAGAATCGGTAACGATGCACTCGTATTCACCTGGAGATAAATTGGTCAAATCTTCCGCCATCGAAAATGAAACTCCATTGAAAAACCATTCGTAACTATAACTCGGATTTCCTCCAGATACCGTAATGTCGATCGAACCATCCATCGAATTAGAATTTGTCGCATCAATAATATCAAAGTCCGTGATAAGAAGCACTTCAGGTTCATTAATAGTAAAAGAATCAATTAAAGAACATCCTGAAGAATCAATTAACTCAAAATGATAAGTGCCTGCTTCTAAAAACTCTGTATTGTCAAAATCTAAACCTATAATTTCAATAGGAAGATGATCAGAATTTGCTATGATCTCTACAGAGCCATCTTGAAAATTGAAGCAACTGACATCGCTTGTGATCGTTTCGCTGGTAAGGCTAGGTTCGAGTGTTATCGTGAAACTACAACTATTGGTGTTTCCTGATTCATCGAAAGCCAAGTAACGTATCAGATTTGGTCCAAGTTCTAAAACATCACCTGGAGCAGGACCTGCTAGTTTAAATAACTCAACATTACAATTGTCAGATGCTAGTGGCAAATCGTAAATAAAGCTATCACATGTCGAGACGATGTAATCCTCAGCACAAGTAATTTGCGGGGCAATAGTATCTATTATTGAAACCACTAAAGTATCAAAGCTGGTGTTGCCGTTGATGTCACTTAGTTCTATGGGGAGTAAAAAAGAATCTTGAGAACAATTTAAAGGGCTCTCATCAAAAACAAAACCTAATAAGTCACAATTATCTGTGCTGCCGAGATCAAACATCGATGTGTCGATTGGCGGTGTTTGTCCCATTTCATCAACATAAAGATCAAAATCCATAACATTTAAATTAGGAGGATCTATGTCTGTGACCGTCATGTTTATAAAAGTTGAATCCACACAATCATTTGCATCGGTTACCGTGACTGGGTAAAAACCTGGTGTGACATTAATCGTGTCTTGTGTAAATCCAATCGCCCAATCATAAGAGAACGGAGCTGTACCACCATTGGTAAGCGCTGTTATCGTTCCAAAACTTTGTCCTGAGCAACCAGGAAGTGTTACGATGTAAGGAGTAAGGAAAAAAGAATCTGGTTCGTTTACAAAAATTGAATCCAATATGATCGAACAATTAGTAGAATCAAAAATCTCAACGCTATAATAACCTTCTGCCAAATCGGTAATGATTGAAGTCGAGTCACCCGTGGACCATTGATAAGTAAATGGAGGAAAATTACCAGAAGGTAAAATTTCAATCTGACCGTTTTGATCACCAAAACAACTTATATTTTCCACAAAAGTCGAAGCTAAAAATTGTTGAGGTTGACTTATGACAAAGCTATCCACAGAAATGCATGAGTTTGCATCCGTCAAAGTTAGGATGTAAAGTCCCGTATCTAATCCATTTATAATACTCGTTGAATCTCCATTGCTCCAGTCAAATTCAAAAGGTGCAGCACCACCGTTTGGCAGCACTTCGATTATACCATCCAAAGACTGATGACAACTTAGATCAGTAATGGTATCTAAACTTATGTCTAGATTACTGGGGTCATTTTGTATGACGACACTCAGCGAATCATTACAAAAATTGGCGTCGCTCACGTAGACTGTGTAGGTTCCAGTTTCCAAATTTGAGTTTGAAGGACCAGTCGTTCCGTCACTCCATAAGTAATTTAAAATACCAGTACCTCCACTGGCTGAAACACTCGCATTTCCATTTTGACCCTCACAAATTTCTGGATTGTTAAATATTTCTGAAATTGAAATGGGAGCTGGATTAGTGAGAGAATACATCGCTGTTTGCTCACAACCAAAACTATCGGTAACCGTTACAGTGTACGTTCCTGATCCTAAGTCTGGATTAAACGCAGTATTCACCATGTTGGACCAAGCATAGTCGTAGGTTCCTGAACCATTTAAGCCAGATACTTCAATCGAACCATTTGTGTCTCCTTCACAAAGAGGATCATTGCTTGCCACTAAATCAACAGTTAAATTACCAGGGTCATTTCCAACAGTTACCATCAGACTTTCTGAGCAATTGTCAAGATCTGTGACCATTACTGTATACATGCCGCTAGAAAGCCCAGAAAGAATAGAACCGCTCGTTCCATTGTTCCACATGTAATTGTAAACTCCAGAAGCACCTCCCGAAGCCAAGACCTCAATGCTTCCATCTTGTGCTGTACAATTTTCATCATCTACATTTATTAAACTAATACCGATCGCGCTGGGTTCATTTATGAAAACTGTTGCTGTTTCGGAAACCATTGCGGCATCAGTTACGATCACTGTGTGCATCCCTGCATTAAGATTTATAGCTGTCATCCCGGTTTCACCGTTATCCCACATATAAGTATATCCAGGAGTTCCACCAGATGGATTCGCAGTTGCAGATCCATTTGTACCTCCATTGCACGTAACATCATTGATCAAACTTGTTGTCACAGATAGGGGAGTAATTCCTCCGACAAGAGTCGCTGTTGTTTGATTAAAAACCACAAAATCTCCAGTTCTAGAACTATTACCGTTTCCAATTACGCCTGCAGCATATAATGTAATGCTTTCATTATTGGGACCTGCAGGTGAAGTCCAATCTACATTGTAACTCACGCTGTTTGATCCACCAAAATTTTGAGCTGGTTGATGTTCATGGTACATTTTGCCATTAAATGAGGTGATGGTCGTATTTGCACTTGGATTGGACATGGTTCCAATATTCGTGTTGGTACTATTTAAAGCGACCCATTGAAATCCTGCTTTAACACCCATCCCATTGGGGTTATTTACAGTAACTGTCAGAGGATAAGTAGTGTTTGGACTAACGCTGCCTGGGAGTCCAGAAATATTGATATCCCCATCCAGGCCATTCATTCCAGTACCATGACATCCGGACGTACTACAAACCGAATCGCCAGGAGCACCGGTTCTGCCATTTGGTGGATTTGAAGAATTGGCCAGTAATACAATGGTGCTCAAGATTAGAAATCCTGATAATTTTAAGTAGTTGAATTTCGACATCATACGCGTTTAGCTACTAAAAATGATTTAAATTGGTTTTAATCAAAGCTTTTTGTTCGAAGCTTCTATAATAATGGTTGGTAACCTAAAGACTGTTGCAGGCTTAAAATTAATACTTTCTGAATATAAAGAATTCAGTTAACAGAAAACTAACAAGAAATGTCCTCTTAAGCGAATAGAGAATCGATAAATGCTTTTCTATTAAAAAGTTGTAATTGTTCTATGCCTTCACCAACTCCAATGTATTTGATTGGAATTTTAAACTGATCCGAAATTCCTAAAACAACGCCACCTTTTGCTGTTCCATCTAGTTTTGTCAATGCAATTGCAGTCACTTCTGTTGCATTCGTAAAATGTTTGGCTTGTTCGATAGCATTTTGCCCTGTGCTGGCATCTAAGACGAGCAAAACCTCATGCGGCGCTCCAGGAAGTATTTTAGAAACAGAATTCTTGATTTTTGTCAATTCCTCCATCAAGTGCTTCTTGGTGTGTAATCTTCCAGCGGTATCGATGATACATGCGTCTAAATCTAAGTTTTTAGCATATTGGACAGCTTCATAGGCGACTGCCGCTGGATCTGTGTTCATGCCTTTGTTGAAGAAATAAGTTTTGGCACGATCTGCCCAAATTTCGAGTTGATCGACGGCTGCTGCCCTAAAGGTATCTGCAGCACCCAAAACTAAGTTTTTGCCATTGTTTTTGTATTGATAAGCAATTTTACCAATTGTTGTAGTTTTCCCAACACCGTTGACTCCGACAACCAAAGTGACGTGAGGTCGTTTGTCTTCAGGAAAATCAAATGCCACCATATCCTCGGTGTTGTTTTCACCCAGGATTACTGAAATTTCATCTTTTAAAATGGTATTTAGTTCGTTCGCATTGAGATATTTGTCTTTAGCGACACGTTGTTCTAAACGATCTATGATCTTTACGGTGGTGTCTAAACCTACATCTGAACTAATCAAAATTCCTTCAAGTTCATCTAAGAATGATTCATCAACTTTAGATCTACCTGCTACGGCTTTAGTGATTTTGCCAAAAAATCCTTCTTTGGTTTTTTCTAATCCTTTGTTTAAATCTTCTTCTTTCTCTCTAGAAAAGTATTTTTTAAAAAAGCTCATGTAGTGTTTAAAAGATATGGGTTATTAAAAAAAATAAAGGCCACCGTTTTGGTAGCCTCATTTTTATTTGTTGTTAGCGAAAAATTCTTTCACTTTATCTTTGT
>JAHDHU010000085.1 GCA_020631135.1 Saprospiraceae bacterium | reverse complement strand
AATGTATGATGGTTTTTCCAAACCAACGATCTACTATTTTATGTTTGTTGTTAAACTTAAAGACTGCAGAAAAGCAAAAACGATCTTCGTTCGGGACTAACGAGCAAAGATTGTTTGATAATTTCTCTGGAAGCATAGGAATGCATCGATCAACAAGATAAACTGAGGTAGAACGTTCAAATGCCTCTTTGTCTAGGGCACTACCTGTTTTTACAAAATGCGTAACATCGGCAATGTGTATACCGATTTCGATTAAGTCGTTCTCCAATTCTTTATAAGAAAGCGCATCATCAAAATCCTTTGCTGTTAGAGGATCAATAGTGAAGGTAGTAGTAGACCTAAAATCTCTACGCGCCATTAGTTCGTGTTCTTCCATGTCCATGGATAAGGCTTCGGACTCTTTAATGACGGCTTTAGGGAAATTGAGTTCAAATCCATTTTGGACAACGATGGATTGCATCGCCCACTCGTGTTCGGTAATATTAGGCATTACGTCCACGATGGTTCCCCAATTGGTTTTGTTTTGAGAGGTTCCCCAAGTTGTAATTTCTGCTAAGACTGCATTTCCATCTTCTGCACCATTAAAATCTTTGAATTTAATATAGATTTCAAATTCTGTTCTACCGGATTTGACCATCACAACACCATAATTGTTTAATGCTCTGAATATTCCTACAGCCTGAGTCATTGCTCGCTTTGTTACCTGTTGAATTTTGCCTTCAGGTCTTCGCTTTGTAGGTGGAGTAACAACAGTGATTTCTACTGTGTCTCCATTTAACGCATTTTTTACGTGCTTTGCAGGAACAAAAACATCTTGGTCCAAACCGTCAACTATAACATAGGCTGAACCCGATCGGGTCATATCTACTTTTCCGATGTAGCTTTTCTTTTCGAGCTCTTGATCAGGATTATAAAATTTATCCAATTTAAATTTTCCATCGTCCATAGGATAAACCAACTGTTCTTTTACGAGTTGTGCAATCGCAAAATTGACTGCATCTTTACTATTGGAAAGTTTAAGTTTGTTGTTGATTTGTTTGGAAGTAAAACGTTTCTTGGGTTGTCTTTTGAAGATTTTTAATACTTCATTCTTTAGTGCTTTGGCACTTAATTTTCGTTGTTTATATTTTTTTCTTGCCATAATTCGTCTTCATCTTTGGATGAAATGAGTTGACCTGTAGGAAGTATTTCCATATAATATCCTTTGCTATTGAGCGGATTGTATTGTAGGTCATCTACTTTCTTTTCACCCACCATAATGTGTATAGATAAATCATCTTCGATTTTTGCTACGGATTGAATGATACTTGTGCCATTGGAGACCACACCCGCAACGACTTTCTTTTGTATGAGATTCCCTTCTTTGTCCAAGGTAGCTAGGATAAACTCGTATGCCATTAAAGAAGCTTTCCAGTATATGATACTATAAAAGTCATCTTGAGACGGCAGTTGACAACAAGGTAAAAATTCAGAAGTATTATCGATTTCTTTTTCCCACTTACTCAAAAATTGAGCAATGGCAATTTCCGGAAAGACTTTATTAACTCTGCTTATCTGATCTATAACTTCTTCAGAAAGGGCAATGGGTAGGTCAACCAGTGGAAAGAAATCTAAAAAATCCTGTAGTGAAATTTTTTTAGATGATTTCATAATCCATACAAAGGTAAAGGAGTATTTTATGAGGAGCAAGTCTTTTCAAAAAATACTCATGATGATAGAGTAGCGCGTGATTATTCTTCTTTTGCTTTTAGCGCAAGGTATAACTCATTTAATTGCTCTGCATCCACCGGTGATGGTGCATCGATCATCACATCTCTTCCTGAAGTGTTTTTTGGGAACGCGATAAAATCACGAATGGAGTTTTGCCCATTCATTACTGCATTTAATCGATCAAAACCAAAGGCAATTCCACCATGAGGAGGAGCTCCAAATTCGAAAGCACCCATCAAAAATCCAAATTGTGCCTCCGCCTCTTCTTTTGTAAATCCAAGAAGATCAAAATTTCGTTGTTGCAATGCTCGATCGTGAATACGGACAGATCCTCCGCCAATCTCTACACCATTAATGACCAAATCATAGGCATCGGCTCTAAGGCTTTTCATGGTTTCGTGGTCACCAGTGAGCATTCGATCTACATCGGCTTTTTTAGGAGAAGTAAAAGGATGATGCATTGCATGGAAACGATTCGAATCTTCATCCCATTCCAATAAAGGAAAATCTACTACCCACAATGGGTTAAACTGTTTAGGATCCATTAGTCCTAATCTTCTACCCATTTCTAAGCGCAGCTCATTGAGTTGTTTTTGAGCTTTTTCTTTTTCTCCACTAACGATAAATAAAATGTCGCCTTTTTCTGCTCCCATGCGTTCACCCCAGGTTCTAAGATCATCATCGCTGTAGAATTTTCCAATGGTAGATTTTAAACTATCATCACTATTGTATTTAACATAGACCAAACCCTTGGCACCAATTTGAGGACGTTGCATCCATTCGGTTAGGTTTTTAAGGTCCTTGTTGGAGTATTCATCTGCTATTCCTTTCGCACATATACCTGCAATATATTCGGCATTGTTAAAGACTGCAAAATCTTTCCCCTTTGCGATATCTGTCAATTCGCAAAATTCCATTCCAAATCTGGTATCAGGCTTGTCACTTCCATATCGATTCATGGCTTCGTCATAGCTCATTTTGGGAAATGCTTGCAACTCAACATCAAGCATGGATTTGAAAAGGTGTTTCGTTAGTCTTTCAAAAGTATCCAGAATTTGATCTCTGGTTACAAATGCCATTTCACAATCTATTTGCGTAAATTCAGGTTGACGGTCCGCGCGTAGGTCTTCATCTCTAAAACACTTAACGATTTGAAAATACTTGTCAAAACCAGCAACCATTAGTAGCTGCTTAAAGGTTTGAGGTGATTGTGGCAAGGCATAAAACTCATTTGGATTCATTCTACTTGGAACTACAAAATCTCGCGCACCTTCTGGTGTTGATTTGATGAGGTTTGGCGTTTCTACTTCGATAAACCCTTCACTTGCCAAATGCTTTCTGGTCTCAATAGCCAATTGACTTCTAAAAAATAGATTTTTTTGTACCGATGGACGTCTAAGGTCCAGATAACGATATTTCATTCTCAATTCTTCTCCGCCATCCGTTTCTTCCTCAATGGTAAATGGTGGCACTTTACTTTGATTGAGTATATCCATGGACTCAACAATAATCTCTATATCACCGGTTGGACGATTAGGATTTTTATTACTTCTTTCACCTACCTTTCCCGTTATTTTAACCACAAACTCACGGCCCAGTTTACGGGCACGTTCGCATAATTCGGCATTGGTATCCATATTGTAAACCAATTGGGTAATGCCATATCGATCTCTAAGGTCCACAAACGTTAGGCCTCCTAAATCTCTTCCGGCTTGAACCCAACCCGATAAAGTGACTTCTTGACCTACGTGGTCCATTCTCAATTCTCCGCAAGTATGTGATCTATACATTGTATTATTTTTTGAAAGCGCAAAAATACAAATGTCTGAGGACTGTTTAAGGGCTTTACAAAGAATGTTATTTGTAAATGTGATTTGTTGTTTGGAGCAAGAGCTATTATTCAAAAGTTTATGTGAAATATTGGAATCGTTTTCCTTAGAATCAAAACAGAATCATTGAGTATATAAAGTATGAAAAAACAGTATTTTGAGAAAAAAATAGTCATGCCCAATCGATTCATACTGATCATTCAGATAGTTGGAACACTCTTAGTTGCAGTTGGTGCCTTGATGGGAGTTTATGAGATTTCTCAAAAGGCAGATACTGTACAAATTGCCGAAACGACAGGTTTTAGGGTATTTGTGTTGGGACTAGTGATTTATTTTATTTCTAAACTGAGCAATAGAAAAAATTAGATTAAGCTTGATATGATTTTAAGTCCAGATAATCTATAGTCTCTTTCATACTCTTTAGAACAATACAGCGATTGGAAGACTTAATGCCTTGTTGAATGGGTTGAGCACCAGAAACTAAGAAAGTGGTTTTATCGTTTACATCTAAAATTCGTTCGATGTATTGAGATAGATTTTTTCCTTCAAAGCTTTCATTAATAATCGTAAACAGATAATCGACACCAGAAATATGAATAGCCTCACGGATATCATGAATGGTATTGTTAACTCCTAGATTAATGACTTCGTAATGGTATTTTTTAAGCAGATATTCTAAAAACAGAAGACTTAATTCGTGATCCTCATTTTCAGGCAGATAGATAATTATTTTGGATTTTCCATCCTGTTTTATCCCTTCAAGTTTATCGATGGCAGCAATAATTTTGGCACGAACAATAGCTGTAACAAAAGATTCGTGTACAGATTTTATAGATCCCGCCATCCACATTATACTGAGCTTATCCATTAACGGGTAAATAAACTCATCCATGGTTTGTTCAAAACCGATTTGCTCAATGTGTTGATCCAGAATTTTGTTGAAGTTATAACTGTCCAGCTCAAGCAAAGAAAGAACAAGCGCATCCAGTTGATCTTCGAACGCAACATCAACATCTGATAATTCGGATACTTTTCGTTTTAACTCATCTTCGGTAAGTTGCGCAATTTTTGAAATTTTAATATCCTTTCGGTTAAGGAAAGAGATGTTTAAAATTTTCTTTAGCTGGTGGTCTGTATAAAATCGAATGTTTGTATCTGTTCGCTCTGGTTTAATGATGCCGTATCGTTTTTCCCAAATGCGAAGCGTATGGGCTTTTACACCGGATAACTTTTCGATTTCTTTTATTGAATAAACGACCATTAGATACGCAAAATAGAATTATATAATTTTTTAAAAAGAAAGAAAATTTAAAAATTTTATCTAGTAGGCTTATATTCAACCGCTTAGAGCTGAAATTGTTTTATAAGCGCAACAAATTGCTTATAAAATTGTCTCATAAATGAATTAAGACATTCTCAAATGAAAATAGGCATTGTTTGTTATCCTACCTATGGAGGTAGTGGAGTATTGGCTACGGAGTTAGGAATAGCTTTAGCGAATAATGGGCATCAGGTTCATTTCATTACGTATCAAAAACCTGCACGACTAAACTCATATTTCGAGAACATCTTTTTCCATGAAGTCAATCCGCTCAAGTACCCACTTTTTGAGTACGATCCATACGAAACCTCTCTTACCAGTAAATTGGTTGATGTCGTTCGCTTTGAACGTTTAGACTTAATACATGTACATTATGCTATTCCACATGCTTCGGTAGCATTTATGGCCAAACAAGTATTGGCTTCTACAGGAATTCATATACCCATAGTTACAACATTACACGGTACCGATATCACACTTATCGGAATTGATCGTTCGTTCTCCCCCGTTGTAGAATTTAGCATCAATAATTCAGATGCCGTTACTGCCGTTTCTCATTCTCTAAAAAAAGACACCCTTGAGAAATTCAATATCAAGAAGGACATCCACGTGGTCCACAACTTCATTGATCTAAATCGATTTCGAAGAATCGAACACAAGAGTTTTAAAAATGTATTTGCTCCCAATGGAGAAAAAATCATTATTCATACCTCTAATTTTAGAAAGGTGAAACGTGTAAAAGACGTTATTATGGCTTTTAAAAAAATCCACGACGTCATGCCTTCGAAATTGCTCATGATTGGAGACGGTCCAGAGCGTCAAGCCATGGAGGTATTATGTAGAGAACTAGGGACCTGCCAAGACACGAAGTTTTTTGGAAAACAAGATGCCGTTGAAGAGCTACTATCCATTGCAGACTTATTTTTCTTACCTTCTGAGCATGAAAGTTTTGGCCTTTCGGCGTTGGAAGCCATGGCGTGTCAAGTGCCAGTAATATCAAGTAATGTGGGCGGAATACCAGAGGTAAATATAGAAGGCCAAACGGGTCATCTCTTAGAGGTAGGAGATGTAGAAGGCATGGCTAAATGCTCGATAGAGCTACTTCAAAATGAAGATAAATTAAGGAGCTATCGCGCCAATGCACTAAAAAAGGCACAGGAATTTGAAAAAGCACAAATTGTTCCTCAATACGAAAAGGTTTATGAATCCATAGTATAAGCTTTGTACGGCTTACAAATTATCCAATTACATATATTATATTTTAACAATTTATTCAGGGAAAACACTTAGTTCTACTTGATTTTACTCATTTTTCACTTTAAATTGAATATTTAACGTTTTGAATGGAATTAGAACCTGCAAAATTGAGTTAAAGAATTGTATTTCAAATACTTACAAATTAGGAAGGGATGCAGAAAAATAGCAATTACGAGCTATTAATTCAAAAGCTAGACACATTTACGAGAAAGTATTATCTCAATCAGATTATTCGTGGATTTTTGTACAGTACGGCATTAATCTTGGGATTATTCTTGTTGTTTAATTTACTAGAGCATCAGTTCTACTTCGAGAAGGGAATACGTAAGATGTTCTTTTACAGTTTTATTGGTTTAAGTGGATTGGCAGCAAGCTATTGGATCCTTTTACCACTTATGCGGTATTTTAAATTGGGAAGAACGATCTCGCACGAACAAGCCGCAGCCATCATTGGCGACCATTTTTCGGATGTGAAAGATCGCCTTTTAAATGTGCTTCAATTAAAAAGGCAAAGCGAAGGTATAGGAGATGCATCGCTTATCAACGCGAGTATAAATCAGAAGACAGAATCAATAAAATTAGTACCCTTCAAATCGGCTATTGATTTGTCTAAAAATCGAAAGTACTTGCGCTTTGCACTTCCGCCTTTTTTACTTCTATTGGTTTTGTTATTCGCAGCACCGAGCTTGATTAAGGACAGTACCCATCGGATAATAAATAATGATAAAGAATTTGTAAAAGCAGCGCCGTTTGATTTTGACATTCAAAATAAAACATTTGATGTGCTCCAATTTGAAGATTATGTATTGGACGTCAAGATCAATGGAGATGTTTTGCCTCAGGAAGTATTTATCGATGTGGATAATTTCCAGTACCGATTGACTAAAGATGGTCCTGATCGATTCAGTTATCGATTTAAAAATGTTCAGAAAAACACCAACTTCCAACTCTTTTCTGGTAGAGTCAAATCAGACGAAAAAGAACTAGAAGTTTTACCAAAACCCAATTTGGTAGACTTTAGCTTATATCTAGATTATCCCAATTATGTAGGAAGAACGGACGAATCCATTAGTAATATAGGAGATGTATTGGTCCCGCAGGGAACAAAGATTAAATGGAATTTTAATACCTTAAACACCGAGTCTATTGCCTTAAAGTTTGGAAATAAAAAGAGCGTTGATGCCGATCAAAAGACGGAACAACGCTTTAGTTTTTATAAAAGGGTAATGAAAGACGACCTCTATAAGATCTATATTTCGAATCAACACGTTGCGGTACCAGATAGCGTTGCTTACAGCATTAATGTAACACCTGATCAATATCCTACGATCAATGTCGAAATGTTTAAAGACAGCGTGGAAAAAAATCTCGTATATTTTATTGGTGATGCTTCTGACGATTATGGCTTGTCTTCTTTAAGTTTTAATTATACGATTACGAAGTCTTCCGGTTCACCTATCACTGAAATCGTAAAACTTACGCCACCAGACGGCAGAGATATCCAATATGATCATTATTTAGACATTGAAGAGCTAGAGCTTAAACCAGGTGATAAAGTGAATTTTTATTTTGAAGTCTATGATAATGATGGTGTAAACGGAGCCAAGTCAGCAAAGACTGGAGTAATGGAGTTTGAAAAACCTACGGTCGAAGAGTTTGAAGAACAAGAAGATGAAAACGAGGAAGAGGTAAAGGAAAAGCTTATGAAGTCCTTAAAAGAAAGTAAGCGGATCAAGAAGGAGTTAAAGAAGATGAAGGAAAAGATGTTGCAGAAAAATGAATTGGACTGGCAGGACAAACAAGAGTTGGAAAAACTCATGGAAGAGCAAAAGAAATTAGAGGACGAACTAAAGAAGGCAAAAGAGAAATTTGAAGAAAATCTAGAAAACCAACAGGAGTTTACCGAACGTCAAGAAGAGATATTGGAGAAACAAGAGAAGATCCAAGAGATGTTTGAAGAAGTGCTCGATGAAGAGACCCAAGAACTCATGGAAAAAATCCAAGAGCTCATGGAAGAGCTTAATAAGGACGAGATGATGGAAATGATGGAGGATATGGAAATGAGCGAAGAAGAGATGGAGCAAGAAATGGATAAGCTGCTGGAGTTGTTTAAACAATTGGAAGTAGAAAAAGAGATCAAGGACCAAATTGAAAAGCTAGAAGAGCTTGCCGAAAAACAAGAGGAGTTGGCAGAGCAAACAGAAAAGGAATCCAAGAGTGAAGATCAACTAAAGAAAGAACAAGAGGAGATACAAGATGAGTTAGAAAAAATTGAAGAAAAGCTAGAGGAGATCAAGGAAAAGAACGAAGAATTAGAGGTTCCGAAAAATATGCCAGAGGATATGGAAGAGCAAATGGACAATGCTCAAGAGGATATGGAAGACAGTAAAGAATCACTCGAACAACAAGACAATAAAAGTTCGTCGCAGTCCCAGAAAAAAGCGGCTGAAAAAATGAAACAAATGGCAGGGTCTTTGCAATCTTCTATGCAAGCAGGAGAGATGAAGCAAATGGAGGAAGACATGCAGGCGTTGCGCCAATTGTTGGAAAACCTTGTGACGCTTTCTTTTGATCAAGAAGACTTGATTAGAGATCTGAAAGCAATTGAAATTAATACTCCAAGCTATACCGAATTGGTACAAACCCAATTCAAACTAAAAGACGACTTCCAACTCATACAAGACAGTTTGCAAGCACTAAGCAAAAGAAATGACAAAATTGAGTCATTTGTAACAGAGAAGGTAATCGAGGTGAAGGAACATATGTCGGGATCACTGGAGCAACTAGAAGAGCGAAGAACCCCAGAAGCCGGTTCACATCAACGTTCTACGATGGAGAATGTAAACGATCTTGCCCTCATGTTGTCTGAAGCAATGAATCAAATGCAACAGCAAATGTCAGGCATGATGCCAGGAAATCAACAATGCCAAAAGCCAGGAGGAAATGGCCAAGGTAAAAAAGGAAAATCGGGAAATGTTCCGATGGATAAAATAACAAAAGGGCAGCAAGAGCTTTCTGAACAGCTGAAGCAAATGATGAAAGGAGGAAAATCAGGTGGAGGACAACCCTCCTCTAAGGAATTTGCAAAAGCCGCAGCCAAACAAGCTGCACTGAGAAAAGCATTGGAAGAAATAAGAAAATCCAAAGGAGAAGAAGGAAAAGGTGGTGGAGGAAACTTGGATGATATCATAGATCAAATGAATAAAAACGAAATTGATTTGGTCAATAAAAGGCTCAATGGAGAGTTGATGAAACGTCAACAAAATATTGAGACTCGATTATTGGAAGCAGAAAAGGCAGACCGTACGCGAGAGAAAGACAACAAGAGAAAAGCAGAGCGTACAAATGAGAAGCCGAAAGAATTACCTCCTGCATTGCAGGAATATTTAAAGCAGCGAGAAGCTGAGGTAGAAATGTATAAGCGCGTTTCTCCTTCGTTGCGACCATATTATAAGCAATTGGTAGATCAATACTACAAATCGCTCAAAGGTCAAGCTCCAAGTATAAACCAAAACTGATCTTAGATTAGCTAAAAATTTATGGAAATTAACGCTACACATTTAAGAATAAAATCAAAGCCTTGCCAAATCTCTAAATTAGACGATTACGTAAGGCAGATTATGATCGCATGTAGGATAAAGGAAGAGCTGTATCCAAACATATTGATCAGTCTTACCGAAGCGGTCAACAATGCCATTATCCACGGCAATAAAAAAGACGAAACCAAATTTGTCAAAATTGAATGCCAGGAACATCAAAAATCAATTGTACTTAGAATTGTCGACGAAGGGAAAGGATTTAACCTTACGGCGCTTAAAGACCCTCTCAGTCCAGAGCGAATAGAAATGTGTGGCGGCAGAGGCGTTTTAATCATGAACGAACTTTGCGATAAAGTGCAATACCAAAATAACGGTAGCACGGTAGAGATTCACTTTAAGCGTGTGTAGTATGATTCAGTTTTTTGCTGAAGACATCGATTTTCCTGAAATTAAGGTAGAAGAATATCAAAATTGGTTGGTCAGAGTTGCTACCAATTATGACGTAGAACTTGAGCAATTAACGTATGTTTTTTGTTCGGATGAATACCTTCTTGAAATCAATAAAGAACACCTTAATCACGATTACTATACGGACATTATAACGTTCCCTCTGCAACAGTCGCCACTGGTTTCGGATTTATTTATAAGTCTCGACCGCGTTTCCGATAATGCAAAACAATTGAATATTGATTTCGAACTCGAGTTGCGTCGAGTGATGGTACACGGCCTATTACACCTTGTTGGTTTTGATGACAAAACGGAAGAGAATAAGTTGGAGATGCGAGAAGAGGAAGATTTTTGGATTAGTTTTTGAATTTATAGCCTAAAAAAGGTTTTCTCCAGTGTTTACCTTTTATCATTCTAATCATATATAAGTAGAATAATACAACTGTCATGTACATAATAGGTTATAAAAATTTTTTGGTAAATGTAT
>JAHDHU010000084.1 GCA_020631135.1 Saprospiraceae bacterium | reverse complement strand
AGGATTCATTCATCCGAGAAGCCAAGAGAAGGTCTATTTTGAATCAGAGCTACCCGAAGACATGAGTCAAGTTTTATTAAAGTGGAGAAACTATCTAGCCAACCGTAAATCGCACGAATAAAATGAGTCAGAAAGAAAGAATAGAGGCGATGGTTTATCTAGGTAGCTTGATCAACGAGGAAAATGAAAAGTTATCAGCTGCCGTGGAGTATGCTTCGCTTAAGAATCCTTGGTTTACTAGAACAAATAGTTGGGCTTCTCTCCAAGCAATCAAAACTTCTTTTTTGAATTTAGATATTCTGGAAGATTGGTTAAATAAATATCATTTTAGTGATACGGAAAAAATAGTTGGGTTGATTTTAGCTGGCAATATCCCGCTGGTTGGATTTCATGATTTAATGTCTGTTTTTCTTTCTGGCCATTCGGCAATGATTAAGTATTCTGAAAAAGATGATGTTATCATGAATTATCTAGTCGAAGAACTTTGCCTTGCTTATCCAATCTTTAAAAGTAAATTTAAGGTAGTAGAGAGATTAGAAAATTTTGATGCAGTCATTGCCACAGGAAGTAACAATTCCTCACGCTATTTTGAATACTATTTTGGAAAGTATCCTAACATCATTAGAAAAAATAGGAATGCAGTTGCGATTTTGGACGGTACTGAGACTGATACTGAATTAGAATCTTTGAGTAATGACGTGTTTTCTTACTTCGGTCTAGGCTGTCGAAATGTGTCAAAATTATATGTTCCCAGAGAATACAACTTTCAACGAATGTTGGAGTTGTTCCATCAAAACAAAGAAATTATTTTACATACCAAATACAAAAATAATTTTGATTATAACATTGCATTGTTCATGTTAAATCGCGTTGAATACCTAAATAACGGTAATCTGATTTTGAAAGAAGATAAAATATTAGGTTCCAGAATTGCTTGCCTTCATTATGAATATTACGACGATATCGAAAGTCTTGAAAAAGAATTGCAATCTAGAATCGAAGAGATACAATGTATCTCGACTAAGCTTCACCTGACTCAAATTGATACAATTCCTCTCGGTAAATGTCAAAGTCCTGGAATCGATGATTATGCTGACGGGATAGACACCATGAAATTTTTAAGCGAACTGGTATGAAAAATCTCTCCGCAAAACAGAAGGCACCTTTAATTTCAGAGATTCTAGAAAAACTCTACCCAGAAGTACCAGTACCCTTGGATCATAAGGATCCTTATACATTATTGATTGCCGTATTGCTTTCCGCCCAATGCACTGACCTTAGAGTAAATAAAACTACTCCGGCACTTTTTAAATTGGCAGATACGCCTCAAAAAATGATCAAGCAAGATGTTGAGCAAATTAGAGAAATTATAAAACCTTGCGGGTTGTCGCCTAGAAAATCAAAGGCGATTCACAAACTTTCTCAAATTCTGATTGAACAACACAAGGGCGAGGTGCCACAATCTTTTGAAGATCTCGAAAAGTTGCCCGGAGTAGGGCATAAGACTGCATCTGTAGTTATGGCTCAGGCTTTTGGCGTTCCAGCTTTTCCTGTTGATACCCATATCCATAGACTTGCCTATAGATGGGCGTTGAGCACAGGAAAAAATGTGGATAAAACGGAAAAAGATTTAAAGCGAATTTTTCCTAAAGAAAAATGGAACAAACTTCATCTTCAGATAATATTTTTCGGTCGAGAGTTTTGTCCAGCAAGAGGACACGATTTTAACACATGTCCAATTTGCAAAACTTACGGAAGAAAGAGTTTGTTTAAATAGTTTATGCTTAATTGCAATTATAACCTTCGGCTTCCCTTTCAATTCTCCATGTTTCCAAGGCTCCATCACCTATGATACTGCCGTCACTACAGTTTTCTATATCGTCCATCCCTTCTTTAGAACATGTTACACAGGTTTCCGATACGCAGGAGTAAAGCGAAAAAACTGAAAATAGAATTATAAAGCCTTTGGTAAATAGTTTAGTAAACTTCATCTTAACTACATTTTGTCTTACTAAGATATATAAATTGGAAAGTATGAATTTAGTGGTTTAGGCCAATTCTTAAAATGGGTAATTGATGGCAATATTTATATTTCCGATACCTTGAGGCCTGAGTCGAAACCATCTACCTTCTTTATCATTAGTGTAAGGTCTTCTTAATTTATACCCGAAATCGAATCTGATGATAAAATAACTCAAGTCAAATCTCAAGCCATAACCATATCCCAATGCTATGTCATTGAGAAAGGAGTTGCTTAATTGGCTCCCTTGCCTTGGATCAGATTGTGAAAAAGTCCAAACGTTTCCGCCATCGATAAAAAATGCGGTTTCCAAAAAGCTAACTACATCCAGTCTATATTCTAAACTAAATTGCATTTTAAAATCTCCTTGCTGGAAAAAAGGTGTGGTATTAGAAGAAATTGTTTCTGGCAAGTCGTAACTACCAGGTCCCAATTCTCTTATTTGCCATGCTCTAATGCCACTTGGGCCTCCAACATAAAACTGCTTAATAAAAGGTACTTGGTTCGAGTCGAAATAAGGTCGAGCCAATCCAATATTGAATCTAGCCGCAAAACTAGAACTCGGATCAAAGTCATGATAAAATCTTCCATCTAGTTCTACTCTGTAAAATTTAGAATATTCATATTCACCAAACAATTGCCAAAATTTATTGGTGTCAGAAAGCATATTCCTAGCTCCATTTAATAAGGCAATTTCCCAGCCTGATAATTCGAAATTGGCGATTAATTTAAATGAGTTGCCAGTAACGGATTTTGGACTGCTGTAGATGTAATTAAAATCTCTAAAAAGAAATCCAGTAAGTAAATTGTCTTCCAAACTATTGACTATAAAAGGATTGTTGCTAATCCTCGCCAAAAATTCATTAGATAAGTTGTAACCATTTAGGTTTAATCCCAATTGTTGCATACTAAATTGATGTCGACTATTAGGGTAGTAACTATATCCGATCGCAGCATTAAATGAAGTGATATCATACAGTCCGATAAAATTTATTTTGCTGAAACCAAAGCCAATATTGGTCTTGGCTTCTCTTTTAAAATTATCATAGCGCTCATTAGACAATAATTTCAATTTGTTTGCTATGGCAGCAGTTTTGAAAACGTCAATCATAGTAGGAATCTCAAGATTGTCTTGGATTCTAATGGTCGAAGTAACAAGTCCTACGTTAACTGCATTGAATTGAAATTCACCTCCTATTTCAAAATTTAGTCTATTGTATTCTGCGCCGCCGAAAAGGTTTCTGTTTTCTAAAGAAGCAAAAAACGAAGAGCCTATGGTTTGTCTAAAATTATTAACAGAAGAATAAAAGGTTTCTAAGCCCAAATCTGATACCCATTTAGAATTTTGTGGAGTTAGGTAAACATCAAAGTCAAGAATGCTATCTTTTTGTGGATTGATTTTCGGCTTAAGTTGAGAAAAGCGATAAACATCTAAACTGTTTAGTTTTTTAAAGGTTTTTATCCGTTCTGAATCATTATAATATTCTCCTGAATCAAATGAAATAAACTTGTTTAGAATACTTGGCTTGACAATAAAATTTGTTGACTGCTTTAGAAAATTCTTATTATCCAATTTGAGAACTTCAGATTTTGAGAGATCTTGACCTTGGATATAATCAGTATGAATATTTATTTGACCGATTGAATACTTTTGATAATTACTTGAATCTGGCTTCGGGATTAATTCAAGAAAGATATCCACTTTTTGATCCAGTCCAGCGCTATCACCATATATCTTTAATCTATTGGATTTGAAATTTGCATATCCAATGTTTTGTAAGTGTTGCGAAATTCTGTTTTTTTCCTTGTCGAATAAGCTTACATCAATGGGAGCGCCCTCTTTGACGATAGCCTTTTCTTTGATATCTTCAATAATAGAAATTACCTCTTCATCATAACCTATGTATTGAACACTATTAACGTAATACCTCTTGCCAGTTTTTATCAAATAATTGACTCTTGCATTCTTGCGACTTAGAACTTGTTCAGTCTCAACTTTCGCGTGATAATAGCCTTTTAAATTTCGCAGAAATAATTCCATTTCTTCTGCAGTTTTTTGAGTGGCATTGGTGTCAAGAATAGCAGGAATTTGTGCTAGGTCTCGTTTGATCCATCTTCGATACCAACTTGTGTCTTTGGGTTCATCATTACGGTAGTAAAATCCTTCTTTCGGAAAAAAGAACAAAAAATTGGAATTTGGAACTTGATTGTGTAGTGAACTTAATTGATATTCTAATTTAGTTTTGTCTTCTACGTTTTCAGGATCTGTAATGACAATTTTATTTTTTGTAAGAAGATATTGATCTTCTGGGATATATCTTTCTGTACTACATCCACCTAATAAAATCGTAAATAATACTGCCCAAAGTGGGAAGCAATATTTAAGCTCAATAAATCGATTGGAAGCCTCACCATTCATTCTCAAAGCTTATCCTATTTTTGTAGCTCACAAGTAATCAAAAAATTGCAATCCATTTTATCTAAAATAAAAGTCAAATACATAAAGTCATTACACAAGATAAAGTACAGACAAAAGTATAACAAATACGTTGCTGAAGGTGATAAAATATGCGAAGAAATTATAATATCTAACGGAGCTGATATTCAGTATATTGTTTGTAATGAGTCCTGGTTGGAGCGAAATAAGCCATTAATTAAAAACAAGAATTTCGAAGTTTTACTCGCGGATCAGCTTGGTTTTCGATCGATAAGCCAATTGAGTTCTCCTTCTAATATTTTATGTGTTGTTGAAATACCCAAACACGTCATCCCTGATTTAAATGATATCGATTTTAGTATTTATTTGGATGGAATACAAAATCCAGGAAATCTTGGAGCAATTCTAAGGATTTGTGATTGGTATGGTATAAAGAATGTTTTTCTATCTAAGGATTGCGTAGATGTTTATAATGCCAAATCGATACAAGCTAGTATGGGCTCATTTTTAAGAGTCGCAAGCCATGAAGTAGAACTAAAACTTGTGAAAGATTATGGTTTCAATATTTTTGGCGCAACCATCGATGGCAGTTCGAATTTTGATTCTCAACCAAATAAGACCTTTTTGGTGATTGGTAATGAAGGACAAGGAATCCGTAAAGAAAATTTGAACCTGTTAAATCAAAAAATTGGAATATCTGGAAGAAAAAGTTTAGGAGCGGAGTCGTTAAACGCTGCTACGGCTACAGCGATATTAATCGATCGCTTCATGACATAAATATTGCCACAAAGCGATCGAGATAAATTATATGTTTTTCTGAATTTGTTGTTCGAGATCATATCTAGGATTGACAGCCGCGATCAATCCATCTTTGCCCACTAAAAATGTTTGAGGGATTGATCTTACTCCATATTCAGCGGCAGCTTCAGATTCCCATTTTTTGAGGTCACTCACATGGTAGTCCCATTTAAGATTGTCTTGTTTGATTGCGGCAAGCCATTTCTCTTTGGATCTATCCAATTGCATTTTGATTTGAGATTCATCACCATTATATCGCTTCTTGGTTCTACTGTCCATTCCGTCAAGGGAAACACTAAATACAGTGAATCCATCTTTTTTATATTTATCGTACATCTCCACCACATGCGGATTTGCCTTTCGGCAAGGGCCACACCATGAAGCCCAAAAATCAATTAGAACAACTTGTCCCTTGAGGTCTGAAAGTTTCATAACCTTCCCATCTGGGTTGTTTAATGCGATTTCTGGCGCAGGTTGACCAACCTGAATTTTTTTCAAAGCATCTTCCCTTCTTTTTTGAGCATCTAATTGGCTGACCGTAGACCCGTAAGTAATCGCTATTGGGGTACCCACCAAATCAGATTTATTGACTTTTTCTAAAACAGCTTTATGAACGTCTAAATAGGCTGTTCTCGCTTGGAATACTTTCATTGCTAAATGAGTTGCTGGCAATGCCTCAGAATCCCCTTTAATGTATTCCGTTAGTTGTTGTACATTCCATTCTTTAGAAACGAATTTTTTCATTGGATCTAAATATTGTTGTGTAAGTTGAGATCCTTCAACTGTATGTTCGAATTTATCCAGTCCTTGAAGAGACCCATTTATTTTTATCGATTTTTCCGAACCATCCAAAAGTAACTCAATGCTTTTTGCGCCAATTCTAACACGATACATGCCTTTACTCAAACCTTCTGGAATTGTTAAGTTGAAATTTCCGCTCGCATCCGAAGTAGTTTGATCCAAAGATTGTGTGGTGTTGTCTAAACTTATTTGATCAAAATAAATTGTCATGTTATTCGCATCGGTGATCTGTCCAACAATTCCAGAGCTTTGTTGGCAACTTACCAATGCTAAAACTAAAAGAGCCGCTAATAATTTAATTCCTTCTTTCATGGCTAATATTAATTTTCTAATACTTGTTTTATAGTGTTTTGATGAATATCATTCCAGTATTTTATATCTGGATATTTTTCATTGTCAATAATTATGCTCCCACTGGTGACGGAACCCAACAATAGGTGATCACAATCATTGCCTTTTAAATAAGACTCGAATTCATCCTTTTTTGCTGGTTCGATAGAAACTACGATCCGACTTTGTCCTTCCCCGAATAGAAAAGCATCCTTTCTGATTTCTGGGTTAGTTGTAACGTTGAAACCAAAGTTATTAACCATTGATGATTCTATCAAGCATTGGAACAATCCACCTTCACTTATGTCATGAGCGGACAAAATCTGACGACTCCTAATCATTTTTTTAACATGTTCTTGTATCTCAAATTCTTGTGAAAGATCAAAATATGGTGCAGGTGACTTATACACTCCATGAATCCTCTTTAAATATTCAGACTGATTGATGTCGTTTGTAGCAGTTCCGATCAAGTAAATTAAATCATCAGGCGATCTAAATTGAAGGGTCATTTTGTTCGATGGGTCATCCATGATGCCCAGCATTCCGATAGTAGGAGTGGGATAGATCGGAACGGTTTCATTACCAAAAACAGATTGGTTATAAAAACTTACGTTTCCACCTGTGACAGGTGTTTTAAATTTACGGCAAGCATCACCCATTCCTTTCAAGGCATGTACAAATTGATAATAAACTTCTGGATTGTATGGGTTTCCAAAATTTAAACAATTCGTAATCGCTACAGGATCACCACCCGAACAAACTATGTTTCTAGCAGCCTCACTCACTGCAATCATTCCTCCAACATATGGGTCTGCATAAACATAACTTGAATTGCAATCTGTCGACATAACCAAAGATTTTTTAGTTCCTTTTACACGGACGATACAGGCATCACTAGGATCATTTGTGCCCATGCTATTGGTTCGCACCATTGAATCATATTGCTCATAAACCCATTTTTTAGAAACTAAGTTGGGAGATTGGAATAACTTTTTTGCAGTATTTACCCAATCAGTTGGAATGCTGACATCTTCTAAAGAGAACTTTTTAATCTCTTCAAAGTATGCCGGTTCTTTGTATTCTCGATCATAAACTGGCGCTCCTCCACCTAGGACAAGATCATCAGCAGGGACGTCCGCAACCAGCTCTCCATTCTTGAAAAATTCTAGTCTACCAGTATCAGTGACTTCTCCAATTTGTTTGCATTCTAAATCCCATTTATCAAAAATGTCAAGTATTGTTTGTTCTTTTCCTTTTTCACAAACAATCAACATTCTTTCTTGACTTTCAGAAAGTAAGATTTCAAACGCCTTCATATCGGACTGCCTTGTAGGAACTTTGTCCAAATCTATTTTCATACCGGTGCCAGCTTTGGCACTCATTTCTGAGGTAGAACAGGTGATACCCGCAGCTCCCATGTCTTGAATTCCTATTACATCCCCAGACTGAATTGCTTCAAGCGTTGCTTCCAATAAAAGCTTTTCTTGGAATGGATCTCCAACCTGGACCGCAGGTAAATCATCTGCTGAATCTTCGGTCAAATCAGCTGAGGCAAATGTTGCTCCGTGGATACCATCTTTACCAGTGGCCGAACCAACAATAAAAACAGGATTGCCTGGACCTGACGCGATTGCACTTGCTGTCTGATCTACTTTAACAATTCCAGCCGAAAAAGCGTTGACCAAAATATTTTGATTATAACAAGGGTCAAAGTAAACTTCACCACCAACAGTTGGTACTCCTAAGCAATTACCATAATCACCAATTCCGCTGACCACGCCTTTCACCAAATGCTGTGTATGTTTTTTATCCAGTTCTCCAAATCTCAAAGAATTCATAGCAGCAATTGGTCTAGCTCCCATTGTGAAGATATCTCGATGAATACCCCCCACACCAGTTGCTGCTCCTTGATAAGGCTCAATTGCGGAAGGGTGGTTGTGGGATTCAATTTTGAAGACGCAACCCAACCCGTCACCAATATCAACTAAACCTGCGTTTTCTTCTCCTGCTTCAACCAAGAGTCGATCACCTTCGCGTGGTAATGTTTTTAGATATTTTATAGAGTTTTTATACGAACAATGTTCCGACCACATCACAGAGAAAATACTCAGTTCAGTAAAATTTGGTTCCCTTTTAAGGATAACTTTGATCCGCTCAAACTCTTCTTCGTTAAGGCCCAATTTCTTGGCAACCTCAATATCTACATTCCCTTGAAGTTCTGACATATTACAATTTTAATATATATTAAAAATTTGAATACAAAGATATATTTTAATTGAGAAGAACTTATTTAATCAAGTAATTAATGAGAAAGAAAAGGACTAAATAAATCCATAACCCATCTAGGAAATGCCAGTACCAACTTAACAAAATGAGAGATCTTTTCTTAGCAGGATCTGAGAAGTAAACCAAAACGCTAACAGGAGTTTTCATATACTTAATTGCCTTGTATATGAATACGACCAAAAAAGGAATGCCTGCAACAACATGGATAAAGTGAACTGCAGAAATTAGATATAAATACGAAGCCATGTTGCTGTAATTGATAAATATTTCGCTGGCCTGGAGTTGTTGCCAAGCGAATATCTGAAAAATCAAAAATGCAAAAGAAAGCACTAGTGTAACTATCACGTATAATTTGTAACGCTCAGTTTGATCGCTGACGTACATTTTCTTGGCACGCATTAAAGCTAAACTTGCCAAAACCAATAATAAGCTGTTGTAATAAAAAAGACTTGGCAGCTCGATAGGAGGAGCACCAGATTGAATACGGTTGTATAAATAACTTCCAGATAATCCCAAAAATAGAGATGTGATTCCAAACAAGACCAAGGTTAAAACAATGTAAGAAGGATGGACAATAGAATTTCGTTGGGACATCTAGATTTTAATTTTTAGGACTTAATTGATTTTGTCCGGAGAGATAATATCTTCTTGGTTGAAGAATCTATCTTAAACCGATGATCCAGTACATGTCCAATTAACCACACCGGAATTTCATTTGACACAGCTATTCTTAAGTTTTGTTTTTCTTCATAACTCATTTTTAAATCAATGGCGATGTCACTGATCTTTTTACTTTGACCGTTCATTCCTAAGGGCTGCATCTTTTCCCCTTCAGCTACTTTTCTAATCTCCAATGGAGGACTCATTTTATCTCCATCGATGTATTCTTGAAAAGCATCTTTATTAAATTGAACTTCATGAACTTCCATTACAGTGATAACAATTTCACATTCTTTTGGTTGAGACGTTTTGAATAAAATCAATTCTTCCCGTTCCATTCTTAAAGTGGCATTAGAACTTTCTTGAAATAATCCGCTTTTTCCCAATGAATCTAGGATAGACCTAATTTGTGAACGATTAAAATTATAAGGAGACAGAATTTCAAACAATAAGCTGCGTTTTCCTTTTAATCGATTGAGTGCGCTTATTGGGATTTTTAATGAGGCTTCATTTTCGACACAATTTTTTTCTTTCCAGTTCGAAATAAAATTATTCAGCAAGAGATTCGAATCATTGATATTGCTAATAGCTGTTGAAATATTTTCGAAAGCATTTGGAAAAACTTCGTTAACGGTCGGTAGTATCTTATGACGTATTTTGTTTCGATCATAATCTAATTGAAGATTACTCTCATCTATTCTAAATAAGATGTTTTTGTCTTTAACAAATTGATCAATTTCATCTTTTTTAAAATTTAGAAGTGGTCTTAATATTTTGTTTCGTTTTTGTGCGATTCCACTTAAACCTTTAAGACCTGACCCTCTAAAAAGATTAAACATAAAACTTTCGATATTGTCCTGCTTATGGTGCGCGGTACAAATAAAGTCAGCTTTAATTTTTTTGCCTAGCTCATCGAAAAATTGATAACGTAGGTCTCGAGCCCAGTTTTGAGTGTTCTTGCTTTCAATAGATTTAAAAGCATTTTTTGTATAAAATGCAATGCTTTTTTCTTTGCAAAACTTAGAGATAAATTCTTGATCTCCGATCGAATGCTCACCACGTAGATTGTAATTAAGATGCGCAACACTAATTTGTGCTCCACTAGCCATAAATAAGTGCAACATGCACATCGAATCTTTTCCGCTACTCACACCAAGAAGGAAATGACAATTCGTAAGTGCAATATTTTCTGAGTCAAAAAATTTTAAGAACTCTGAAAGCATTTATTTTTAAATTTGAGAAGGCTAATATCATACATACCAATGAATAAACTATCCAAGCTCCTGCTATTTTCTTTGTGTACATTTTTATTTTATGCTTGCAACAATGACAAGACCACTGTTAAAAATGATGCACAGAGAGAGGCGGAAATAAATCTAAATTCATCC
>JAHDHU010000083.1 GCA_020631135.1 Saprospiraceae bacterium | reverse complement strand
TACACTTCAAAGTATCATAGGTTGCGATAGTATAGTGGTTATAGATTTAAATGTAATAGATCCTTCAGAGTATTTTCAATCGATTGACCTTTGTATAGGGGACTCACTTTTTGTAGGTAACAGTTTATACTTTTCTGATGGAGAATATATAGATGTTCTCGAAAATGATCAAGGTTGTGATAGTGTGGTTTTTACCAATCTAGAATTTCTGAACCAAATACAGTTTTCTCAAGAAGTAGAACTCTGTCCAGGAGAATCGGTTATGGTTGGATCGAATCTTTATTCTGCAGAAGGGGAATATGTCGATTTCTTAATGAGCCACCAATCGGGCTGTGATAGTGTGGTAACTACAATAGTATTTAGTTTAGATGACTCTGAATATTTTCAAGCCATCGAAATATGTAATGGCGATACTTTAAAAGTGGGTTCTAATTTTTATACTTCATCTGGAAATTATATTGATATGCTATCAAATTCATTCGGATGTGATAGTACCGTTAGTACTGAGTTGATTGTTGTTGATAAATTCTTTCAAAACCAAATTGTTGAATTGTGTTATGGAGATTCTTTAATAGTCGATTCAAGTATTTATCAAGAATCTGGTAGTTATGTTGACACTTTGGTAAGCGTTCACGGATGTGATAGCGTAGTTACCACAGATCTTACGATATTGGATATCGAAAAAAGATTTGAGTTTTATCAAATATGTGTGGGAGACTCCATAGAACATGAAACAGGAATCTATACAGAGCCGGGTACTTATTCTCTATTTATAGAGGAGGATGAATGTCCATTTGAGCTAAACCTAGTTGTTGAATTAGAAGTGGAAGAAAACTGTTCTAATGACATTTGTAACGCTTATATTCCAAATATATTTTCACCCAATAGTGATGGTATTAATGACGTATTCCAGCCTTATTCAAATGATGTAATATTCGAACGGCTAATCATTTTTGATAGATGGGGAAATAAGATACACGAGTCCGCTGATTCCAAGCCGTCATGGGACGGTACATTCCAAGGTAAAGAATTGATGCCTGCTGTCTATGTAGTTTTGATTAATGGGGTATGTCAAAATGGTGACCAGCTTTCTTTTGTCAATGATGTTACCTTAATAAGATGAGAGATACTGATAAGTTATTTGCATAAACGGTTTCTATGCCTTAGCTCCTTCCATTTTGGTGATCAGAAGAAATACCAATCCTAACGCAAAAAATAAAGCAACAGATAAAATTGAGTATCTCATATTGCTGGTGATCTGATCTACAAATCCAAAAACAAAGGTTCCTGCGACCACAGCTAAGTTTCTGATTACATCGAAAACAGAGAAAAAAGAATTAAGTTCTTCTTTATTGTTTTCCACCATTTTTGCGTACGCTGATCTAGATACCGCTTGAGTACCTCCAACTACTAATCCAACAGTGGCTGAAAGCACATAAAACATGGTTTCGCTTTCTACAAAATAGCCTATGCAACAAAGTAACATCCAAATGGTGATCATTATTCCAATCGCTACTTTGTTGTTAAATATCTTACTGATCCAAGCAAAAAAGAAGGCTCCAACCATTCCAAGAAGTTGGATTATTAATACCGTTACGATTAGTTCACTTTGTCCAATATTCAATTCTTTTTTCGCAAAAATGGTTGCGAGATAAACGATGGTATTTAAACCGGATATGTAGAAGAAAAAAGAACAAAGAAACCTAAGTACATGTTTGCTTCGACTGATTTTTTTCCAAACCGATTTTAGTTCATCTAAGCCTTTAACGATTGCCCCTTTTTCTTTGGGTTTTCTCACATCAGCAGGCAACCTTTTCATTGCATAATATCCAAACCCAATCCACCAAATACCAACCATTACAAAGCCTAATCTGGCTTGTAGTGAGGAAGCTTCCATTCCAAAGATGTGTGGAAACTGTATCAATGCGAGTATGGCGATTAAAAGAATCACACTACCAATATATCCATAGGCAAAGCCCTTGGCACTAACCTTATCAAATTGATCTTCCGAAACGATTTCCGGCAAATACGCATTGTAAAAAACTGTACCAGCTTGAAATCCAATGGTCGCCAATATAAATCCAAGGGTACCCCACCAAACATAACCCGAGTGATCAAAAAAGAACATTGAAATACAAGCGATTCCTCCTAAGGTGGTAAATAATTTTAAAAAGAACTTTCGTCTACCACCGCTGTCGGCAATGCCTGCCAATACGGGATTTACAAATACCATAAATAAATATGAAATGGAAACGGCAAAGGAGAACAAAGCTGTATTTCTTAGAGTCGTTCCAAAAATTGTTACGTTTTCATTCGTCATTGCTTCAAAAAATGGAGGAAATATAGCGGTTGAAATAACCAAAGCATACGCTGAATTGGCCCAATCGAAAAGTGCCCAAGCTCGAATGGTTTTCTTATTATTCAGTTCTATTGCCACGCTCATGGTAACAAGATAGTCAAACCCCGAGATATTTAAAGTTATGTTTTCAGATATTAGAATTGTATGGTATATGTTTTGTACTTACTTTAGATATTCTACGTCAGAATAATCGAAGCATTAAGAAAATGAAAATCGTAATCTTATCCAGAAACCCTTCTTTGTATAGCACAAGGAGTTTGGTGCGTGCAGCAGAAATTAGAAATCATGATGTGGAAGTAGTTGATCACATGCAATGTGATCTTATTGTTCAGGATGGTGGACTTGAGGTATTTTATTTAGGAGGTAAGATTAGTGATGTTCAAGCGATTATTCCGCGAATAGGTAATTCAGCTACTTCTCATGGTTCGGCTGTAATTAGGCAATTTGAATCTATGGGAATTTTCACAACCCTGGGGTCATCCGCATTGTTATGCGCGAGGGATAAATTGATTTGTCTACAAATGTTGGCTGCTCAAAATATTGGGGTGCCAAGAACCATTATTCCGAAAAACTATTATACTATGCCGAGTATGATTGATAGAGTAGGCTCACATCCTTTTGTTATAAAATTGATGAAGGGTACACACGGTTTAGGTGTCATCTTATCAGAAAGTAGGAAAAACGCCGAATCAATCCTAGAAACTTTTTTCAAGACCAATCAAAAGGCGATGCTGCAGGAGTTTATTGAAGAAGCTGGAGGTGCGGACATTAGGGTATTTATTGTTGATGATGAAATTGTTGGAGTTATGAAACGTCAAGCCGCAGAAGGAGAATTCAGATCCAATTTACATAGAGGTGGTTCTTCCACGATAGATCAACTTACTCCTGAAGAAGAAATGATTGCCATCAAAGCGGCCCGAACGATGGGTTTAAAAGTGGCAGGTGTAGATATGCTAAGGTCATCTCGTGGACCGTTAATATTAGAGGTTAATGCTTCACCAGGCTTAGAAGGAATCGAAACCACGACCAAAGTAGACATCGCAGGGAAGATAATTACCATGATTGAACGAAACGCAAAAGCAGCATGGAGACCTTAAACATAGAGAGTAAACATAAACACACCAATCCGATAATTATTGATAAAGAAAGTTTTGCTCCAGGGGAGTCAGGGACGATCTCTATAAATGTTGGTAGGTTGCCGTCTGACACAAGAATAAATTTAATCGCACACATATACCGCAGTAAGTTTCCTGGTCCCGTAGTATTATTATTGGGAGGTGTGCACGGAGACGAGATTAATGGGGTTGAAATAATCCGAAGAATTTTGGATCAAGATGCTTTGCTAAATATTCAAAGAGGAACCATAATCGCGATTCCTTTACTCAATGTGTTTGGATTCATAAATTTTAGTCGAGATGTGCCTGATGGTAAAGATGTTAATAGAAGTTTTCCAGGAAGTATGTCCGGATCTTTAGCCTCAAGGGTTGCTCGAACTTTAACCAAGAAAATATTGCCGTATGTAGATTTGGCGATGGATTTTCATACTGGTGGAGCTTCAAGGTATAATTACCCTCAGATTAGATATCAAAAAGCTGACAAAATAGGTAAAAAATTGGCTCAAATATTTTCAGCTCCTTTTATCCTTCAAAAACCGTTAATCCCAAAATCCTTTCGGAAAACATGTAGCGTTATGGGTATCCCAGCAGTGGTTTATGAAGCAGGAGAATCGGTGCGGCTTTGTGGTGTATCTATAGAAAAAGGGATAGATGGTATTATGCGTGTTTTAAACCATTTAAAAATGCTCGAAACAGATGTTCCTGAAGAAGAAAAAATTGTACATTTTAGTAAGAGTACTTGGTTAAGAGCTCCCTATTCGGGAATGTTTATTTGGTCCAGACAATCAGGTGCTCAAGTGAGTAAAGGAGAGCAATTAGGAGTTATTAAAGATCCATTTGGAACCAAGACTGTCAAGGTTTTTGCTAAGACAGATGGATATATTGTTGGTCATAACAACGCAAGTGTGGTAAATCAAGGTGATGCCTTGTTTCACATTGGTTTTGAATCTAAAATTCTCTAATGAGAATACTTGTTTTAATTTTTTGCTTTTTACTTCAGCTAGGTTCTGCATTCGCGCAAAGCGAAAAACTGCAAACGCGAATTAATGCAGCAATAGCTTCTTCACATTTTAAATATGCCAATATTGGGGTTGCAGTTGTGGATCTCGAATCGGGTAAAACTTTAGCTGGGATAGAGCAGAATAAAGTACTTGTGCCGGCTTCGTCTCAAAAAGTCATTACCACTTTCACAGCATTGGAACTACTGGGAGAAGATTTCGAATTTGTGACAACCATTGCTTATGATGGTAGAATCCAAGCGGATGGTACTTTGGAAGGCAATGTTTATTTTATTGGTTCTGGAGACCCCACCTTAGGTAGCAGTAAGTTTAGTAGTGTGCTAAATTTTGAAAGACTTCTTGAACGTTTGGTGAAAGAGATTAAGGATTTTGGCATTACGTGCATAGATGGAGAAATCATTGCTGACGAATCTTATCTTCACTCCTTTCCAGTTTGTCCTTCTTGGCAATGGAATGATCTCGGAAATTATTATGCCGCTGGAGCTTGGGGATTAAACATTAATGAAAATCAATATTTGGTCGCCTTTGACAAGAGAGGTAAAGTCGGTAGGAGACCGCGAATAAAATATTACTCTCCTGAGATTCCGGGGTTAGAATTTTCAAATGAGATTACAGTTGACAGTGCCAATACTAAGGATAACGCATATATTTTTGGAGGTCCGAATAATTACTATAAACGTATTGTCGGAACAATTCCAGCCGGTAGCGGAAATTTTTATATCAAGGGATCAATTCCAGATCCCCCTGTTTTTGCTGCATTTCATTTATACAAAGCTCTGAAAAAAGCAAAGGTTCCTTCGTCCGGTTACAAGTCTATTTATGATCCGAAAGAAACAAAAAAAATTCGTCGAACAGTAATTGCTGAGGTTCGATCTCCTGAATTAAAGTCGATTATACGATCAGCCAATTTGACCAGCAATAACCTTTACTGCGAAGCGCTGCTCAAAACTATTGCGAAAAAGAAAGGTCATACTGGAAGCGGAGGTCACGGTCTATACGAAGTCAATAAATTTTTAAATCGATTAAAGGTTGACACCAAGGGCATACATATGGAAGATGGCAGTGGTCTATCAGTTAGAAACAATATAAGTCCACATGGCTTGGCGAGCTTTCTTCAGAAAATGACAACTAAGATTGATAGAAGTGAGCTCTGTAATTTATTGGCGGTAGGAGGTAGAAATGGTACCGTGGCTGGACTCTTTAAAGGATCAAAAGCAGCTGGAAGAGTTTATCTCAAAAGTGGTTCAATGAACCGTGTTTTAACCTACACAGGTTATATCCATTGTAAATCAGGTAAATGGGTTTCTTTTGCGGTGATGGCTAATGGATTTGATGCCAAACCGAAAACCATCAGAAGCAAGCTAGAGAAACTTATGACCAATATTTATTTATACGGTTAGATAATATCTAGGTTTTTAAAATTCCAAAGCCGAAATCTAAAAATCTAAAAATCTAAAAATCTAAAATCTAAAATCTCACACCTCACACCTCACACCTCACACCTCTCGAACGATTAAACTTTTTCGTTCAGGTCCCGTCGAAACATACTTTATCGACATTCCCAACAACTTTTCAAGCTCGCTCACATAATCTTTTGCTAATTGAGGTAATTTATCGAAATCATCAGTACCAGCCATATCTTTATTCCAACCATCATAAACGCAATAAACTGGCTCAATTTCTTGGGTCGTTAAATCATAGGGTAGTTGATCCGTTTCGTTACCATTGATAGAATATTTACATCCCGCTTTTACCTCTTCGAAGTGATCCAAAACATCCAACTTAGTCAAGACGATCTGAGTTACTCCATTAATCATTAAAGTATATTTAAGCTGAGGGATATCTATCCATCCACATCTTCTAGGCCTTCCAGTGGTAGCGCCAAACTCCATTCCGATTTCTCCGAGTTTTGCACCATCTTCATCAAACAATTCAGTTGGAAAAGGACCACCTCCAACTCTGGTGCAGTACGCCTTGGTAATCCCGATTACATCTCTAATTTGTTGAGGTGCTATCCCTAAACCGCTACATACACCTGAAGTAATTGTGTTGGAAGAAGTTACATAAGGGTAGGTCCCAAAATCGATATCCAACATGCTACCTTGAGCTCCTTCAGCCAAAATTTGTTTTCCTTCTTTTATCGCTTGATTTATATGATATTCGCAGTCGATGGCCTTTAATTGCTTAATCGTTTCTAAGCATGTAAACCACTTTTCTTCTTCGCCTTCGAGGTCAAATTCGATAGGTGGATACTGTCTTAGTAAAGCCAAGTGTTTATCTCTTAGAGATTTGTATTTGGCATTAAATGAAGATTGGAAAATGTCACCAACTCTTAATCCGTTTCTTCCGGTCTTATCCATGTAGGTCGGTCCAATTCCTTTTAAAGTTGAGCCTATTTTTTGTTTCCCTTTGGACGCTTCGGATGCGGCATCTAAGTATCTATGTGTTGGTAAAATCAAATGTGCTTTATTGGATACCAATAATCTCGACATAAACTCAATCCCTGTTTCTTTAAGTTTATCGATTTCTTTGTTGAGAGTGATGGGATCGATGACGACACCGTTTCCTATAATGTTTTCTATTCCATCTCTAAAAATGCCTGAAGGAATGGTATGTAAAACATATTTATTTCCTTCAATTTTTAGGGTGTGGCCAGCATTGGGGCCTCCTTGAAAACGACAAACTATTTGGTAATTTTTTGCGAGGTAATCGACGATTTTTCCTTTTCCTTCGTCGCCCCATTGTAGTCCTAAGATTACGTCTACGGCCATTATAATTGTTGATTAATGGTTAAGCTCAAAGGTATAAAATACCTTCACGTATAGAAAATATTTATATAGATTAAAAATAAATATGACTCAATTCCAAAAATGATACTAAACCAAAAATTCTCTTTGTTTTTTGATTGATCTAATAGACAACTATGTAAAACAACTTCTTTTATCATTATAATGTAAATGAACCTTACAACATAGGAGAGTCATGGGCACTCGCTGAAAACGATGTTGTATCCGCTTTTGTTTTGTTCGGAGATCCTAAATCAACAGTTAGTTTTTTGGCCGATGCTGATGATCTGCTGGATGAAGCTTCTTTTGAACTTTTCCCTAATCCAATATCCAGTCAACTTACTTTAAAATTGAATGATGAAATCGGAGAATGTACTGTTTCCATTTACTCAATAGAAGGAAAATTGATTAGACAATATCCAGTAGAAGGCATAACGATGAAGTTTAATTTAGGAGATTTGTCAGCTGGTGAATATATTTTGCAACTAGCGACTAAAAGAGCAAAAGGCAGTAAGGCGTTTATTAAATACTAATTTATTTTCTGTCGCAGGCACCGTCACACTTGCCATATAAATTGAGAGAATGATGGGTGATTTTGAATTTTAAAATATCGCCCATCATTGTTTTTATTTGCTGAATTCGAGGATCGCAAAACTCCATTACCTGTCCACAGTCCACGCATATCAAATGATCGTGTTGTTTAAAACCATATGACTTTTCGTATTGGGCCAAATTTTTTCCAAACTGGTGTTTTGTCACTAAATCACAATTTACTAAAAGCTCGAGTGTATTGTAAACAGTTGCTCGACTTACCCTATAATTTTGGTTTTTCATATGAATGTACAGAGCCTCGGCATCGAAGTGATCTGTTCTTCGATATATCTCTTCGAGAATGGCATATCGCTCAGGAGTTTTACGATAACTGTTTTTTTCTAAATGAACAGAAAAAATATTTTTTACTTCCTGAATTAGTTCTTCTCTAACTTGTTCGTTTACTTCCATTATTTCGAGGCTTTGTCGATACGCGTTACGTTAGAAACATGTTCTAAAGCTTGTATTTCTTTTATAACCACATTTAGTTGATCCTTGTTCAATACAACTAAACTTATACGTGCTTCAAAATATCCTTCGTCACCTTTAATATTAAATGATCTTATGTTTATACCTAAACGATCAGAAATTGCATTTGTAATTCCTTGTATTACCCCAACTCCAGAATCCACTCCAATGATCAGTAAGTCAACAGTAAAATTGCTTGCCGCTCTATCTGCCCACTCGGCTTTTAAAATTCTGTAACCGTAATTTGCCATCAGATGGGTAGCGTTAGCGCAGTTTGTACGGTGTATTTTTAAGCCTTTCGTTGCGGTTAAATAACCAAAGATTGATTCACCATGCACAGGATTACAACATTGAGCCAATACAAATTGATACTGATCCGCTGATTCTCCATTTACCAATATTTTTGAACGATTGGTAAATTTTGCTTTTGTTTTAGTTTGTTCTTCTTTCGGAGCGATGTCTCCTTTTGGTTCTTCTTTAAGGACCAATTTATTTCCTTCGACTGTAAATATTTTTAATTCAGAGACTTTGAAAGCTTCTGTTGAAACTGCAAAATATAGATCCGGTCGCGATGTAAAACCAAAGTGTTTAACGAGCATATCGATATTTTCCTCGAAATCTGCTTTCATGTTTTTGATCTTACGCATCAATGCTTCTTTACCGAGTTCTCCTTTTTTGCGTCGTTCTTCTTTCATAGCAGAACGAATCTTAGAGCGAGCTTTTCCTGTCACGACCATCTTGAGCCACTCCTCTTTGGGTTTTTGATTTTTCTTGGTAGTTACCGAAATCTGATCTCCATTAGAAAGTTTGAAGCCCATTGGTACGAGCTTGTTGTTTACCATAATTGCCGTAGCATGGTATCCAATATCAGAATGTATTTCGAAGGCAAAATCTAAGGCAGTGGCTCCTTTAGGTAAAATCCTCATATCCCCGTTGGGGGTAAAAACATATATCTCTTCGCTAAATAAATTGGTTTTAAAATCATTTAAAAACTCCAACGCATCACTATGGTTGGCATCAAGGATTTCTCGAATATTATTTAACCATTTGTCAAAAACATTCTCATTGGATTTTACCTCTTTATATTTCCAGTGCGCTGCAAATCCTCTTTCAGCAATATCGTTCATTCTTTCACTCCGAATCTGAACCTCGACGAATCTTCCTTTTGGTCCAATCACCGTTGTATGCAAAGATTCATATCCATTGCCTTTTGGTGTAGTGATCCAATCTTTTAATCTTTCTGGAATAGGTGTGTATGTATCCGTGATTACAGAATAAACTTGCCAGCAGGTACTTTTTTCTAGGCTCGGATCGACGTCTACCATAATCCTAACTGCAAATAGATCATAAACTTGGCTAAATGGAATTTTCTTTTTTCGAATCTTATTCGCAATAGATGAGATGGCCTTGATTCTTGCTGTTGTCCTATACTGTATGTTATGTTCGTTTAATCGACTTTTAAGAGGTCTTAAAAAATTGCGTATGTACTTGCTTCGATCAGATTCTGTTTCTTTAAGTTGAGTTTCGATGTCTTCATAAAATTCTGTATCGGTGATCCGCATACAAATGTCCTCGAACTCAGTTTTGAGTTGATATAAACCTAGACGATGCGCAAGAGGCGCATAGATATAACTAGTTTCAGCTGCAATCTTAAGCTGTTTGGCCTTTGGCATCGCATCGATAGTCCTAAGATTGTGAATCCGATCAGCCATTTTAATAAGCACCACTCTTACATCTTCTACAAGGGTAGAAAGTACTTTTTTGAAATTTTCTGCTTGAGGACTTTCTACGTTATATAACCCATCTAATTTGGTGAGTCCATCGACAATTTTTGTGATTTTAGGCCCAAACAAAGCACTGATATCTTCTAAAGTGACATAGGTGTCTTCAACCACATCATGTAAGATAGCTGATGTCACAGCAGTAGGTCCTAAACCTATTTCTTCATGGCAAATTCTTGCAACTTCTATCGGATGTAAAACATAAGGTTCGCCTGATTTACGCCTTTGCTTATCGTGCGCCTTTACTGCAAGTTGAAAAGCCTTTTTAAGAAGCTCTTCATCATTGTCCTTTAATTTTGGTTTGATTTTACGAAATAGCCGCTGAAATACCTTATTTATTTCTTTCTTTTCAACATCATTTATGGCTAATCCTTGAGGCATTTTTACATTGCGTTTAAGCTAAAAACAAAGCTAAAAAAAATTGCTCGAAGCATTGAAAAGGTCTATGTCGATTACATTCACAATGGCTTTTTTTATCCTTCTTTGCAATAATAGATAATTATTGCTTATTTATTACTGAAAGATGATTTCGGTCCATTTCTGATTCATGTAAAAAGGACTTTAAAATACCTGCCTATTTAAGCTAAAGAATATATCTTTGCACTCCCTTGAAAAAAAAGTTTTCAGATGCGGGTATGATGGAACTGGTAGACATGCTAGACTTAGGATCTAGT
>JAHDHU010000082.1:3996-10961 GCA_020631135.1 Saprospiraceae bacterium | reverse complement strand
AGTTAGAAAAAACCACTGTTGATATTCAAATTTCTACTCAGCCAGATTATATTTTAAAAGCACAAGGAGAAGTCATCAAATTTGATGGATTCTTAAAGTTATATATGGAAGCAACTGATGATGATGCAGAAGGTGAAGCAAAAGGTATTTTACCTCCTTTATCTGTAGGTCAAAAACTGCAGTTGGATAATTTAAAAGCAACCGAAAGATTTACAAGACCTCCAGCAAGGTATACGGAAGCTACCTTGGTGAAAAAACTTGAAGAACTTGGCATCGGAAGACCATCCACGTACGCTCCGACAATTTCTCGAATTATGCAAAAGGATAGGGGTTACGTTACCAAAGAAAGCAGAGAAGGAAGAGAGCGAAGATATACGGAGTACATCCTTAAAGAAGAAGACTTAGCTAAAAATGAATTGTCCGAAATGACTGGTGCTACTTCCAATCGATTATACGCAAGTGATATCGGAGAGGTGGTCACAGACTTTTTGAGTGAGCATTTTGACAATATCATGAACTACAGTTTTACTGCTGAAGTTGAAAATAGACTGGACGGAATTGCGGCTGGAAAAGAGCAATGGAAAGAAATGATTGACGAGTTTTACGATCCTTTCCATGATAGGGTTGAAAAGACAATTGAAGGCGCTCAAAGGGCAAAAGGCACAAGAATTTTAGGAACTGATCCAGAAACAGGGCATACAGTTTTAGCTCAAATGTCCAGATTTGGACCCGTTTGCCAAATCGGGACCGTGGACGAAGTAGGAGAGGAAGGCAAGCCAAGATTTGCCAGCTTAAAGGTCGGTCAATCCATTAGCAACATTACCTACGAACAGGCCATGGAGCTATTTAAATTGCCGATTGACATGGGCGAATACGATGGAAAGGAGGTAAGCATAAACGCTGGAAGATTTGGTCCTTATGTAAAATTTGGAGAAGTGTTCGTTTCGATACCTCGAGATGAAGAACCTACCGAACTTTCTAAAGAAAGAGTCATCGAACTGATTGAAGTAAAGAAAAAGGAACTTGCTCCTATAGGAACATACAAAGATCTTCCTATTACTAAAGGTAAAGGAAGGTTTGGCCCTTACTTCAAATGGAACAATCTGTTCGTCAACATTCCAAAACGTTTTGATCCGGAAACCATCTCTGAGGAGGACATGATGGAGTTGATTAAAATCAAAGAAGAGAAAGAGGCCAATAGATACATCACAGTTTGGGAAAAGGAAAAAATTGCCGTTGAAAATGGCCGATGGGGACCCTTTATTCGATTCAAGAAAAAAAGCTTCAAAATCGAGAAAATCAATGACCAACGAATTACTTCTGAACAAGCAAAGTCTATCACTTTAGAAGAAGCTCAAGAAATCATTGCAGGGGAGATGCCTAAGGCACTTCATGAAAGAGTGACTGTTATGCAACGTGAAGAAGCAAAAAAGGCTAAGGCCGAGGGTTAAGGATAATTTTCGCCGCCAATTCTGAAGTCTTCAGATTGCTCAATTTAGATACGACATGGTTATTGTATTGCTGTCTCATTTCTGCAGCATTTTGTGCTAAGCGCTGCGTTTCATCGATCAATGCATCCACCGCAAAATCCTCTTGAATCAATTCAGTCACAATTTGCTGGTTGGCGATTAAGTTTACCAAAGAAATGAAGGGAACTTTAACCAAGCGCTTTGCCAACTGATATGAAAGCGGGTTTCCTTTGTAACAAACGATTTGCGGAAGATTAAATATTGCAGCTTCTAAAGTCGCGGTGCCTGAACTAATCCAAGCCAAATCACAAATTGACATTAATTGATAATTCTCATCATATATTAATTTAATGGAACTAGAGGCAATGTGTTTCTCGTATAATGATCTGTCTATAGTGTTTATGCCCGCCAAAAGAAACTGATAATTTGGAAATCGTTTAGAAGTTTTAGCAAATATCGGTAGCATTCGATTTATTTCCTGTTTTCTACTACCAGGCATCAACAAAATTGTTTTTCTATCTTCTATTTGATGCTTTTTTTTAAAATCTGGATCAGGTATAAACTTTGCCCGAATTTCTGTCAAAGGATGTCCAACATATTTTACATTCATATTATGCTCGGCATAAAAGGATTTTTCGAAGGGGAGGATTACCAACATTTCATCCACAGATTGTTTGATCTTTTTTACCCTCGAACTATGCCAGGCCCAAATCTGAGGAGAAATGTAATAGACTACTTTTATTCCTTTTTTCTTGGCCCATTTTGCAATCCTCAAATTAAAACCAGGATAATCTATGAGAACCAACGTTTCTGGTTGAAACTCCTCAATATCTTTTTTGCAGAATCTTAAGTTGTTCAAAATGGTATTTATGTTTTTGACAACTTCCATAAAGCCCATAAAAGCCAAATCCTTATAATGTTTCACAAGTACAGATCCTGCGGATTTCATTTTGTCACCTCCCCAAGCTCTAATTTTGATATTAGGCTCCCATTGCCGAATGGTAGAAATAAGTGATGCTCCATGTAGGTCTCCAGATGCTTCTCCAGCAATGATGTAGATTTTCAAAACCTAGAGTTGAAATAAATAATCTTTATATACATAAAGCCAGATCATAGCACAAATAAAGGTGCCTACTAGATTGCCGCGTTGAGATTCAAACCAACGCATTCTTCCAAAGTAGTTGATAGAGATAATGTTTAAACAAATGCCAATGAGATAAGTCGTTCGACTTCTTCTACCAGAAATGCTCGAAGTAGTTTCGTCCATAATGCCGCTATTTTCTAGCATCGTTGCCAATCCAGATATCAGTAAGGTACCTAAGGTCGAAACGATAAAGGCTATAACCAAACCTATTAAAACATGATCAAATTTTCCTTTTCTCATAGTTAAAACGAGGTCTTAAGAATTATCTTCAAGATATACAAAAGAGTCCATTGATGCATAATCTGTCAGGTTGTGATGAGAAGGAACCACGGATATATAGTTGTTTTCCAATGCCCATATATCGCTTTTAAGATTTTGTTTTTCTCCTACAAAACGGCCACCTAGCCAATAATAAGTTTCTCCTCTTGGATCTAGGGACTCTTGGAATTCTTCGTCCCAAGTTCCTTCTCCTTGTTCACAAACTTTGATTCCTTTTATCTCTTCAATACTCAGTTTAGGGATATTGACATTTAATAATTTTCCTTTCGGTCCTTGATATTCGAGCATTGAGCCAATGAGTTTTTCAGCATAATATTTTGATGCCGAAAAGTCTGCGTCCTTCGAATAATCCAAAAGTGAAAACCCTATCGCGTTTATACCTTTCATACTCGCTTCCATAGCGGCGGACATCGTGCCTGAATAGATAATGTTCAAAGAAGCATTGCTGCCATGATTAATCCCAGATAGGCACAAATCTATTTCTCGATCTTTCAACATTATATTTTTTGCCAATTTGACTGCGTCAACCGGTGTCCCACTACATTCATAAGATTCTACGCCATTAAATATTTTGCGCTTCCTTATTCTAATTGGCGATACTAAAGTGATGGCATGACCTTGCCCAGATTGTGGACCATCAGGGGCAACTACAACTACCTCTCCAAATTTTGTTGCGACTTCGACTAAGGATTTGATCCCCTTGGATTCAATGCCGTCATCATTTGTAACCAATATCAAAGGTTTACTCATATTTCTGCAATTAGATTTTTATTTCCTTTAACTACCTGGTCTAGTTTAACTTTTATTTTGGCATCGAGGGGTAGATAAATATCAACCCGCGAACCAAACTTTATAAATCCAAAATCTTCACCTTGTTTCACTCGATCTCCGCTTTTAACATAACATACGATTCTTCTTGCGAGAGCTCCTGCCACTTGTCTTAAAAGAACTTCCTTTTTGCCATTAGAAAAAACAACCGTAGTCCGTTCATTTTCAGTTGATGATTTGGGGTGCCATGCCACTAAATATTTGCCAGGATGATATTTAGAATATTTTATCTCGCCTCCAAACGGACTCCTGTTTACATGTACATTTATGGGAGACATAAAAATGGATACCATCATTTTCTTTCCATTAAAGTATTCGGTCTCTTCCGTTTCTTCGATGATCACTACTTTCCCATCCGCTGGTGCATATACCAAGTTGTTATCATATTTGTCGATTGTCCTTTTTGGATTTCTGAAAAATTGCAAAATGGTAATCATAAGTACCAAAGCTATGATGTAGGCTAGCCGTACATAAGAAGAGAGCCAAGAGTAAAAAGCAAATAAGATTAAAGCGCATGCAATAATGCCAACCAGAATGGTAGCAAATCCTTCTTTATGTATCATATGTTATAAATCCAATGGAACAAACCAATAAATGGCCAAACAAAAATAAAACTATCAAATCTATCAAGAAAGCCTCCATGTCCAGGCATTAAATTACCGCTATCTTTTACACCAATGCTTCTTTTTAATTTAGATTCTACTAGATCCCCAAAGCTTCCGAAAATCCAAATAATTAAGGCAATGACAATCCAATAAAAATAATCTTGATTACTATATAGCGCAATGGTACCACTTACTACTATTGTAAAAAAACCAGCACCTAAGCTTCCTTCGATTGTTTTGTTGGGAGAAACAGAAGTAAGGAGTTTGTTTTTACCAATTCTAGATCCAACCAGATATGCAAAAGTATCGGAGGTCCAAATCAGCAAAACAACTTTTAACAAGAAATAGTTAAATTCTTCAATTTGGTATAGGATTCCAAAGGCAATCACCAAAGGCATTAAAATATATATTTCGACATGCGTCAATGCAAATCGGGGATAATTGAATAAACTCAGTTCCTTAAATAGATTTATGATTGCCAATGTCGAATAAAAAAACGAAATTATAATCAATCCCTCTAGAAAAACCTCTTCTCCATTTGCCCAAATCCAATAACAAGCAATTGGGATAAAAACGATGCCCAATGAAAAAATAACGATTTCATTGAGCTCAAATTTGGATCGAACTTCTTGCATTAATTTCAAAAATTCTATCGAACAAGTCAAACCTATTAAAGCCAACAGCAAGATGTTTGTCCAAAAAGAAAAAGCCAAAAGTGACATTACAATGATTCCAAATACCAAAGCAGTTTTTGATCTTTGTAAAAGCTTTTGATTTGCGCTTTTATTCATAGGAGCAAAAGTAATAATTTCATAGTACCAAAAATTCTAATATGACCAGATTAAGTGTCAATATCAATAAGATTGCGCTCATAAGAAACTCGAGAGGAGCCAATCTCCCAGACCTAAGACAAGTAGCCATTGATTGTGAGGAATTTGGAGCACAAGGAATAACTGTTCATCCTCGACCAGATGAAAGACACGTGAGATATGATGATCTTCCCATTTTAAAAGAAGTCGTAAAGACAGAATTCAATATTGAAGGTTTTCCAAACGAAAAATTTCTTAATCACGTTTGCGAAGTTCGACCACATCAGTGCACACTTGTTCCAGATCCTCCAGGAGTATTAACGAGTAGTGAAGGTTGGGATACCATTAATAGAAAGGAAGAATTGATTCCAATTGTAAAGAAACTTCAGGATTACGGAATCAGAGTATCCCTCTTCTTAAATCCAGAAATAGAATTGGTAAGAGCAGCCAAAGAAACTGGTGCTGATCGCATCGAATTTTATACGGGAACCTATGCCAATAATTATCATCAAAATCGAGATCAAGCAATTTCTTCACATGTTATCGCAGCCCAAGAGGCGATCAAATGTGAAATTGGTGTTAACGCCGGTCACGACCTAAATTTGGAGAATCTTCACTTTTACAAAAGCAGCGTTCCAAGTCTTTTAGAAGTTTCTATAGGGCATGCTTTGGTGTGCGATTCTATCTATATGGGGTTAAACAATGTTATTCAAATGTATATACATCAGTTAAAAAGATAATATGAATAAAAATGGCTCGTAACGTTGCACTGGTCAAAATAGCTGCGTGGAGCTTTTTAATTGCTTTTTACTCAGTATTAATACCATTTTTTTATTAACATTGTGTTAACACGTTTTAGAAAAAACATTTAAATCTATTATTAACTAAAATCGACTTAGTATGAAAAAACTTTCTTTACTGTTTTTCATGTTTCTTTTTACGGTTTCTGCAGCCGTAGCACAAAGAACAGTGACAGGAACAGTAGTGGATGAAACGGGATTGCCTTTGATCGGTGCGAACGTACTTATTGAAGACTCTACCTTAGGGACAATTACCGATATAGATGGTAATTTCTCTTTACAAGTTCCAGAAGGATCCAACGCTTTAGTTGTTTCTTATACTGGTTTTTCTTCACAGACCATAGATATATCTGGTCAAAGTAGCGTTTCCGTTACATTGGCTGAAGGTCAATTGATAGACGAGGTAGTTGTTACTGCATTGGGTATCGAAAAACAAGAGCGTAGCCTTGGTTACAGTATCGACGAGATTGAATCCGAAGAACTAGTAAAGGCAAGATCCACAAACATTGTTAATGCACTTCAAGGAAAAGTAACTGGAGTTCAAATTAACAATACCAGTGGAAACTTGGGAGGTTCGTCCAAAATTATTGTTCGAGGCGCTACTTCTTTAAGTGGTGATAATGATCCTCTTTGGGTTGTTGATGGAATGATTATCAATAATGATCAATTTGCAGGCCAATCTAGAATATCTGGAAATCGTGATTTTGGAAATGGAGCTTCTGTAATTAACCCGGATGATGTAGAGTCTATGAGTATTCTGAAAGGAGCTGCAGCCACTGCTCTTTATGGTTCTAGGGCCGCTGCAGGTGCAATTATCATTACAACCAAAAAAGGATCTGCAAGTAAAGATGGCAAGGCAAGAGTTGAAATTAACTCTTCATACAGATTTGATGATTTATTTGTAATTCCTGATTATCAGCAAGATTATGTGATGGGTAGTCAAATGAAATATGACTCTTCTTCTGTTGGTAATGATTGGGGTCCTCTAAACATTGGTCAACCGGTTACGCTTCCTGTTTCAGGAGAGCAAG
>JAHDHU010000082.1:0-3986 GCA_020631135.1 Saprospiraceae bacterium | reverse complement strand
AGGTGTTTTACCAAAAGTTGCTGACAACGGTGTGAGAGATTTCTTTGAAACAGGAAGATCTATCATCAATAACTTCGCAATTTCTGATGGAAGTGAAAAAATGAATTATCGCTTAAGTTTAGGAACTTTAAACCAAACAGGAGTTATTCCTGGCTCTACATTGGATCGCTATAGTCTTTCTTTAAACGCTGGGGTAAATCATTCAGATAAATTAAAAAGTAGATTCGGTGTGAATTTCATCCGGACTAACTCAGCAGGGACTGCAGCTGCTGGTGCTAATGACCCAAACATCATTGGATTAAGTTCTTTTAGTGGTGCTTTAGATCCATCAGTTTATTTGCCATGGATTGATGAAGCTGGAAACCAAATCAATCAAGTGGAGCCTTTATCTAATAATCCTTATTGGATTCGAAATGAAAATAGAAACGATAGAGAGGACACACGTATTTTGACTAATCTTCAAATGACGTACTCGCCATTTAAAAACTTTGATCTAACAGGTAAGGTTGGTTATGATTTTGATCAGGATAATCGATTCTTATCCAATCGAGTAGGTACAGCTCAGAGAATTACAGGTACATTTGATGTTACTAATATCAACAATTCACAATTTAATACAGATATCATAGGAAATTATAAAATGCCTGTCAGCGATGATTTTAAGGTTAATGTATTAGCTGGTTTTAATTACAATAGGCGAGAACAAGCTTTTGAAATATTAAGTTCAGAAGAGTTTTTAATTCCTGAATTATTCGATCCAAGTAATACTTCATTAAATGTGCCATTGAGGGATTATGAAGAGCGTATTGTTATGGGACTTTATGGTGCAATCGATCTTTCCTATAAAAATTGGGCAACATTAACTTTAACAGGAAGAAATGATTGGACCTCAACATTACCGTTGGATAACAATTCTTATTTCTATCCATCTGCAAGTTTGGCCTTAGTATTAACTGATGCATTAAATATTCAAAGTAATGGATTAAACTATGCCAAATTAAGATTGAGTGCTGCTCAAGTGGGTAAAGATACTGATCCTTATAGGTTGCTTCCTGTGTTTTTCGCTCAAGCAGAAGCAACTGGACAATATGGTTTAGATGTTGTTTTTCCTTTTGATGATAGATTGGCTTTTTCAAAAGGAAATACCATTCCTCCGGCCAATCTTAGACCGGAGCAACAAACAAGTTATGAAATTGGAGCTGAGATGAAGTTTTTTGATTACAGAGTTGGTCTAGATGTTGCGGCTTTTACAACCGCAAATCGTGATCAAATTTTAAGATTACCAATTCCTCAAACTACTGGAAATAATAATATTACAACGAATATTGGTCAAGTTAATACTTCAGGAATTGAAGTCACGCTAGATCTTGTTCCTGTAAAAAGGAAAAATTTAACCTGGAATTCTTTTGTTAATTTTTCAACAGCCAAAGTTAATGTTGTTGAATTGGCAGAGGATGTGGATAGAGTTTTAATTTCGAGTGCTTTTAATTCTGTTCAAGTTGTTGCTGTTGAGAATGGCGGCTTTGAATTGCTAGCTATTCCCTTCGAAAGAGATTCAACCTCTGGTCGCCCACTTATAAATCCTTTAACAGGGACAAGAATTGCGGGTGAAACAAGGACTTTCGGTTCAGTTTTGCCAGATTTTACAATGGGTTTTGGTAATGGTTTTAGTATTGGGAATTTTGATTTATCCATTTTGGTAGATTGGAGTTCTGGAGGTGTGATGAAGTCTTCTACTGTTGAAAACTTACAACAAGGAGGATTGGTTTCTGAAACTTTATTCGGAAGAGATGGAACTTTTATTGATTCTGAAGGTGTGATAGACAATGGAGATGGTACAGTTAGAGACAACGATGTGCCAGTGGTGAGTGCAGAAGCATGGTGGGCAGCTTTAGATGATGGGAGTGTTTCGGAACCCTGGATATTTGATGCTTCATACTTGAAACTTCGTGAAATATCATTAAACTATACATTTCCTAAATCAGTTGTGGATAGAACTTTCTTTCGAGGATTGTCCCTTGGTCTCGAAGCTCGAAATGTGGCAATGTTATGGTCAACAGTTCCTCACATTGATCCAGAATCTAACCTATTCGGTTCAGGAAGAGATGGATGGGGAGTAGAAAGAGCGAATATTCCTCAAACAAGAAGTATTGGTGTGAACTTAAGAGCATCATTTTAAAAACATTAAATAACAGAATTATGAAATTTATAAAATTTTCATTTATATACCTTTTAATGGCATGCATTTTCGTTTCATGTGAGGATACACTTGACGTCAATACTGATCCTTTAGCTGCTTCCTCGGCAGATCCAAATGCAATATTGCCTTATGTTTTGGTACAGTACTCGAATAGATTCGAGACTGAACTTGGTTCTAGAATGATGGATGTACCCCAACATTTGAACTTTTGCTTCAACAGTCCTCAACAAGGGAATACATCGAGTTTCCTTACTGGAAATACTTGGAGGATGTATTATGTTCAAGTATTAGGGAACTTAGCATTAGTCGAAAACGATGCTATCTCCGCTGGTGCTGGATTTAATAATGTAAATGCCATTGCCAAGATCCTGAAAGCAAAATCATTTTTTGAATTATCATGTATTTGGAATGACGTGCCATTTTCTGAAGCACTTGATGGCGTAAATTTCCCGTCTCCAAATTTTGACGCTCAAAAAGATGTTTTCGAAGGATGTGTCGATATCCTTGATGAAGCCATTGCTTTGATCGATGCCATTGATGGTGGTCAGTTCAGTGTAAGTACTGGAGATCTGATTTATAATGGCAACATTGATAGTTGGAGAAAATGGGCTAACTCATTAAGAATTAGAATCTTGATGTTGTTAAGAAACAAAGATACATCTGTAGATGGTGAATTGGTTGCTGCTTTAGGGCAACCAGTTATTGAAACCAATGCTGAAGCTGCTTTGCTTGAGTACCCAGGTGGTGCAGGTGGTGAGAATGCTTATCAAGCAATTTTGACGGCATTCTGGGGACCTGCAGGTAACGAAGTGTATACCTACCATGCTCCTGGAGCTCCATTTCATGATTTATTGAAAGACAGTGGAGATCCTAGATATGATTTATTAATTTTTGATCCAAATGATGCTGGTCCTCCAGCCCAAGCAATGTATGCCGGTGAAAATGATAATCTATATGCTGCCATCTCTAACGCTGCCATTAGAGGTACTCTGCCACATATTATGTTCTTGCCATCAGAAATAGATTTTTATAGAGCTGAATTGGCGATGCTAGATGTAACAAGTGATGATCCTCAAATGCATTTTGAAAATGGCTTAACTAAGATCTTAGAATTCTGGGGAGGTCAGATTCCTGGTGCTACTGCAACTATTGATGCAGCTACAATTGCTGATTACGTTAGTAATTATGGGACTGCGACAATGACAGATATTCATGAGCAGTTATACCTTGAGGCTTTCTTGAGACCAATAGTTGCTTGGAATTCAGTGAGAAGAACTAAGGTGCCAGCAATGGCAGAAGTTCCTGGTACTTCTATTTCTACTATTCTCAAGAGATTTGATTATCCACCTAATGAGGTTGCGGCAAATGTGAATACACCTGCCAATCCTCCAACGGACACACCACAGTGGTTCGAAAATTAATAACTATTAAAAAAAAGAAAATGAATATTAAAAATATATTTTACTTCTTGTTAGTCATTGGTTTAGCCTCTTGTGGTAATGACTTTGACTTACAGGAAAACTATGACCTAACAGAACTTCCTGGTTACGTTGCATTTGATGCACCAGGAAACGAAGCTGTTCTCCCATCTCAAGATGTTGATGAAAACGCTGGATCAGTAACTGTTACTGTTGAAAATCCAACTGGAACATTTTCTGACATTACCGTTAACTATACAATTTCTGGTAATGCGGTAGAAGGTGTAGACTATACCATTGATGGTGTGAGTGGTTCATCAGGATCAGTAGTAATCGAACACGATCCGGGAGATTTTCAAAATAGAGAT
>JAHDHU010000013.1:31693-53389 GCA_020631135.1 Saprospiraceae bacterium | reverse complement strand
CAAGCTGTGGCGAGAACAATGGTAGTGCGAGCGTAAGTGTAAATAGTGGCAATGGTGGTTACACCTATTCATGGGGTAATGGTTCATCCAATGCCACGATTAATAACTTATCCCCTGGAAATTATAATGTTACAGTTACGGACAGTGAAGGCTGTACAGACGTAGCTACAGTAAATGTAGGAGCTTCGATGGGACTAGATGTTAGTGCATCAGGTACGGATACAAGTTGTGGAGAGAACAATGGTAGTGCGAGCGTAAGTGTAAATAGTGGGAATGGAGGATATTCATATTCATGGAGTAATGGTTCTTCAAACGCAAGTATCAATAATTTATCATCAGGAACATATACAGTTACAGTTACAGATAGTGATGGTTGTACAGATGTAGCTTCCGTAAATATTGGAGCGACAAGCAGCCCAGATATTTCTGCTAATCATACAGATACAAGTTGTGGAGAGAATAATGGTAGTGCAAGTGCAAGTGCGACAAGTGGAAGTGGTGGATATAGCTTCGAATGGAGTAATGGTTCTTCAAATGCAACGATCAATAATTTATCATCAGGAACGTATACAGTTACAGTTACAGACAGTGAAGGTTGTACCGATGTAGCTACAGTAAATGTAGGAGCTTCGATGGGACTAGATGTTAGTGCATCAGGTACGGATACAAGTTGTGGAGAGAATAATGGTAGTGCGAGCGTAAGTGTAAATAGTGGCAATGGTGGTTACACCTATTCATGGGGTAATGGTTCATCGAATGCCACGATCAATAATTTATCAGCTGGAAACTATACGGTGACAGTTACGGATAATGATGGTTGTACAGATGTAGCAACGGTCAATGTCGCCAATAGTACTAATCCTGTGTTATCTGCAACATTTGAGGACACGACTTGTGGTGAAAGTAATGGAAATGCATCGGTAAGTGCAACTGGAGGTACTGGAACTTATAACTATTTATGGGATACGGGAGCTACGAATAATACAATAAATAATCTTTCATCCGGAAATTATGGCGTAACCGTGACCGACAGCGATGGATGTACTGATGCATTGATTGTGAGTGTTGGAGAATCCTCGAACCCTTTGGTTTCTATTAGTAGTACGGATACTAGTTGTGGAGAAAGTAATGGTTCTGCCACGGCGAATGTTTCAATGGGCTTGGCAGGATTTTCTTACTCTTGGAGCAACGGGGCTAGTACCAAAACAATAAATGACTTGAGTAATGGAATATACACGGTTACAGTTACTGATTCTAAAGGTTGTACGGATATAGCTTCTGTAACAATTAATGCAACCACTAGTCCAGACATTGCTACTACTCAAACGGATACAAGTTGTGGACTAAATAACGGTAGTGCTAGCGCAAGTGCCACCAACGGAAGTGGTGGATATAGCTATGAATGGAGCAATGGTTCTACGAGTTCAAATATCGATAACTTATCAGCTGGAACTTATACAGTTACAGTTACAGACAGCGAAGGTTGTACGGATGTAGCTAATGTTAATATTGGTAGTTCGATCGGCGTTGATATAAGTGCATCGAGCACCGACACAAGTTGTGGACAAGACAATGGTAGCGCAAGTGCAAGTGTCAATAGTGGCAATGGAGGATATACTTATTCTTGGAGTAATGGTTCTTCAAATGCAACGATTAATAATTTGTCTGCAGGTAATTATACAGTAACGGTAACGGACAATGATGCCTGTACAGATGTAGCCACTGTAACCATTGATGACTCTATCGGATTAGACATTAGTGCATCAGGTACAGATACGAGTTGTGGAGAAAGCAATGGAAGTGCAACAGTTAGTGTTAATAGCGGAAATGGAGGATATTCATATTCTTGGAGCAATGGTTCTTCAATTGCAACGATCAATAATTTGTCCGCTGGAACTTATACAGTTACAGTTACAGACAATGATGGCTGTACTGAAGTCGCTTCTGTAGATGTTGATTCGACTAGTAGCCCAGATATTTCAACTACTCACACAGACACAAGTTGCGGAGAAAATAATGGTAGCGCAAATGCAAGTGCAACGAGTGGAAGTGGTGGATATAGCTACGAATGGAGCAACGGTTCTACAAGTTCAAGTATCAATAATTTATCAGCAGGAACACATACCGTTACAGTTACAGATAGTGAAGGCTGTACAGATGAAGCTTCAGTAAATGTAGGTAGTTCTATTAGTGTAGACATCAGTGCGTTGGGTACAAATACGAGCTGTGGAGAGAACAATGGAAGTGCAACTGCGATGATCAATAGTGGAAATGGAGGATATACTTACTCTTGGAGTAATGGTTCTTCAAATGCCACGATTAACAATTTGTCCCCTGGTAATTATTCAGTAACGGTGACAGACGATGATGGCTGCATGGATATGGCTAGTGTAAATATTGAAAATTCATCAAGTCCAAGTGTTGCTTTGACAGCAATTGACGCGACCTGTGAAGGTGCCGATGGTTCAATATCACTCATGGTATCTGGAGGTAGTGGTGGAAATTCTTTTGTTTGGAGTAATGGTGCTACTTCTCAAAATTTAATGAATATAGATGCTGGTAACTATACAGTTACAGTAACTGATAGCGAAGGTTGTACAGATGTCGAAAGCATTACTGTAAACGCGATCGATGGTCCGAGTATGGGAGGAACCGTCTTTGTAGATTTTGATAACGATGGGTGTCAGGAATCTACTGGTGATGGTTTGGCTGGTGTGACAATAACTATGACCCAGTGTAACGATGATGGAAACATACATAAGTAACGACTGGTGCAGATGGATCTTACGTGTCCAGGTGGTACAAATGATGTTTGTTTGGATCCTACTTTGACATATCAAACAAGTATCAGCAATTTACCGAGTGGATATAATTACAGTACTGGTGCCGGAAATGCGTGTTCAGGAAATGAGGATGATTCACCACAAAACGACGGAAATAGTGAGTGTTATAATCCAGTCAATGATGATCCAAATGATGGTAATGAAGATGAGCATATTGATTTTGGTCTTTATCCTTGTACAAGTTTGGGAGGAGTCGTATTCGCAGATTTAAATAATAACGGATGTCAAGGGGCTAGTGAAAATGGAGTTGCCGGAGTAACTGTAAATCTATTTCAATGTAATGCAAATGGAACTGTAACACAATTGAGTAGTACAGTTACAGGAGGAGATGGATCCTATGAATTTGGTCCTAATGCAGGTCCTGATAATTTATGCTTAGATCCTGCTGTAACTTACCAAACGAGTATTAGTAACTTGCCAGATGGATATAACAATAGTACAGGACCTGGAGTTGGATGTCCAGTTAATAATGATGACTCTCCATTAAATGATGGTGTGAGTGAGTGTTACAATCCAGCCAATAATGACTCAGCTGATGGTAATACTGACGAGCACATCGACTTCGGGATTTACCCTTGTCATATTGTGACTTTAGTAGGTACTAATACTTCATGTGGTCAAAATAATGGAGCAATTACTGCAAATGTGACTGGTAATTCAGCAGCCTACAACTTTAGTTGGTCAAATGGAGAAACTACCAGTAGTATTTCTGAATTAACCGCAGGTAGCTATAGCGTAACCGTCACAGATGGAAACGGCTGTTCTGTAGTAGAATCTTTTACAGTCAATTCATCTATTAACTTAAGTATTTCACTTCAGTCTGAAAATGAAGTTTGTTCAAATAGTGCTGGTGAAGTAAGTGTTACGATAAATTCTGGAAATGCACCTTATACTTACAGTTGGTCAAATGGATCTTCCAGTGATGCTCTGACAGGCATAGCTGCAGGTACGTATAGTGTAACAGTAACGGATGATGAAGGTTGTGTTGACGACGCGACAGTAACAATTACTAACGAAACTGACCTTGAAATTGAAGTAGTAGAAACACATACTTGTTGTGGTGAGGATAACGGGGCAGCAACCGTAGAAATCGAGTGTGCAATTGACCCTATTTCTATAGAATGGAGTACAGGAGAAACTACTGCATCGATCCAGAATTTGGCAGCTGGTACTTATACCGTAACAGTCACAGATGGAAGTGGTCAAGTTGAAACAGAAACTGTAACTATTCAAGGATCTACCTCACCAATTGCAAACGCAAATGGTACCAATACTTTCTGTGGTGAAAATGATGGAAGTGCAAGTGCTTCAGCTACAAGTGGTTTAGCTCCTTATACTTATACATGGAGCAACGGAGAAACAACGCAAAGTATTGATGATCTGGCTCCAGGTACTTATACAGTAACTGTAACAGATTCGAAAGGATGTACAGATGTGGCAAGTGTGACCATTGACGGAAGTCAGACTCCTAGCGCAGGAGATTTAACTGGTGGTCCTTTCGAGTTTTGTTTAGAAGGTACAGATGATTATGTAACAGATATTTCAGTAACAGGATCCGTTGGAACGAATACAACATTTGTTATCACTGATGAAATGGGTAACATTTTAGGATTACCTGAAACCATTGATGATTTAGAAAATGTGAATTTTGAAGCAGCAGGACCAGGTACATGTTATATTTATCACATCGCTTATGAAGGCAATTTAAGTGGATTGACCATGGGTGCTAATATTTCTAATTTCAACGGATGTTATGATTTAACAGGACCTATCGAAGTGGTACGTACTGGTTTGGAAGGTCAAAATTCAACAATCTTGTTTGATCTAGATAATTGTCAAGCCAATGCCAACTTTGATGAATTTACAGCTAATGTGTCAAATGCCCCTGGGTGTACAGTTTTCGGTATCCCTGGTGATCATATAATGTCTGATACATACCATTCTTGTACACCGGGAGTTGAAGGAGAAGGTTTATGTTTCAACGCTGAAACATCTTGTACCTATGATCCAAATACAACTCAGAAGATAACTATTCCGGTTACGGTTTCGCCAGGTGCACAAGGATTTGGATCTATTAGTAGCATTAGTTTCTATGAGCAAGCTCCGGTTAATTTCGTTTGGACAGATGGTACAGTTGGGCCAAATAATTACCCAACTTTATTTGCGATTAGAATATTAAAGAATGGGGTAGTCGTATACGAAGACAACGCAATTCCTACAAGCCAGACATGGGCTTTAAGTGAATTTGATTTCTCTTCAAATCCAGACTTTACCGTTACAACACCTACAAGTTTCGAAATCGAATTGATTCCATATTGTGAAAGTGGTACTGCATCTACAACAATTTCTGTTTGGGATTTAGACGAAATCGAGATTGTTTCCGAATGTGTTTACTTTTTGGAAGGAGGTACCTTAAATGGTGGACCTTATGATTTCTGTATGGATGACGTTCCTGATTTTATTACGGATCTAACTTTAACCGGTAATGGTGGATTAAATACCATAGTCATTACAAATGAAAATGGAGAGATCATGGAAACTTTTGATTCGATCGATGAATTGTCTTTTTATGATTTTGATGGAGATCAATTAGGTTCATGTTTTATCTCCAACATTAGTTATGCAGGTGCATTTAGTGGAGCAGAAGTTGGAAACTTTATAGATGTTGATCTAAATGGATGTTATTCTATTTCTAATCCGATAGAAGTAATTAAAACAGATTGTGGAACAAGAATATCAATATTCCCGAATCCAGCAACTGACCAAATAACACTTAAGCTAAACGCAACAGATTATAGTGAGGTAAATTATATTATCTATGATTATTTAGGAAGGGTAGTTAAGAAACAAAATCTTAGCAACAATAATTCTAGATATATTGAAATAGATATCAGTGATTTGCCATCTGGTCAATACTATATTAAATCTGCCGCAGACAATTTTAAAAGCTCAGCACCCGTTATTATTATGAGATAAAAACGGTTTAAATAAAATAAAGCCCTGGATTCTAAATAATGAATTCAGGGCTTTGTTTTTTATTCGAAATCAGTTTTCTTAAAAATAGTGTAGGATCCGTTGGCCAATTTTATAAAGCCTTGATCATAGCAAAAGAAGTAAGTAATCCCCTTTTTGGTTGTATACAGATTGGTAAAGTAATTCAACCTAAATCCATTTTCCAAAAGCTTCTTTTCTGAGACTGTAGTTTTGCCTTGAGGATTCAAACCTTCTAAGATCTTGAGGTTCTTTTTAAGAATAGAATTGACCTCTCTCATATAGCTGCGGTTGGATAGGTTGTTTTTGTTGTAATGATGGGTACGGCAATAATCCGAACAAAACTTTTTGTCAATCCGTCCAAATAATTCATTATCGCAAGCGAGGCATTTTCTTTTTTCTGACATCCGTCAATTTTATTAGCTATCCATTGTCAAGCTTTTATACCCGAGTAAAGGTTGTCGTAATCTAAAACAATTTTAAAATTCACCACCATCAGACTGACCACCTCCAGTTCTTGAAGGACCTCTTTTTTTCTTTTGATTGATACGATAACTTGCTGTTAAACTTGCTTGTCTAGACCTCCATTGGAATTCAGAATACTGATAAAAGTTGTCAAATTCTGTGGTACCTCTTCTTTTTCTCGAATTAAATAAATCTCTCACGCTCAAGGTAAGCGTCATTTTTTTCTTTAAAAAATCACGGCTCCATCCCAGATTAAGACTTCCTACTGGATCCCATCTCCCTTGCGCAGAAACTCGAGGACCACGATAGTTACCTCTTAACTGAATATCCGACTCGCCTAAACTGATTCTGGCTGTCAATCGACCATTCCACGTAATGGTTTCAGAGTTATTAAAACTAGAACTGTATTGTTCAAAGAAACTGTTTTGGTCTCCTTGATATTCTCTCACGATTCGATAGTAATCAAATACCGAATTTTCTACTTCTGCGGTGTTTACCTTGAGTTGATTTCTAAAAATGCTAAAATTACCATCTAGTCTAAGCCATTTTAATCCGCGAAATGAGGTATTTATATCTACTCCCAAGTCATAGATATTACCAATATTCAATGGGACTCTCAGAGTTGTGCCTTCAGCTATATCCGCAATCAGTAATCTCTGAATCGAACTTTGGGTAACTCTATAAAATAGACTCGAAGTCAAATTAAATTTTTCCCAAATCTTAATATTCGAAATTTCATAGCTGTCGGTAAACTGAGGCTGTACCAAAGGATTTCCACTAAAGAAGTTTCTGTTATCAGAAAAAGTAAAAAATGGATTTAGATCCCAAAATCTAGGTCTCCTTACCCGGCGACTATAGCTTATCTGCCAACTATTGCTCTCATCAAAGGCATAGTTTAAATGGCCACTCGGAAATAGGTTAATATATTCTGTACTATTCTTACCATCTTCTCCTGAGTCTCTAAGCTCAGTTTTAATATTAGAATATTCTGATCTTAAGCCTAGTTGATAAGAAAAGTTTGAAAAAGTGTTACCATAGATAAAATATCCTGCATGGATATCTTCATTGTAAAAAAAGTCATTGACCAATCCTTCGATATCCATTGTGTCTGAGCCAATGATTTCACCTACAAAAAAATCATTTCTAACATCTCTTAAGGAACTCCTTAAACCCGTTTCCCATTTGTGATCTTTTCCTAAAGGGTGAACATAATCTACTTGAAATAAAAGAGTGTTGTAACCCTCATCGTTTTTAGAATACTGTTTTAAACTTTCTTGTGGATTTTCTCCATTTAAAGCAAAAGTCTCAGAAAGATCAGATGCTTCAGATTCGCTTCTCTCCGTATACTGAACTCTCGCGTTTAGCTTGTGCTCCTTATTGCTAAATTTTCTCGTGTAGTTTAAACTGTATTCCTGATTTAGCTCATCTTCGAATTCATCATCCGTTCGTACCGTTTGATTTAAGTAGCCTTGACTGTCGAATGAATTTAAATAATCATCGTACACCAATGTTCCGAGGTTGTCCTCATCTCCTAATCGATACACAAAAGAGGCAGTTAATTGCTCTTTGTCATTGACGAAATAATCTGCTCCAAAACGAATGCTATTATTTAAACCAGATCTTAAAATATCTCTATCTAAGTTTAAAATGTAAAGATCATCTCCTTGAGTGGTTTCTTGATATGTAAATCCGCCGCCCGGATTCGATCTATAGTTTAGTCCATAATTTGCAAACCAATTTAGTTTACCTTTCCGATAGTTTAAATTGGCACTAATGCCATATTGAGATGGATACCCTAGAGTTAAATCGATGGCACCATTGAAGCCATTGCCTTGATCTTTTTTGAGAACAATGTTGATGATTCCAGCCATACCTTCTGCTTCGTATCTCGCAGAAGGATTGGTAATCACTTCTACTTTATCTATCATATTAGCAGGTATACTTCTTAGTCCATTAGCATTGTCCATATTGACCAATGACGAAGGTTTACCATCTACCAAAATTCTTACTCCTTCGCTTCCTCTAAGACTTACAGTACCTTCGATGTCTACGGTTACCGATGGTACATTGTCTAATATATCTTCTGCAGATCCTCCACGATTGGCTAAATCTTTTCCAACATTAAAAACCCGTTTATCCAAGGTAAACTGTGTTTCACTTTTCTCGGCCCTTATTTCAACGCCTTCTAATTCCACTCCTTGTGGGGATAAATATATGTTGCCAAGATCAAAAGCTTGTTGACCTTTTTCAAGAGTAATTGGATCAGAAACATAAGGCTCATATGAAATAAACTCAACTTTAACTGTAAATTTTCTGCCTCTAACTTTTAGACTAAATTTCCCTGTTTCATCAGTAATGGTTCCATTTACCAATTCGTTGTTCCTTGCACTAATGATAGAAATGGTTGCGAACTCCAAGGGTTTATTGTCTCCTTTATCCAAGATTGTTCCGCTTAATATTTTCGCTGGAGGACCACCACCCATACCATTTCTTCGTTTGGAAGGATCGTTTTGAGCCAACAAATTTTGCGCAAGAAATAAGATGGCCAAACCTAAAAAAAATGAATAAATTTTGTTCATATGGTGTAAAAATAAGCTCTGCTTTACGTTTAAATTATACAAGTACATGTATTTACCAAAGTGTTAACATATGAAGGTCTTAATGGTTTGTTTAGGGAATATTTGTCGATCACCATTGGCACATGGTATTTTGGAGAAAATGATTATTGAGAATCAATTGGATTGGGAAGTAGATTCATGTGGTACCAGTGGTTTCCATAATGGTGAATTGCCAGATTCGCGATCAATCGAAGTTGCAGATAAAAATGGAATTGACATAAAGGGTCAGAGATCCAGACAGTTAATTGCTGAAGATATTGATGCATTCGACTTGATAATCGCAATGGATCAATCCAATTATAATGACATTCGCCGAATGGCCCAAGTAGATCAACACGATAAAATCGAAATGTTACTCAACTATAGTTTTCCAGGACAAAATCGAAAAGTTCCAGATCCATATTACGATGGCGGATTTGAACGTGTTTATGACATGATATATGATGCATGCGCTAAATTACTCGAAGCCCACAATTGATTTTTTTTAAATACTTTGAAATTCATGTAATTAAAAATTGATACGTACGTATTATAAGTATGATCTCAATAGTTTTGATATGGATGTTTTCGTTCCAACCAGAAGATAAAGTGCAGGATTATATGGTTAGACGTGTCAATCGTCTCCGAGCCAAAGGTTGTGTATGTGGGAGAGAAAAAATGCCACCAGTACAGCCTATTGAGTGGAATGATAAATTATATTATTCTGCTCATGCCCATGCCAAGGATCTTAATCGAAGAAGGGAGCTATCTCACTATGGACGAAAAGGTGAAAACATAAGTCAACGCATAAGTAAGACCGGATATGATTGGAAAGTGGTCGGAGAAAATTTAGGAGAAGGACAAAGGAGTTTTAATGAAGTTTTTGAGGATTGGATAGAAAGCCCTTCACATTGCAAAATGCTGATGAATCGAAAGGTAGAGGATATGGCCGTCGCAAGAGTGGGTAAATATTGGGTTCAGCATTTTGGCAAACAATTTAATTGAGCCTTTGAACTTATTTTAGATGCTTGAGCATAAAGCGCTTAACATTTTCTCCTAAAACCGCGCGAATTTCTCCTTCTGAGAAACCTTGCTTCATCATTTCATCGACTATTAGCCCGAATCCAGAACAATCAAAAGGAGTAGTTACACTTCCATCGAAATCCGACCCAAGTGCCACATGTTGGATGCCAATGAGATCTGCTGTATATCTAATGGTTTTTACAATATTTTCAAGTTTCGCTTCTTTAACTGCTCCTGAGAAAAATCCAATTCCCACAAGACCGTCTCTAGCCGCTATCGCATATAAATGACGATCGGCAAGATTTCTAGGAGAATTGTAAAAACCTTGAACTCCTGTATGTGAACTAAGGATTGGACCTTCGTAGTTTTTTAAGATTTCATCAATTACAGAGACGGACGAATGGGCAATATCAACGATCATGGATTTTTCTTCCATTTTTTGTAATACCTCAAAACCAAATTTTGTGAGTCCTCCGCGTTTTACACCATGAGCTGAACCACCCATTTCATTATCAAAAAAATGTGCCGGTCCAAGCATTCGTACACCTGCATCATAGACTTTTTGGAAGTTATCAATTTTTCCTGCTAAACAATGGCCGCCTTCGATACCTAAAAATCCGCCCATGACGTTTCTGTCTTTTGCTCGAAGATTTAATAAATTTTGAAAATCTTCTTTGTTTTTAATGATGATAAAAGGATGTTCATAATCGGCAGCGAATTTGTGAAGCTTTTCACATTGATAAATTGCTCTGTTAACCAGACTAAACCAAGTTGAAATAGGTTGTCTTTGACCTATACTTAAAGGTGTAATGTTGTCAAAAGCGTCTGCACTATTTTCTTGAAAATTTTGACCTTTAGGAGATTTAGTAACTAAAGTAAAAGCTTGTAGTGCGATATTGCCTTCATTCATTCTTGGAAAATCTACGTGGCCATAATCAGATTTTTTAGTCAAATCGCGATTCCACAACAATGCATCACAATGTAAGTCAGCAACGAAATCCATGGAGGCTAAAAGCTTTTGGGCAGAAGCTGAAATCTGATAAGGTTTTGATAGGAGCGTTTTATTTTTACTTTTATTAACTATCGGCGGAGCTATGATGGTAAAGGCAAAATATAGGATTACCAAAATCAAGATAAAATACATGATGGACTTTTTGATCATTTTTTAAAAATAGAGTTTAGTAATGCCTCTGGCATATTTTGAATATTTAGTTTGCCTAAAAGGGAGGTATTTATTTATTGCATCAAAGAGGTCGAAATCGTTTTGATCAAACTTAATCTCCATAATTATATCCTCTTCTTTAAATTTAAAATGAGCTGAGTTAGCCTTGCTAAATTCCAAATTCTCATCAATTGTAATTCTAAATTTCTGATTTTGGCTGACATAATAAGTTCGATCGTAGGCATTTTTTAATGTAGCCTTAAGAAACGGTGGTAGACCAACGAAGGTTTTTTTTCGTATTTCGTGTTCAATGTTATTTGAGTCTGAGATATCGATATATTCTTTAAAGCCTAATTCTTTTTTTTTCTTTTTGAGTTCAACTCTACCATTATTGAAGTTAGTGACGTCTCCGTACCATCTATATCTTACCTTGGTTCGATCAGGATCGCCATTTATGTTTTGATAAAAAGAATATAGATCAGGGGAATCAAAATAAATGTTATTTACTCTCCGTTTTGGAAAGGCTTTAGTGAACGAAGCAGGATGATTAAGAATACTTTGGTCGATCAAGAATCTATCTACTAAAGCGATTTGATATTTGATTTCGTATCTCACTGAGCGACGCTTGGAAAATTGATTATTGAACCTTCTTCTTTAAATTCTAAATACTTATTGCCACTGGCTTGGTATTGAAGGATATGTATTTGACCCGGCCCATATTCTGGTTTCTTTTGATAGGCTGCGAAAGCCTTGTCACAGTTTTTAATTTCGATGCTTTTAATATCTACTCGAGATAGATCTTTTGAAGCAATTCCTATGTTGGCGGATTTGACGCTAGCTGTCACAATATTAATACTTGATTCTTCTCCAGCACTAATGCCTTTATCTCCAATATCTTCGAAAACACAATTTTCTACTGTGATTTGACTACCCGAAAAATCGAATGCATCATTGCCTGTATTTAATGCATAGCTGTCCTTCACAATGCCCGTGCAAAAATCAGCGTCAAAGCCATCAGAGAAAGTGTGGCTGAGATGCATATTTTGAATTTCAAAATCTGATCGAATAATATTTAACGCATCTTCACAAGAGTTATTAGAAAATTGACAATGATTCAATTTTACATTAGACTCATAAAAAGTGACTGCTCCAGTCATAAAGTAATTGCCTTTGTCAAGATTATCCAACTGATCAAATATTGTAAAATTTAATTCAGAAATTTTATCTGATTTTAAAACCAGCAGACCCTGCCCAGTTTTGTCAGAAGAATATATTTTAATCGGAGATCCTCTTAATCCTTTTGTCAAGATGCCATCGTTGCATTGTATGAAAGCTTTGTTTCGCAGATCTATTTGACTTCCAGCTTCAATCACCAATGTTTTATCTGAAATGATAAGTGGCTTATCAATTGTGATATTTCCACTCAGTATTACGGATTTTGAGGTTTGAGAAAAATCTAGCTTATCGAGAGCAGCAAGTTTATTTGACGCTTTGCCATGACTAATTTTGACTTTAACGGCAGGCCAAGGCTTGATTTTCGAATAATAGATATTTTCTAAGCCCAAAACTTTATAATAGATATATTGATGGTCATCTGGGATCTTAATGGTTTGGTATTCAGGAAGTTTAGTAGGGTGGTTGCTCCATATTACCGCCAAATCTTCTTCAATAATATCTTTTGAATTCGATGCTGATTTTCCGCTACCAACAATTTTTAATGGAAGACTATGGTAATTACTTAAGGATATTAATTTGGTGCCATTTGATTGCTTGTCACTAAAAGCTTTTAAACTAATATTGTTGAAAGCTTTCATTGAGGTTTGTATTTCCATCGCTTTAGATAGCACATCTTTTTTATCAAAATTGTATGATGGAAAATCACTCTGTATTAGCAGAACTCTTTTGTCTAGTTCTTCACCGCGATGGTCAAAATAGTTTTGTAGAAATTGTTGATTAGAAAACTTGTTGAGGTAATAAGCATATTTTTCGGCAAATTTTTCATTCCTAAAAAAAGCAGAATAATACTTCAGCCAATCATTCTCATGCATATGAGATTTGTAATATCCAAAACACGCGTAGGCATTTATTTTATATTCCGCCTCTTCGATGTATCCGTCATAACCTATGGGTTCTAAAAGTTTGCTGACTGGGTTGTAGTAAAATCTTTGGTTGTGCCAGACAACACTATGATAAGCATTCAATATTTCTAATGAGGCATAGTATTTTGCACTTTGTTCGAGATCAAACAATTGATCTACCGGTTTGGTATAGTGTTTATAATTGTAGAGTAACTGGCGTCCTTCTAAAAATTGTTTCATTAGATTGGAATCTGATTCCAATCTTGATTCTTTAAATGGTAAAATGTCCGAATTAAATTTATCATCTAACAATTTGGAATCATGATGTCCAATTTCTTTTTTGGATCTTAATCTTTGTTCCCAAGCTGCATCTTCGGAAAATTTCAATATCACCCCCTCTCTTCTCTTTTTGTATTCGGGCAAATGCTTATCGAAATGTTCTTCATAAGCAAACAGCTGAGGGTTACGGTCGTTTAGCTTGAGCCACACAAAATCATAACGAGAAGTTAACACATCATTGAATTCGAGAAAATCATGAAAAAGCCATTCTTTTACATAAAACCTTCTTTCTGGACTTTGCAGAGAAAAAGTCTGCATTCTGTTCCATGCATCATCTTTTGCCGTTTTTATTCTATATGACCAACGGTTGCCTTCTAGATGATCCGTCCAATCTCCCTTTAACCTAATTTTTACATCTTGAGATTTTCCATCGAACAAAAGCTTAGCATCTTCGTATTTGTCATTGTTAACTAAAATTCCATATCTCAAGGCTTCGTCCCTGATTTCGGAAAGTTTGCGCATCCCCGAGTTGTCAATATATAAGTCCAACTGTTTAAATTCTGACAATTCACTAATGAGTGATTGTTGTTTTTGAGTTTGATTTTTTATTTCTAAATCATCAAAATATATGGTAGCTTCTTTGCCGAGATTGTATGGGAAGATTTTAATTGTCGTAAGTAGACTGTTGTCTGGTATTTCAAAGCACAATTGAATTTTTTCCCAGTCGTCTTTTATTTCAACTACTTCTTTACTTTGAACAAAAAAATCGGTTCCATCATTGCCTTGGGCAGAAAGAATTCCTTCATTAGCAATTGAGCTCCATTTCCAAATGCTGGCACAGACTTTATCGCCGATGCTAAATTTCTTCAATTCGTATTTTACACCATAAGATTGATTGGGGTCTATTTTGCTGGAATATTTTCCAGATCGAGCGCGTTCATTCGAGCGAGTATGGGCATTGTCAAACTGGTGATTACCATAAACTAGTTTCCCCTCAATCACCTTTTCCATATCACAGAAAATGTCATCAGGATTTAAAGGACTCGTTTCTTTTTTAAAAAAGATGAAGAGAATTAAACCCAAGGTAAAAAGGAGACCTACAAGTAGCAGGATCGGTTTTAGAGATGTTTTTGTTTGATCATTTTTTATGATCATAGAATTACATCTGGTTGGTCTACAATCGAAATTTTAGCAGATGCATCCAATTCGAAGATTGAATTTTTTATTTTTTCAATCGAATCTATGTCTTCTATTTTGGTTACTAAAACATAGAAATTTTCTTCTTTAGCCGCGTCGACTCTTTTCAATTCCACATATTTCGAGTGAGAGGTAATACAATCAATTATTTGCCTACTGTCAGAGTGGTTCGTAGAAATATTAATATGGGTCTTACCAGCAAGTGTTTTTTGTTTGTTTCCCATTCGGGAATGTAAATAAAGTATCGGCAGTATCACGGCAAAACTAAGTATCGCCAATAGAGGTTTGTTGGCACCTCCGACTATGCCTAAACCAATCACCAAAAACAAATAGGTGAGTTCCTCCGGATCTTTAATTGCAGCTCTAAATCTTACTATTGAAAGTGCACCGACAAGCCCTAAGGAAAGCGCAATCGATGATTTAATTACAGTGATTATCAATAGGGTAGCCAGAGCCAAGGGTAAAAATATGGCTGAGAATTTTCGTCTATCTGAAAGAGATTTTGCAAAGCGAATATAGAATTGTTGAACCAAAACTGCCAGAATGGCCACAACGATAAAGTTGACCAAAAAATCTTGAATATTTATGGTCGCATTAAAATCACTAAGGTATTTCTCGTAATTCAACATCTGCTAAACTAATTAAGCTTTAAAGTAGCATAAAATGCGCCAAATTTAGATGTTTAGAAGCATCTCTGAAGTGCTTTTTACCTTATTATGAATTATTATAGCTTCGAGGCTCAGAGGATATTATGAAAATTGCATGGGTACGTCCATAATTAAAATTTTACATTCCGACTTTGCTTCTACTAAAATTTCTGAAGTTTCCCAGAGTCCATAGCCATCTCTTTTAGATAGATCTTGATCATTTATTTTTACATCACCCTCCAATACGAATATATAAATGCCATTAGAAGGGATCTTGATTTTGTAATTGGTCTGACAACCAGACTCAAATTCACCAAGATGAAACCAGGCATTTTGGTGAACCCAAACTCCAGCATCATTACGATTTGGAGATAAAATTTGAGTAAAGCTGTTTTTTTGAGAAATATCTTTTAAGGATATCTGATCATATCTCGGATTAACATCCTTCTTGTTTGGAAACATCCAAATTTGTAAAAATTTCACTTCCTTGTCCGCATTTTTATTGAATTCGCTATGATAAATCCCAGTGCCAGCACTCATGACCTGGACATCTCCTTCTTTAATTACCGCAACATTGCCCATACTATCCTTATGCTCTAAATCGCCTTTTAGAGGAATGGATATGATTTCCATATTATCATGTGGATGAGTATTAAATCCTTTCGCACCAGCTACTACATCATCATTTAGTACTCTGAGTACTCCAAAATTCATTCTTTCTGGATTGTAATAGTTGGCAAAACTGAAGCTGTGATGAGAATCTAACCATCCATGATTCGCATGACCTCTGGTTTCTGCTTTATGTAAAACTGATTTTACTTTTTTCATTTCTTTATTTGGTAAGTGGTTAAATCCAACTTGATCCATTAGTTTATCATAGGTAGATTCTTTTAATTCAACCTTCCCCAACTTTAGGATTTCACTTCCTGCACCCAAGCCAGCAGCACCTAAAATAGATTTTTGAATAAATTTTTTGCGATCCATGATCAATTATTTTAATACTTAATGAATTAAATGAAAAATATGTTCAACATTTTAAAAAACAACCACAGAAATTGCGAGGATAAGAAATGCACATAAAGAGGTGACAAAGAAGTAGCTCCAAATTACTAACCAAAATTTGACAAATGTTTTTCTCTTCGATTGTTTATAATATCGCAACATGCCTAAAAAGAGATATACCATTCCCGCAATCCACCAAATATTGAAAAAAAGAATACCTAAACCAGTCAAATTGGATATGAGAAAAGCGAATATCGCCATTAGTAAAAGCCTTGTATGACCATATAAATGGAAAATGAAATGTTCAGCGTAATAGTAATTGTGTCTTAGGTATAACAACTTAAATATCAATGCCATGAGCAAAATGGTTACAACGATAGACCATGTACCATTGCTTATGAAAAAGCTAATGGATGAACTCAAATTATTGACAATTTTTTGAAATTGAACAAGGAAAAGTTCTCGATACCATTTGTCTTCTCCATATTTTTTAGTGAGTTCATCAGCACTAAGTCTGAAAAACTCTTTGCCATCAATGCCATCAAATGCCGTAAAACCTCCTTTAGTTGTATTTAGCAATTGTCCACCTGATTCGATGATCGTATCATTGTTGGGTAGTTGAATTTGAATAGGGGCACCGGTTTGGAATTTTATACCCGCTTGGTTATTCTCATCGGAATCTTCCTTTTTTTCTTCTTTGGGTTCTGGGGTCTTTTCATCATAATTGTTCCAACCATCCTTAAAACCTTTTAAGATTTTTTCAGAAACTTCTTCCGGTTGATCCTCTAATTCTTCGACCAATTCTTCATTGATTTCCTCAATAACTTCCTCTTCAGATACTTTTTCTTCAATTTCGAAAAGAGCTATTTTAAAGGAATCTATCAGTGGATAGTTGCCAGTGTTCTGAAGACTATCGTACCTTTTTACCAATTGATCTTCCCAAATATTTTTTTGTTGAGCTTCTGTAAAGGCATCAACATTTTTTATTCCGTCTTTGATCTCTAATAATAGGAGTGTAAAAAAAGCAAAAAGAACAACCAAGAAAATTCTTAAAGGGTTATAGAAACTTTTTCGTTTGCCCTCAACGTAGGCCGAGGTAAGTTTTGCGGGTATCCAAATCGCTTTGAAAGTGTTCCATATCTTGGAATCAATGTTAAACAGATTCGTGAAAAAATCCGTAATAATGGTTAAAAAACGAAGTTCAGATATTTTGGTCTTTTGCCCACATTGACTGCAATAACTTGTATTGTCCGGGTTGACATTGTTGCAATTGAGGCAGTTTGGCATTGATGAATTTATCTATGCTTGTTAAATTAATAAAATATAAGGAACAAATTTAAATCCTCATTCCGACCTCGATACCTTTTATTCGCTTGTACATTTCGGTAGCATAATTATCAGTCATGCCTGAAATATAATCTATGACCCCTAAAGTCTTTTCATAGTCTGTTCCATTCACGTATGTGAATTGTTCAGGAACTAGCCTCAAGGCTTTTTTGTCTGATTTTCTTAAAAGATTTTTGTCTTTTAATGTTGAAGGGATAAAATGTTGGAGGAGTTCATAAATCACATTATAACCGGCATTTTCAATTTCGACCACATTTCGATTATTGTAAATATTGTCAATTGAAAAACTTATTATTTCTTTTAGGGCGGAGCTCTTCTCGACGATAGCATCAAAAATTCCTTGATCATGATTTCCATTTAGGATAGAATCCACTTGAGATTGAAAATTTTCTTGAGCATGTTTTGTGAGGGCTCCGATAAGCTTGGATCGTAGGTAAGAAATCTTGTTGTTCTTGTTTTTTATTTTATCCAATTGAGTATCTAATCGCTGTTTATCATCCAACTGAAGATCCAGTACGAGGGAATACATGACTTCGTGACAATCTCGATGAGAAATAATGCCTAATCTGTGAGCGTCTTCGATATCAATAATATTATAACAAATGTCATCGGCAGCTTCTACGAGCCACACAAAAGGATGCCTTTTAAAGATCATTGGTTCAGATGATTCCATTTTCATCTGAGTGTGAGATGCAATTTGTCGAAACTCATCTTTTTGACTTTGAAAGAATCCAAACTTTTTGCGATGAACGAGTTTCTTATCTCTGGCAATCGCTTCACATGGATACTTTGCAATGCTACTGAGGGTAGAATAGGTCAACAATAATCCACCTTGTGCTTTTCCGTTTTGCTGGTGAGTAAGAACTCTAATGGCGTTGGCATTGCCCTCAAAATAAATTAAATCATGCCACTCTTTTTCCGAAAATTTGGGTTTTAATTCTGATTCATTTTTTTCAAAAAACGCTGCAATTGCGTCTTCACCTGAATGTCCGAAGGCTGGGTTTCCGATATCATGACACAAGCAAGCCGAAGCGATGACATTGCTTAAATCATATCGATAAAAATTTAATGATTCGGAACTAAGGTCATTTTTATAATTGTCCACCAAGAAATTTCCGATCAAGGTGCCTAAAGATCGTCCAACAGAAGAAACCTCTAAGGAATGAGTCAATCGATTGTGCACAAAAACACTACCCGGCAATGGAAAGACCTGCGTTTTATTTTGTAATCTTCTAAATGCAGAAGAGAATATGATTCTATCGAAATCTCTTTGAAATTCGGATCTGGGATCCGTCGACACCTTTTTACTTTGGATACCAGTCCGTTGAGAAGTGTATATTTTGTTTAAGTCTACCATGTCTAATTGGGCACATAAAGCTAGTTAAATGCGATAATTTTAATGAAGATTGGTTGATTAGAATTTCAGACCTTAAACACAGCAAGAATTTTGTAATTTAGAATAGAGCCAATCAAAACAATTATTATGAAGAAAGTAATTACACTATTCTCATTGATTTTTTTGTTGGCTTCTTGTGCCGAAGAAGATCCTATTATTCGCATCGAGCCAGAAGATGATAAATGTAACTTAGAAGTATTTGTTTACCAATGTTCAAGTCTTCAATGCCAAAATCAATTGCCTCTATTTCAATACAATATAGAATTATACCCAAGTTATGAAGAGGCATTAAGCGGAAGTAACCTCATTCGGTCGCAAGGATCTAACAGCGAAGGCAAGGCGTTGTTTTCAGGTCTTGATTGTGAAGTTGTTTTTGTCAGGGTAGAGACTGAAAATTTTGGTACATATATCGCCAATGAAAGTTTGGCTGCCAATGCTACGTTAAATTATCACGATATTCGGTTTATAAACGGCTTGGTTTACAATGATGGAGAGATTAGCTCATTAAAACAAAATCATATTAGCCTTAGTGCACCTGTGGTGGGTCAAGTAAGTAAATATATTTATCATAAAAACTATGACCATATTTCATTTACGCCATTGGAATATACAGACGTGCAATTGGAGGTGAGGATCATTGATCAAATCAGCGAGAATCGATTTCTTGTTGAGGAAAAAATAGATTCGTTGGTAGATTTTCTTACAATTCCACTATATCCAGGAGTACTCAGTTTGACCAATGTTTGGAGATTTGAAAATGATTCTTTATTCGTCGAGCCATACGGCAATGAGTATTATGGTTCTTATGTATGGAATCTTGCAAATGATTGGATACAAGGAGAAGAAAATGGTTGGGGATTTTCTTTAAAGAGACCAGCCATTAATGGAATAGATATGAGTACAGATGAGGTTTATGATCTTGATGGTTGGTGGGGTACAGGCTTTGCTTCAGAGTATACTTTGTTTGGCCAAGTCTATACTGATTTAATAACGGATAAGATAAGTTATATCGGTTGGGACGGCCCATTAAAATTGAGGGTCTACAATAACGAAGATGGATTGGTCAGATCTTTGGATTTTTTTAGTGGTGGTTCCGTTACAACTCATGGTTTCGATCTTGTAAGGTAATTTATCCATGCTTTTTTTGGCATTCGCCGAATGGCGCACAAGGACAAGAATACTTTTTAAACCTGATATAATCCCATTCGTCGGAAAGTTCTAGCTTATACAAAGTTTTGTTTCTTACTTGCAGGTGTAATTAATCGGCTAGTTATGAACAGATGGAAATTGTATTTATCCGCATTGATTTTATTTTGTTTAGGCATTATCATCTACTCAGAATATTCAGAAAAGGTCCAAGAATTCACCTTGTTTTCCAATGTCAAGGTAGTTCATGAAACCAAAGAGAGTTTTCTACAGCAACTTAAAATTGGTTCTGTGTTTTCTGTATTGAACAAGGAAACTCAACAATGTGATATTTACAAATTGGAAGAGTATGTGGGTGGTGAGAAATACAAATTATCTAAGGTCACATTATTAGAAAGCACCTTTATTGATGTCTTTCACATGATGCTGGCACTCAATGATGAGGTCAATTTTCAAGCCGATGTCATTATGTGACAGACCGAAATTCAAGATTTGGTATTACATGCCGATGAATTTGAAGGCATAAGAGAGTTATTGTATGATCGCCCAGAAGGATTCTACGATTACATTGACAATTCCATTTTTATGATTTTTGCCCTGGCGGCAATTTTTATTTTGCTCTTACTTTTCGTAGAAATGATCATTGCTTCACTAGCTTATTTTGGTTTAAAATATTCAAGGCTATTTTGCTATTTACTTGCGGTCCTTGGTTTCACCATTTTTCAGATGTACATGATTTCGATGCCAAGTTTGCCACGTATTCCTGCCGAGCAATTTTATCGTCCTATTTTGCTAATGCTTCCTACTTTTCTTTTTTATCAGTGGTCTCGTAAAAATTGGCTGCAAAAATTCAATCCTTCTGATCAAGAAGCGATAAAATTTTTGATCATTGTCCTGGGTGTAGTTCTGATGAGTTTGATTGCAACCAATATCAGCAGATTTTTGGCTCCAGATGGATTTACTTTTATCTCATTGATGCCAAATAAGTTTTCTTGGGGATTTGCTTTTGCATTTGCCTTGGCTAATTTGATATATAATCAAGGGAAAAATTCTTGGACGAATAGAAATGCGAAACGAAAGTTGGTTAAATTAGATAAGGTTCGTTTGGAAAGCCAAAGTCAATTAGAAACTTTACAATCAAGTGTCAATCCTCATTTTCTATATAACGCATTAAATTCTATCGCTGCACTATCAAGTGTAGATGCTAAGAAGACACAAAAAATGGCTTTGGCACTTTCGGATTTTTATAAATATAATACCAATCGAGAACAGAGCGCTTTGTCCACAATAGGGGAGGAGCTGAAAATGATCAAGAATTATTTAGACATAGAGAAAATTCGATTTGAAGAAAAGTTGGTTTATGATATTAATGTTGACGAAGAACTGTTTTCATTGGAGATACCACATTTTCTCTTACAACCGCTAATTGAAAATGCCATTAAATATGGCTATGATCGCAAAAATGATCAGATTAAGATAAGTCTACATATTCATAAGAAATTATCAGATATACTTATAGAAGT
>JAHDHU010000013.1:0-31683 GCA_020631135.1 Saprospiraceae bacterium | reverse complement strand
AGCTGATGATGGTAAATCTTTTCCTGAGGATATGCAAATGGGTTTTGGTTTGAAAAGCGTAAGTAAAAAATTAAAATTGCTTTACCCCCAAAGGCATCTTCTCGAGTTTGTCAATGCACCCGCGAAAAAAGTATCAATTCGATTAAATTCGTAATAATGATTACAGCAGTCATAGTAGAAGACGAGCGCTTAGCGCGAATAGGCATGCATCAATTGTTGGATAAGCATGTTGAACAAATTATCCTTCGAGGAGAAGCCGATACAGCGCATGCGGCAATTAAATTAATAGAGGAACAAAAACCTGATTTGGTTTTTTTAGATATCCATTTGCCAGATATGAATGGCATAAAAATGCTCGAGATGTTGAGCTATCAACCAAAGATCATTTTCACTACTGCTTACGAAAAATATGCAATGGAGGCATTTGATAAGATGTCTGTGGATTATTTGGTAAAACCCATATCTCAAGAGCGATTTGATAGGTCGATAACCAAACTTTTGGAATTTCATAGGTCGGATGCGGCAAATCCATCTAGTGATTTAAAGGCATTGCTTGATCTCATAGAATCTCAAAAGCAGAAAAATCAAATATCTTCTATTCCTGTGAAGAAGCGAAATAAGATCATTTTAGTAGATCTTGAAGATGTTGCTTTTTTTAAATCTGAAGACAAATTGGTCACGATTAAACTTGTAGATGGTGGCTATCATGTCATCGATAAAACTCTTAGCGAACTAGAGTTTAAACTTCCAGAGAGATTTTTAAGAGTTCATCGATCCTATATCATCAACATTTCAGAAATTCTGGAAATTGAAAAGTACTTCAAGGGCACTTTGGTGATGACAATAGGGGATAAAGAAGAAACGAAGATAAAAACAGGAGAAAAGTACTCTAAGAAGGTAAAGGAGGTTTTGGGAATAGTCTAATTTTCCTCAACCCCGGCCCTTCTCCATTTCAAGGAGAAGGACGAATTAAATAAAATACATTTTGTGTTTGGATTTGATTAACAATGATGCTTGCTACGTCTACTATTTATAACAACCTTAAAGCTTCCCTCCGACTTAAATTACTAAGTGGATATTTGTCAACTATGGCAATCACGGAGTCTGGATTTTGACGAGAATAATTTCTAAGAATCCATCCGATCGCCTTGTTAATAAAAAACTCTGATGAACCTAGATTTCCTTTGATCGCATGTTCGATTAAAACTGGATCCATATCATTTTTATAATGCAATTGAAATATGAGGCCACATCTTCGGAGCCAAATATTATCAGTTGCATTCCATTTATCGACATATTCGAATTTCTGATGAGGATGATTTTTTAAATAGCTGGCCATTAGCTTAGGTGCAATGTAATCTATCGTATCCCACCACGAATTTTGGATTGCCATCTTTTCGAATAACTCCATGTCATCCTGATCAAAAGTTTTATAGTATTTGAATAATAATTCCATTGCGAAATAATGGAATTCTCGTTGTGGCTTTTTCCAAAGATCATTGATGATCGGATGGAGTTCTTCTTTTTTTGGTAAATAAGCTTTAAGAAGAATCGGTTTTTGTAATTCTCTACGGATAGGAGAGGTCAATCCAAAAAATTCAAATTGCCCCCTTAAGTAAGCTTTTTGTTGAGCCGCCCTTTTTGGATTGGCTCGTGCTTCAAAAACTTCTTCTATGTCATCTACGTAGCTCAAAAAGAACGTTTTTAGGTTGAGGGTTTAAGATACGAGGAATGTTTTATTTTAATGAACGACCGCATCCCGCACCCTATACCCAACACCATACACCCTACACCCTACACCCTACACCTCAAACCTTACACCTCATCAATACACCATACACCTCAAACCTTACACCTCATCAATGCACATTACCAAAGTTTTGACCACTACTTTTATCGCCTAACCAACTCAAGTAATAATCTGAATCTTCAATTTTAACTGCATCTTCAGTGAGTAGCAATGGCTTGAAGGTATCGACCATAACGGCCAATTCTCCTGTTTCTTTTTTGCCTATACTTTTTTCTACTGTCCCCGGGTGAGGACCATGTGGTATCCCTCCTGGATGTAGCGTAATCATGCCCTTTTCTACATGTGATCTACTCATAAAATCTCCATCAACATAGTATAGAACTTCGTCGCTATCGATATTACTATGGTTGTAAGGAGCTGGTATGGATTGTGGATGATAATCATACATTCTTGGTACAAAAGAACAAATGACAAATCCCTTGGTGGCAAAAGTTTGGTGCACCGGAGGTGGCTGGTGCACACGTCCGGTGATCGGTTCGAAATTATGGATAGAAAATGCGTATGGATAAACATATCCATCCCATCCGATGACATCAAAAGGGTGAGCCAAGTAGAAGTATGGATATAGCTGATCTTGTTTTTTAATTTTTAGTAAAAATTCTCCTTTTTGATCTATAGTTTCTAATTCAGAAGGTTTGCGTATATCTCTTTCACAGAATGGTGAATGTTCCATCAATTGACCAAATCCGTTTCTATACCGACGTGGTGTAACAATTGGACTCGTTGATTCGACGATCATCAATCGGTTGTCCGGAGTATCAAAATGCATTTGATAGATTGTTCCGCGCGGTATAACCAGGTAATCTCCATATTCGAATCTGATATTTCCATACATTGTTTTTAATGTGCCGCTTCCGATATGTACAAAAATGCATTCGTCGGCATCGGCATTTTTATAAAAATAGTCGGTCATACTTTTTCGAGGAGCCGCCAAAGTGATTTTACAATCCGAATTCATCAAGACAGTTTTACGACTCTCTAAAAAATCATCTTGTGGAGCCACTTTAAATCCTTTAAGACTCCTATGTTTGAGTTGTTTGTCATGGATTGTTTTAGGACTTACGTCAATGGGATCTCCTACCTGGACGATTTGTGTCGGTGGATTGCTATGGTAAAGTAGAGAATAGAGATCACTAAATCCTTCGGTAGAGAATAACTGTTCACTATATAATTCACCATTTTCTTTTCTAAACTGAGTATGTCTTTTTGATGGAATTTTTCCTAAAGAGTGGTAATGCATATCAATTAGTTTTGAGATTCGTGTTTATAATATTTAAGATGTTTTTCAAAATTTTCATTTCTCCCGGTTTTATGCCGTCGTAACATTTTGATCTGTAGGAAACAGAAAGAGGTTTAATCTGTTCAATAATTTTTTTGCCTTTTGCAGAAAGTCCGATTAAAAATTTTCTTCTGTCCTTGGGATCTTGTTTCCTATGAACTATTTTTTTCTTTTCGAGTAAATCTAAGATTCTAGTAATCGTAGGTGCATCCTTGGAAGTAGATTCGGCCAATTCGAATTGTGAGACTTTGTCATTCGACGAAAGTCGATCTAATACAATCCATTGATCTACGGTTACGTCCAGTTTTAATTTATTCAATTCCTTGGCGAAACCTAATTTCATTTTTTTAGCGGTTTGCTCCAAAATGTAACCTTCCAAAAGAGTCGCGGACTTAATTGCCATAGATAAAATAGTTGTTGTACTAACTATTCGTAAGGTAATTAAAAATTTTATGTTTTGAGTATAATTGAATGTTTTCAATTACTCCCTATAAATAGGGAAAGTCTGAAATCATAGATTTTCTTCGCTTTTAGAGTCAGTTAGGATGCTTACTTTGTGAATACATTATTAAGAACCCTTTTTTATGTCACAGGAAAAGCTGGACTACCTCAAGCTTAGAGAATACGAGCAAGCATTAGCTCAATATGAGAAATTCCATTCTGGAACGAAAGATGAGTTTGATGTCGAAAAAGTTATTGCTGAACTTAAAAATTATGAGGCCTTTTTTAAAAACAAAAGAGGCGTTCCTGTGCTTGTTGATTTTCAAAAATTAGAGGCAGTTTATATAGGCGAGGATGTCAGCAAGTATTTTGATTATACTCGCGAAGAATTGTTGGCTATGGGAAGAAAAGCAGTTTTTAAACTGCTTAGTTTAGAGCACATTGGTTTTCCTTTAAAAGCATTGGCATGGGCAAAAAAGATGCATCGCTATAAGAGTAAATCCCAACTTGAGCACAAGTGCTACATGAGTGGCATGAAGTTTAAAGGAAAAAAGGGCAATATTATGAGGGCATTTTTTGACCTTCACGAATTGTCAAAATTTGACAATATGAATCCTCATTATGTCTTGCTAATTGCGACTAATGTCACTCATTTAATCAAAGGTGATTTTTATTGGGGTTATTACGTTTTTGGACCAGAAAATTTAGAAACAAAATTTTTTGATTCTAAACTACTATCCAAAAGTTCTTATACAGTCTTTAGTGAAAGAGAAATGGAAGTACTAAAGTTTCTTAATCAAGGTTCGTCATCTCAACAAATAAGTGAACAGTTGTTCATAAGTAGAGGTACCGTTGAAAAGCATCGTAAAAATATGATTGCTCGATTGGGGGCGCGAGATACCACGGCTATGTTAGAGCTCAGCAAGATGATGGGTTTAATTATATGAATACCCATAATGGGTATTGTAGGTAACTCAACCGACAATTATTTTGCGAGTGCAATCAAAATGAAATTCAAAACCAGTATTTGAATAATAGTGTAGCCCATTATTATAGAAAAGCTAATTATTCAAAATTTTGAAATTGAACTAGTTTAGATTCATAAATTCAAAAGTATTTGAATTACAAGATGGTTGTCTTTGTGGCTTCCATCTTTTTTTATCAGCATTGCCTTTCTTCAGAAATAATATAAGCGACTTTTGATGGGAAATAAATTGCTCACTATTGCGCTCCATATAACATATTCTTCAACTTAGACCCATTAAGCTCACTAAGCTTATAAGCATTTCTAAATTTATCGGTTACAGAATCGATGTCAGCTTTAAGCTGTGTGAACTCTTTTGGCAAAGCTTCGGCACAGCCTGAGTTGATTTCGTAACGATTTATGATACTGGCAAATTTTTCGTATTGCCGTTCAGACCGAGTTATAAATTCCTCATAATTTTCTAGAAAATAGGTAATTCTATTTATCGAAAAATCGATATCTATATCATCAGAAAGACTCTTCGCCGTTTTGACAGAATGATTTTTGCCAATGGCTTCTTTTCGATCTTCAAAGTAAAGATCAATTTTGCCTTGTAAATCTTCCCAACCATCATTTTTTCTACATTCCTTAATGTCCCTTCTAAAATCAACGGTGTTGACCACGTTTGCAAATAGTTTTTCGCATTCATTTAAAATCGATTCAGAAGAATTTTTCATTATTTCTGTTTCATGATAGATCAACTTTAAATCAGAATGCAACTGAATCGTCATGTCCAAAATACAACTGACTTTTTCGATGTGTTCCTTACGCTCATTTTTATTATCATTTCCAAATACTGAGGAAACAAGTGTAAAGCCCAAAGAAACAAAGGGATTGTTGTCCAAAGATTGCGGTAGATTTAAATATTTCTTCGACTTTACACTGTTTTTAATTTGTTCCATAGAGCTATTAAATTCTCCATAAGACAAAGGATTAGAAATCGTCTCAATGTCCTGAGATATTCTCTGTGAGGTGTAATGATGGTCTAGGTCCAATAATTTTTCATAGAGCGTTTTGACAACTTCGATACCGTCAATAAATCTTCCTTTTCTAATCTCTATAAGTTCTAATTCCTGTTCTTTTAGATTGTTTAAATAACTAGAATAAACCGCAGGGTCGGTGGAGGAGGGATTCTCATTGCTCGAATAGTTCAAGAAAAGAAATAAAGAAAGTATACAAATGATCAGTTTAGCATTCATTGAATCAGGTACTATTTGATATTCTATACCCTAAAATCCAATGATGTAATCCAAACAATCTTAATAGATAATTTGACCTTCTGATGGGTCACCTTTGATTTCAGCTTGACCGGATTGATGATTTAATCCAATTTTATAAGCAATTAAAGAATCCATTTGGTGCCATGTTTTGCATTCCACGGAGGTGGACAAATGGCGAAGCTTAAATGTCTCTAAGAAAGAGGGTAGACTGGCAACATTCTTTATATTGTACAAGGCTAAAAGTTCGGAAAACTTGACTACATAGGCTTTCGGATAGCATTCGAAAACATCAATGTTTAAAGTAGAAACCAATTGAGATTTTAAACGCATGGCTCGTGCAGTCAGTCCTCCTAAAAACATAGGAGACATCGCTTGTACTTCGGTATCACATTTTCGGTAAAAATAATCGGTTCCATTTCCACCATAAACAGAAGGCAAACTCAAAGGGGCGTCGATGTAAACCGTCTTGGGTCTGAGTTCTTTTGCGCAGTTTAAAATAAAGACATCAGCGTCTTTCTTTTTTTCGCATGCGCGAATGCAAATCGCTCCATTTTGTTTAAACGCGATTGAAGTTGTTCCAGCAAGTTTTGACCCATAGTCAATTCCAAAAATCATTATATACGGTCCAATTCTTTTTTGGTTCTTTCATTTATTTGGTTGCCAGTATTTAAAGTACTTGCTGGTTCAAATAACAAAACTTCTACTTCGCCAACTGCTTTTGGTTTGTGGCTAACTCCTTTGGGAACAATCAAAAATTCACCAGGATTAATTTCTTTGCTTCCATCTTCGAATTCCATAATCAGTTTGCCCTTGATCACTAAAAACAATTCATCTTCGTGCTCATGATGATGAAAAACAAATTCGTCTTGTAATTTCGCCAGTTTGACTTGTTGACCATTTAGTTCTCCCACGATCCTTGGGTTCCAATGATCTTGAAAGACTGAAAATTTTTCAGCCAGATTTACAACTTTAATTTCCATCTTCTTTAATTAATTCTAGCCCTTGATTAATCCCTTTATCCATTGCAGAAACTCCCTGATCCATCCAAACCGGCATCGGGGCATCCATGAGGTAATAATCAAAAAATTGAGCCATTCTAGTTTGAAAATCAACTCGATTTTGTCGTTTTACTGGCCAGTGCGGTTCGTCGTTATAATTGAGCATCCATGCAGGCTTACCGAGTCGCCTAAGTGCCACGAAGTATTCTATTCCTTGATACCAAGGTACAGCTCCATCCTTATCATTATGTAAGATAAGGACCGGGGTCGTGACTTTGTCTGTATTAAATATTGGGCTGTTTTCAAGATATAAATCCGGCCTTTCCCAGAGCGTGGCACCCAGTCTACTTTGAGTTTTCTCGTATTGAAAAGCACGACTCATGCCAGAACCCCAACGGATACCGCCGTATGCAGAAACCATATTTACTACAGGAGCACCAGATTCAGCACATTTAAAGATGTCTGTTTTTGTTAGCAAATGAGCCACTTGATAACCTCCCCAACTATGACCTTGTATTCCTATTCTTTCTTCATCGATATAACCATTTTTTAATACTTCCTCTATTCCAGATAGAACGGCATTTTCGCAGCTTTTACCCGGGTAACCATTGGTATAAATGACATCCGGGTTAAAAATTACATACCCTTTACTAGCATAGAAAGAATAATTAATGCTGGATCTACCTGCGGCCGGTGTATGATGACGGTGAAGGCCATCTGAACTTCTTTCATAAAAATTGACCAAAAGAGGGTATTTCTTTGTTGGATCAAAACCATCAGGTTTTACCAATAGTCCATTTAATTTTTGGCCATCAGTTGCAGTCCAATTGACCAATTCGATATCACCCCAACGATAATCTTTTTGTTGAGGGTTGGCATCGGAGATGGCGTTTACTGACTTAAACATATTGTCGCTGATAAGAAGATCTGGAAAAAGTTTAAAATTTTCTTTTGTAAAAACTATTTCATTACTGTTTTTTGCCTTCATAGGTCGAGTACTAAAACGATAGTCTCCAGAAACGTATGTGTCATGACTCCCTGTTTGTAAATCCAATCCTAAGTAAGCACTTGATTTGTCTTCTTCGTTAAAGGCATAAAACAATAAAGTTTTACTGTCATCTATAAACTTCTCATCATTATCTAAGCGTAGATACCGAACCCTTGTTTTCTTTTCGCGAAATTTGGTAACTCTCTTTGCGTCTTTTTCTTTTTTAGGATTTACCTTCCAAACATCATAACCATCATAGATGTAAAATGCCTGATCGTTTTTGTTCCATCCTAAAAACCCATCTGTTCTAGGTAGCATTGGTCGGTCATTGGTCTCGTCATAAAAATTACCCATACTATTGTCAGTTGCAATACGGAGTTTATCTTTTTTGAGATCATAGATCATCCAGCTAGTATCTCTTTTACTGTACCAATAAGCATAATTGCCATGAGGAGAAACTCTTGCTCGACCATCTATGTTTGAGGCTATGAGTTTTTTATTCGCCTTTTTTGGATTTATTCGATAAACATCAGAATTAGCATAACCTAACCAAGAGATATTTTGTAAATACTTAGAGTTGTCGATTCCAATGTAACTAGTTTTTTCAGTAACTCTATCGACCATGACCTCCTTAAGTTGGAGATTCTCTAATTGTGTAAAACGATTCTGATCGATTTTGTAAAGAACATCGTAGCCTCTTTTCTTTTCTCTGGGCAGATTTACTTTTTGTTGAGTATGTAAGTAACCATCCTTGTAATTCCAAACCTCAACATTTACAATTTCATCATCAAGTAGTGAAGTGTCTTGAAGTACTTCGGGAGGTTTAATTTCAAACTTTAACATGCTCCCATCATCAGTAAAACGACCTGGGTTATCTTTTGAAATCGTCCATTCTTTTGGTAAGAAGGGAGTATTTTGATCGGCAATTCTTTTAGCATTTTGGTTCCCATTTTTCCAATGAAAAAGTTCTATGGGACGCACTAAAGTTTTAGTCGTATCTAAGTCGGCAACGAAGCATAATTGTTTTCCATCATCTGAAAAGTTTAGTTGACTAAATTTACCTCGTGCCTTGAGCACCTCATTCCAATTTCGGATGTTAAAATCAAATACACTAACATGATCATCATGTTTTTCTTTACCTGTCGAAATCGCTGCGATCCCTGGTTCTTTTTTTGCTAACTTATATTGGGTTACAAAGTGTAAGGTATCTTCAGAATTATTGGAGATGTTTCTAACAATTAGTTTTGATCCATTTTTGTCAGATTCTTTTTTTATTTTTTTCTTCTTTTTTAAAGAGTCTTGAGCTACTTCGTTTTTTTTATTTTCTCTTAAATTATTCTCTTGTTCCTCTTTCTTTTCTTTTTTAAAAGGAGCGAGTTGATACACTAAATGTGAACCCCATTCTTCACCAGTTTCGAAAGATTTTAAATTTGGGATCTTTTCAAGATGTTTATTTTGAGTAGAGTAAATAGCCAAAGTATCCTTAGGGAGATCTTCCTTTTTTACTTTCCTTTTTTTCATAGCTCGAATGCTATCCTTCGGCGGGGAGATTCTAAAAGCGATATAAGAATCATTTTCTAAGAATTGGGCTTTTGATCCTCTTTCGAAGCTGAAGGTTGTTTTGTCATTGACGTAGTATATTTTTAGTTGACCATCTTTATCCTCTGGTCCAAGCTCGTAGGTAACAAAGTTGCCGCTGTCAGATATTTGCACTTTGGAGATTCTATTCCAAATATCATAGGCTTCTTCATCCATTATTTTCTTTTGGGCGGCACCAAAATTGGAGAAAAGTAGTATTGCTATTATCGTATAAAGTAATTTCATTCTTGAATAGATGATTTAAAAAAGAAGGTAACTATTATTTTAATCTCTTTTAAGATAATGTTGTTGTTATACTTATACATGGCAAAATCTCAATTTTTACCTTTGATCTAAATAAATATGATGATAAATACAGCTTTGATTGCCCACGATGGTAAGAAGTCAGATATGGTATCCTTCGTTTTAAACAATAAGGATATTTTAGCCAATATGAATTTATATGCTACTGGAACCACAGGTAAGAAAATAGAAGGTGAAGGTTTTAAGGTAGAGAAGTTATTAAGTGGACCGATGGGTGGTGATGCTCAAATTGCTGCTATGATAGCCACTGGACAAATTGATATGGTTATTTTTTTAGGGATCCTCTTGATAAGCATCCTCACGAACCTGATGTACAAATGCTGGTTAGACTGTGTGATGTACACAATGTACCCTTGGCGACCAATCCAAAAGCTGCCTTTTACCTGCTAAGGGGAGTAAAAGATGTTTTAGAAGAAAAAGAGCCTTAACCTTTGACAACCGCGGATTACAAACAAATGCTTCCTTCTCTTCCTGATTTACCAGGAGTTTATCAATACATTGATGAGAATGATACCGTAATCTATGTCGGTAAGGCAAAAAATTTAAAAAAACGAATCGCCTCTTACTTTGGGGTTAAAAAACATCAAGCGCATAAGACCAAAGTAATGGTCAAAAATGCCAATCGACTTATCTACACCATTGTAGAAACTGAGCAGGATGCCTTATTATTAGAAAATACGTTGATTAAGAAATTTCAGCCAAGGTATAATGTCATGTTAAAAGATGGAAGATCTTATTCCTACCTCGTGGTAAAGAAAGAAAGGTTTCCCAGAGTGTTTTTTACACGCAAGGTCTTTAAAGATGGTTCTCTTTATTTCGGACCTTATACCTCGAAGTATAGAGCAAACGAATTATTCCATCTGTTGAAAAAGCTTTTTAAATTGAGAACCTGCAATTTAAATTTATCCGAAAACAATATTTCCAAATCAAAATTTAAAGTCTGTCTTGAATATCATATCGGCAATTGCAAAGGTCCATGTGAGGGACTAGAATCTGAGGAAGATTATAATCAAAAAATCAATCAGGTTAAAAATATACTTAGAGGCAATTTTAAACCTGTGAAGGATTATATCTACGAACAAATCCAGTTTTACGCAGATCGTTTGGAGTACGAAATTGCGGAAGAGTACAAGCAAAAATTGGATATTTTTCAAGATTACCAGGCGAAGTCTACAGTGGTAAGTACAAAAATTAAAGATGTAGATGTATTCAACATCAAACTCGATGAAAAGAAGGCTTACACCAATTACTTGAAAGTCGTGAATGGGGTTTTGATCAACACAGATTATATGGAGCTGGAGCAGAACTTAAACACTGACCAAGAAAGCTTAATGTTGTTCGCGATCCAAAGATTTAGAGAAAAGTTTAATTCAATTGCTCCAGAAATTATTGTTCCTTTCGAGCTCACATTCGTGAATGGTGTGACTGTAACCATTCCCCAAAGAGGGGACAAAAAAGATTTGCTTGACTTGGCAGAAAAGAATTTAAAATACGCCATCATCCAAAGTAAGAAGCAGGATCTAAAAAAGATCAGAAAACAAACTCCAGCCGAAAGAATACTCAAGACTATTCAATCTGATCTAAACATGGACGATGTACCTTTTCACATTGAGTGTTTCGATAACTCAAACATCCAAGGTACCAATCCAACAGCAAGTTGTGTAGTTTTTAAAAATGCCAAACCCGCCAAAAAAGATTATCGTCATTTTAAGATCAAAACAGTCGAGGGCCCAGATGATTTTGCATCAATGGAAGAAGTGGTTTTTCGCAGGTATCGGCGACTTTTGGAAGAAGATCAGCCATTGCCACAGTTGGTTGTAATAGATGGGGGAAAGGGTCAATTGTCTTCGGCGATGAAAAGTATCGAAAAACTCGAATTACAAAATCGAATGACCGTCATTGGGATCGCAAAAAAATTGGAAGAAATTTATTTTCCTAATGATTCCGTTCCATTGTATATCAATAAAAAATCTGAATCGCTTAAGGTGATTCAACAAATAAGAAACGAAGCGCACAGATTTGCGTTGACATTGCATCGTAATCTTAGAAGTAAGAATTTTTTGGGTACTGAACTGACAAACATTCCCGGAATCGGGGGTAAAACTGCTGATAAATTATTGGCCCATTTTGGATCGGTAAAAAAAATCAAGGAGGCTGATCAAAAAGAGATTGAGACGCTATTTGGACTAAGTGTTCTTCAAAAATTGAACAAATATTTTACCGATCGTGGTGCTTAATCCTGAGCTGTTTTCATTAGTTTGGGGATTTCATCATCCAACCAGTTTAATCTTGAGATGGTCCAATTTTTAAGGAATTCTATTTCTTCTTCATGGCTTTTTGTGTGTACCAGATTGGGCCACACCTTTTGCTTTTCTATTTTCCATTTGCCAAAATTTCTATTTTTAGCTTCTTCGATTTGGGCTGTGTGATTGTCTATGGTTTGAAAAATATTCTCTTCCGACAAGATGTTTTTTCTCAAATATTTCCATCGATTCAATAGCTGATCTACAAACCAAGGATCTTCTAATAGCCGTTGCCACCAAAAAGGAATAGGTCGTTTGCCTTCACATCTTGTATTGTAGTCATACATAAACCCAATTGAGTTTTGCTTGTTGCAGTCATAACCATTTCCGAAAGACAAATTAAAATCCCAAACAGGTCCAGCATTTATTAGCCCACCTTCATCCCTAAAGAAAAATGTACTCTGTCGGTATGCATCAACGTTGTGAGATAATTCGTTTGCAATAAAAAAATCAATGAAAGAAGAGACATTGACAAGAGGTCGATAGCCTAAATTTTTATCGATAAAATGCTCGCCATTTAATCGCTTCTCAAAATTGTCAATTTCGGTTTGAATTTGAGTCTTATGTTCATTTGTCAATTTCGAAGCTTTGGGGTAACTATATTGAAAGAATACATTTTTGGAATTGCTTTTGGTATTTTCAAACTTCGAATACCAGCCTTCACCACCTGCTCCTGTTTTTTTGTCGATTTTTAGGATGTAGCCATTTAGCTTTTTGTTCTTTTTGTATTTCGGAATTTTAACTCTAAGTGAATCTTGCTTTATCTTCTCCATCAACACGTAAAGCCCTTGATATTCTTGGTTGATTTTTAATTCACAAAATTTTGTTCGTGGAGCATAATTTCCCATTTGTCTAACAAGGTCAAATAAAAGAACATTGCGAATTAATGATTTATCACAATATGGCCCGTATAAAATCCAATCATTTTCTTTCGGCATTTCCATCAGGGCATAATTTCTATTTGAACCATTTTTATTTTGCAGTTCAAAGCCAAAGGATTTTTTTAAAAATCTTTTTTGAGAGCTGGAACCACGGATTTCTAGAGATATGGAACTGGAAAAACTTACTGAATCACTTTTGTTTTGATGATTGGTGTACCGGGGATTCGAAATACTTATGTTGGCAATAATTCTGGGATCATTTAGGATAGCCTGGTTGTTGGTATTGATATCTACTATTGGAAGACTGGATTTAATTAGATTGACAGGAGGAATAAACCAATCGGGATGCTGTGTTCTTCCATTTGTTGAACTTGTTTCATTTAGTTCGCTTAGAAAAAATCTAGCTGAAAGATCGCTGGATTTTTTATTGGTATTAAGAATTTGAATTGCGATCACATTTTTACCAGGTATGAGAATTTCCTTATTGTAGATTTCAAAATATTCAGGAACTCCACCTTGATAAATATTTGCTTCGTGAGGATGTCGGGCTTTGTCATCGTAAGCAGCTCGATTATTGTAGTATCCTATATTTGATCTAGCAACCTCTTTACCATTGATATAGGCTATAAATGCGTCATCATAATCCGCATTAAGTAATAACTGATTTATAGTTTGTGGATTAGTGAGATTAAAATATCCTCTGAGATATAAAGAAGATACCGAATCTACAATGGTGTAATCATCATCATCTCCATACCCAAATCCCCCCTTGCCTTCCGGCCAGTTTTGATCATCGTAGTCCAGTTCAATCCACTCTAAGGGAGGTTCATCTTCGACGGTCAGGTATTTCCAAATATCACTTTCGCCGATAAGTAAATACCAAGAATTATTATTGCTTTTTTGACAACTTGAAATACATAATAGCGTGGTGATAAGGTAGATAATCTTTTTCATAAAAAAACCCGATTACCTATATAAGGTAAGCGGGTATTATGTTTTTTTGGGAAATACTACTAAGTGTCTCCGTCAGTTTCACCATCAGTGTCTCCGTCAGTGTCTCCGTCAGTTTCACCATCAGTGTCTCCGTCAGTTTCACCATCAGTGTCTCCATCGGTGTCTCCATCAGTTTCACCATCGGTGTCTCCATCAGTTTCACCATCGGTGTCTCCGTCAGTTTCACCATCGGTGTCTCCATCAGTTTCACCATCGGTATCTCCGTCAGTTTCACCATCAGTATCTCCGTCAGTTTCACCATCGGTGTCTCCGTCAGTTTCACCATCAGTTTCACTATCAGTGTCTCCATCTACATCTCTCGAAATAGTATCTTGATCAAAAGGGTCAGATTCTGGCGTACACGCGAAAAAAGAGAAACAAAATGAAACAATGAAAAGAGCTAAAATTTTTCTCATTTGGAATAGGTGTTTTTGTCTACCTAAGAATACGACAAAAAAGCCGCCAAAAGTTGCAAGATCTAAGATTTTAACATAATGGAAAATAGTTAATTTTTAAGCTCGAGCGCTTGATCTCCTAATTTACGAAGCTCCGTATGATATGCCACACCCATTTTACTGACCAGAACCCGGCCTTTGGTATCTAAGAAAAGTAGGGTAGGATAGGCTTGAATGTTGTAGAGTTGGGCAAGATCAGGTCCATTGCCTTTTTCTGCATCTATTTTATAGTTTACAAAATTATCGTTTAAATAATCTGCTGTAGTTTGATCAGAGAAAACATCCTCATCCATCATTTTGCAAGGAAGACACCAGTCGGCATAAAAGTCGATAAATACCAGTTTATCCTCTTCTGCAGCTTTATCTAGTACCGTAGAAAGTAGGTCTGACTTTTCAAAAAATACTTGTCCTTTAGGATAGTCTTCTAAAGGAGCGATAACTTTTTTAGTCTTACAGGAAAAAGCTAAAAATATTAGGGCAATTAGGGCAAATTTTCTACTTCGCATAACACATATTATAATTATTTATAATATCAAATTTCGTACCTCTTTAACGATTTTTGAGAGCGTAGTAGTATTTCCACCTTTTTCTCACCATTCGAGCACCTTCGATAGATATCATTAACCCCAACCTTCCGTCAAGGATTCCAAGCTCCCAAAAGTAAGTTTTCAAAAATCGAAAAAGTGGACCGAGGCTTACTTTGAGTAAAGAAGGTTTTATGTTTTTATTGATTCTGTTTTGAGCACCTAGTTTGGCGTATTTGTCGTATTTGTATTGGAGGTCTTCAATATTTTCGTAGCTATAATGGTGGACAAAACCAGGCATGTTTATCCTCGGCATTTTATCAAATCCTTCTAATCTTTCGTGCACCAAATAATCATCAAATTTAGTCTCCTTGCGATGATAAAGTCGGTTGATTCTATCAGGCCAGAGACCACTGTGCTTGACATGTTTACCTCCAAAATAGGTTCTTCGTGATAACCGATAAATATGTCCGTTTTTTAGCTCAATATGATTTAGGTAATCTATAAGCTCAGGGTTAAAAATTTCGTCACAATCCAAGGCAAAGACCCAATCGTATTTGGCCTTATCTGCGCCAAAATTTTTCTGGGAGCCATAGGTGTCCATTTTATTGTAATAAATGCGATTCGTGTACTTTTCTGCAATTTCCAAGGTTTTATCTGTCGAACCGCTATCGACAATGATGATGTCATCGCTCACTTTCGAAGCTGCTTTTAGACAATCTTCAATGATGCCTTCTTCGTTGTAAGACATGATAATTATGGAAAATGGAGTCGCCATTAATTCTTTTTTGCCGAGGCAATAAAATAGGGATTGAGCAGATTTGCTTTATTATATACCAAAGGATCATCACTCTGGAATTGTATTACTGAGCCGCCTGCTTCTTCTAGTATGACTTGTGCAGCCCCTGTATCCCATTCCATCGTCGGTGCAATTCGAGGATATAATTCTGCTTTGCCTTCTGCCAACATTAGAAATTTTAATGAACTTCCCTTAGAAACTAATTCTGGTTGGTTTAACCCATCTACAAATTTTTGAGTTTCGTCATTAAGGTGTGATCTCGAACAAATAACTCTAAGATTTCGATCAGTCATTTCAAACTTATTGGCATTTATTTCTTTAGTGACTCCTTGGATGGATTTAAAAGCGCCACCATCTTTAAATGCAAAAAACAACTCTTCAGTAACAGGCGTGTAAACAACTCCTAATACTGGACGATCTCTTTTTACTAGTGCAATATTTACAGTAAACTCTCCATTCTTTTTTATAAATTCTTTAGTTCCATCTAATGGGTCGACCAACCAAAAGTGATCATAGTCTTTTCTTTCTTCATAATCCAAGAGTTTATTTTCTTCCGAAATAATCGGAAACTGATGATTGAGACTTTTTAGACCAGCAACAATGATATCATTGGCTTTTTTATCAGCAATCGTGAGTGGAGAATCGTCAGATTTAGCTTCTACGCCAAAATCCATATCTGAATGATAAATGGTAAGAATTGCTTCGCCTGCTTTAATTGCGATTTCCTTTATTTCTGATATAAGGTCTTGATATAGGTTCATAATGCTAATATATATTGGTGTTTCAGAACAAATAGCGTATAAAAAATGTTAAAACATGTAGAAAATAGTTCACTATTCTGCACAAAAAATATAAAAGGAAATAATAATTTTACAATACAGTCATAGGGTGTCTGTAATTTCGTTGCCTTGTCGAGATCTTATTTTGACAAGGTATTTTTTTGCGCAATATTGCTTTGTGATAACCAGTGCTCAAAAAACTGTTGACCACAGGTATTTCATCGTCGATATCTAAGGTATCACCGGTCACTTTCGGATTGTTTGTATCGCCCACATAAATCTCAAATATCATATTGTCTCCTTCTCTAATGTAACTGGAGGTAATTAGTGTGCCCTCTACCTCAAAGGTACTGCTTAGACGATTGTTCAATAAAAATGCATCGAGAAGAATACCATTTTTTTCATCAGTCACATAATGACCTTTATCCTTATCGATTTCTTTTAAATAGTAATCCCTTCTTCCAGCTTCAACATCCTCTCCGTAAATGATAGCCCATCCATAGGTCCCAAGCGTATCTGTTGATTTATGATCTAATGCCATAGGAATTTTTTGAGACAATCCTTTTTGGTTATAAATTGACAATTCTCCTTCCCAGTATCCCAGCCAATCTTCAGGAAATATTAATGCATTTTGATCATCTAATTCAAGATTTTGCTTTTTTTCTGAACCACTTGAATTACAAGAAGTATTCAATAAGATTAACATTAAAAAAAAAGTACATATAAGACTTATCTTAGCTTTGTTATGTATAATCATTTCTTGATAAATATGAATTGGGCAAAAGTAAGTTTCTTCTTTATTATATCCTGTCATTTTCTGGGAGCACAGGAATATTTTCAACAAGATGTGCAATATGTAATTGAAGCCTCCTTAAATGATGAAGAGGATGTTTTGACGGCTAAAATTTCTTTGACTTACGTAAACAATTCAAAAGAAGATTTAAGCGAAATATACTTTCATTTATATCCCAACGCTTTTAAAGATGCCAACAGTTTTTTTGCGAAGGATCAAATCCGTAGAGGGCAAAATGAATTATACTTTGCCAATGAAAAAGAGCGTGGTGGTTTTAAAAGTATAAGCTTCGACCAAAACGGCCAACAGTTGAATATAGAAAATTGGAATGGGTATGACGATGTGGTTAGAGTGGATTTAAATACAAAATTGGCATCAGGAGAACAAACAGATTTACAGATTGATTTTGAACTCAAAGTGCCTAAAATTTTTAGTCGTCTAGGCAAAGAGGATCAATCCTATCATTTTGTGCATTGGTATCCAAGACCGGTGGTTTATGATATAAATGGTTGGAATCCATCTCATTATGGGGTAGTAGGGGAATTTTATGGAGAGTATGGAAACTATTTGATGACCCTTACTTTACCAAAGGATTATTTAGTAGCCCATACGGGGAATGGTGTTTCGGAAAAGAAAAACTCATCTGACACGACCAAAATTTTTACGTTCAGTGCAGCGAAGGTTCATGATTTTGCCTTTATGATAAGTAAGGGTTACCGTATCGAAAACGCTCAATTTGATTCTCAAGATGGAAGAAAAATCGCCACAAAGATTTTTACTCGAAAGGATAAAGAGGATGATGCTTGGGAAGATGCGATGATCTATCTCAAGCGTTCGTTTGATTTTTATGAAGAAAATGTTGGTCCATATCCCTATGATCATATCAGTTTGGTTCAAGCGGGAGAATTGGGTCATGGCAATATGGAGTATCCCGAGCTTATTTTGGTAAGAGGCGATGAACATGATTTAGAATATTACATCAATCATGAGCTTGGGCATATGTGGTTTTTTGGTGCATTGGGCTTTAATGAGTACAAAGAATCCTGGCTTGATGAAGGATTAACTACATTTTTTGAACATCGTTATACGATGCAGCAGCAGGGTAGATCGCATTACTCAGAAGAAGCAAATGCCTTTGTTCGCAATACGCATGATATGGAAGCTTTGCATGCTTACATTATTTCGCATTCGCGAAATCAAATGAATCAACGAGCAGATACTCCAATCAATGAAATGACGGATATCAATTATGGCATACGCTCTTATGAAATGGCCGCGCGTTACTATTTGTACTTGCAAGAGTATTTGGGAAAAGGACTTTTTGATGATTTAATTAGAGGCTTTTATGAGCAATGGAAGTATAAGCATCCTACGGCAAAAGACCTAAAACAATATTTTGAAGAGGGAACCGATAAAGACTTAAGCTGGTTTTTTGATGGACTTTTGATCAGCGATGAATTTGTCGATTTTAGAATCAACTCAGTCAAAAAGGTAGAGGGCGGACATGAAGTTTTGATCGAGAACAAAAGCAATCATAATATTCCTATCGCACTTGCAGGAAAGAGAAAAGGAGAAACGGTTTGGACCCAATGGATCGAACCATTCACGGATGTGAAAAGTATAAATGTCGATCGAGAAGATGTCGAAGTCATACACATTGATGAGGGTAATTTGACCTTAGATATAAATCCATCAGATAATCATATAAGGACTTCTGGGGTTTTTAAGAAATTGGAGCCTTTGCGGTTTACACGTTTGTTTAGTACGGACAGATCTAACCAATCAGATTTATTTTTCACATTGATGGGTGGTTTTAATACCTCAGATGGTTTTTATGTTGGACCGGGATTTTTAAATCAGACCGCACCTACCAAGAATTTTTCTTTTGACTTTTTTCCTCAATACGCATTTGAGACAAAAAATTTGGTTGGCCAGGGTAAATTACAATACACCCTTCAATTAAAAAATGATAAGATTAAAAGTATATCCGCAAAGTTGGGTATAAAATCTTACCATTTTTCTGACTTTTTATATGTTCCTGCAGATGAAGAATATAATTTGCGCTATGCTAAAATTCAACCTGAATTAAACGTGCGTTTTAGGCATTCGCCTATGAGTAGAACTCAAAGTGGTTTAGACTATAGATTTATTTATTTGTATGAAGAGGAGTTAGATTTTTCACTTGATATTGCTTATACGTACAATAATTTTGGAATTAATAAGCTGCGCTATTGGAATCGCAGATCTAATGGATTAACAAAAAAAGCTTATTCGTTTGATCTAGAACATCAGATTTATTCAACACCGTTTTCGAGTGAGGAAAAAGAGTCTTATACCAAACTCACCTTTGTAGGAGATCGGACTTTTTATTACGATACCAAAAAGACAGTTCAGCTTAGGTTGTTTGCTGCTGGATTTTTACAAAACACACGAAGAGAATCCAGTAATTTTAACAACCAACTCACTAGAGGATCAATTCCGCTTTTTGCTGGTGGTCATAATGATTATCTCTATGATGGTCAGTTTATGAATCGTCGCGATCAAGATGAAAAGAGGTTTTTTCTAAATCAAATTGGTAATCACGGTGGAGGCTTTAAACACGCCTTGGGCAGCTCTTATCGTTTGGGTAATTCGAACAACTTTTTAATCAGTCTTAATGCAAGTTCAAGTTTACCAATAGATCTTCCGTCATTTTTACGTCCACTTAGGGTTTTTATGGATGCAGCCTACTATAGCACCAAATCTGTTGAAAATGATCCTTTAGAAAATAAGTTTTTGTACAGTATGGGTTTGAGTTATGATCTTAAATATCTTCAAATTCATTTGCCATTGTTTTATTCGAATGAGATTGATGTCATTTATAAATCAGAAGATATTGGCTTTTTACAAAGAATCACTTTTTTGATTGACTTGCCGAAATTAGATTTTGATTCGGTTCAAGGATTTCGAGAGCACTAAAAGGATCAGCTGCTAAGTCGGTATACGACCCAGGAAGATTCTTGCTTTTCGTATCTAAATCGATCATGTAATCTATTGGGTCGACCTTGCCAAAATTCAAAGGCAGTGACGAAAATTTTAAATCCTCCCCAATTTGGAGGGAGTGGAAGTTCCTTTTCATAGGCGTATTCATATTCGAATGCAGCCATGCGTTTGTCTAATATTTCTCGATTAGGTATGATGCTGCTTTGTTCTGAAACCCAAGCTCCCATTTGCGAAGCTTTTGGTCTTGATTTAAAATATGCTTCACTTTGTTTATGAGATATTTTTTCGACGAAGCCTTCTATTCGCACTTGACGTTGAATTTCTTTCCACAAAAAACAAGTAGCTACTTGATTGTTGTTTTCAATGTCCTTGGCTTTTTTACTTTCATAGTTTGTGTAAAATATGAGGCCATCTTTTTCGATTTGTTTGAGGAGTACAATACGAGCAGAAGGTTGGCCAAGTTTATCCACCGTTGCCAGGGTCATGGCATTAGGTTCCGAAATATCTGCATTGCGCGCATCCTCAAACCAATTTTCAAATTGATCGTATGGGTCCTTTTGAAGATCTTCTCTTCTCAGGACGGACAGCGCATAAGATTCACGCAATGCAGATAAGTCTTTTTTCATATTAATTGCTTGTTAAGGTAGCTTTCTTTTTACCAATTTTTGAAAAGGCATATTTTAATTTATAGGCAAGCCAATACATAACTGGAACAATTATCAAGGTGAGAAATGTTGCGAAGAACAAGCCAAAAATAATCGTCCAAGCCATTGGTCCCCACATCGCTGTATTATCACCTCCAATAAAAAGTTGAGGATCCAATCTTTTTACCAAGGTGAAAAAATTGAAATTAAATCCAATTGCTAAGGGGATGAGCCCTAACATGGTGGTCATCGCTGTTAAAAGTACCGGACGCAATCTGGTTTCTCCTCCTTCTATGATCGCATTTTTAATATCAGTCGATAACATATGATTCATATCCACTGCATTACTGCTTTCCCGTTTGCGTTTTATCAAAAGATTGATGTAGTCTACCAAAACGATTGCATTGTTGACGACTACTCCAGCTAAAGAAATTATACCGATCCCTGTCATAATTACACTAATGGTCATACCGGTAAATCCATAACCTAGCATAACGCCGATTGTGCTAAATAGCACCGACAGAATGATGATAAATGGACTTATGACGGAATTGAATTGAGCCACGATGATCAGAAATATCATGAAGATGGCTAGGGTAAATGCCGTACTTAAAAATGCCATATCCTCCGCTTGCTGTTGTTGCTCTCCAACAAAATTAATGCTGTATGATTCTGGCATTTCGAAATCTAAAAGTTCTTGTTGGATGAGTGCATTGACTTCATTAGCGTTAAATCCTTCCAAGATGTTAGACCCTACCTGCAATGCACGATCTCCATCTTTTCTGCGGATCAAATTGTAGGTCGCTGAGTAATCAAAATCTGCCACCGAAGAAATCGGTACTTGAACAATCCTGCCATTTGCCGGATTTCTAAAAGTGATCTTTTGATTGATGAGATCGCCAATGCTATTGCGTTGATCTTCCTGCAATCTAACGGTAATAGGGTATTCGTTTTCTCCTTCCTTGTATTTGGATACTTCTTTTCCAAAAATGGAAGTTCTCAAAGCATCTGAAATACTATAGGTGGAAAGCTCGTATTTTCTCGAAGCTGCACGATCAATATTAATTAGCATTTCTGGTTTATTGATGTTGACATCAGCCGCTAATTCTGTGATTCCTTGGATTCCCGAATTGTTTAATTTTCGTATCATTTTCTCCGCATAAATCAATAAGGTATCTACTTCTTCGCCTTTGATTTCAATTGCAATTGGTTTTCCTGTCGGTGGTCCATTTTGCGCTGTTGCTACTTCCAGTTTAGCTTTTGAATAACCATTAAAATGAGTCGTGAGATCGTCAAGAATTTGCTGTGTAGATACTCCATTCCGTTCTTGAACGGGTACAAAAGAAACTGTAAGTCTTGCTTTATTTGGCGTGGCTCCAGGTTCAGGAGGTGAGTTAGGGTCGGAGGTGTTTTCCCCAATTTGTGTCAGTACTGCTTCCACGATATTTATTCGATCTCCAATCACATCGACTACCTCAGTTTCTAACTCTTCTAAGATAACATTTGTGGCATCGATATCACTTCCAAAAGGAAGTTCGACAAATACATTTACGTAAATCGGATCTGGTTGAGGAAAGAATTCGACAGGTAAATTTCTACTCCCCATAAAAGCTGCTGAGGCGAAAAGAAGAATAAACGTTCCGCCTAGGAAAATTAATGGATTCCATTTTCTGAGTGCAAAACTTATGAATCTGTTGTAAGCTTTTTCTAATTTGGGTAGCAGAGATTTTTGAAACGCAATGGATGATGGGTGTAAAATAAAATAGTTTAAAAGGGTAAGTAAAAGAGCTATGCCCATAAAATTACGGACGCCTTCAAATCCAGCAAAGTGGCCAAGGATACCTATTGCCAACATAATGAGTACACCTATAAAGAAATTTCTTCTACTTTGATTTTTTTCTTCTTGTGTTTCTCTTGCTTGTTGCACTTTCATAAACCTGGATGTAAATACTGGGTTTATGACTAAGGCTACAAAAAGTGAAGAGCCTAAAACCAACATCAAGGTAATTGGCATATACTGCATAAATAAGCCCATGATTCCTGGCCAAAAGGCCAAGGGTAAAAAAGCGGCTAGGGTAGTAGCTGTCGATGCGATGATCGGCATGGCAACTTCACCAGCTCCTTTTTTAGCGGCTTCGACATTAGAATATCCTTCCTGCATATAGCGATAGATGTTTTCAACAACAACAATGGCATTGTCAACCAGAAGTCCTAAAGCTAGTATCAAAGAAAAAAGTACAACTACGTTCATTGTTGTTCCAGAAATATATAGAAACATTATTCCCATAAGCATGGAAAGAGGAATCGCGATACCAACGAAGAGTGAGTTTCTTAAACCTAGAAAAAACAGAAGTACCAGAATTACCAAAATAACACCGCTGATGATACTATTTTCAAGATTGCTAACCTCATTTCTAGTGTAAACAGAAAGATCATTAAACAAGGTCACATCTACATCTTTTGGAAGTAGTTTTTTAACTTCCTTTAATTCGGTTTTTAAGTTGTCTATAGTTGATAACATATTTTGTCCTTTTCTTTTTATCACATCCAAAGAAATAACAGGCAAACCATCGCTTCGTGCATAACTCGTTCTGTCCTGAAATCCGTAGCTTACAGTGGCAATATCTTTTAAGAAAATGGGTCTTTGATTTTCTGCTTTGACAATCATATTTCGCAATTGATTTACATTGTCAAATTGACCTTGAATTCTAACTGAACGACGGAAATCATTTTTTACAATTTCCCCTCCTGACATGGTTAGATTTTCAGAACGCACTGCATTTTCGATATCTCCGAATGAGACCTCCATACTTTGCATTTTGTATAGATTTACATCAATTCGAATCTCTCGATCTAAAGCACCTTTCATCTGGGCTTCTGTAATCTCTTTCATTCCTTCAATCTTGTCTTGAACGATTTCAGCATATTTTTTTAATTCGTCCATACTGTAATTACCCGCGACATTCACCGTTACGATTGGTAATTCTGCAAAATTGATTTCTTCCACTAATGGATCTTGTGTCAGGTCTGTCGGAAGATCACTGCTGGCTTTGTCTACCGCATCTTTTACTTTATCTACCGCATCTGAAATTGAAGTTTCAGAATCAAATTCAACTGAGATAACGGAATAATCTTGCATCGAAGTTGAAAGACATTGTTTCACTCCGGTTAGAGACAAAAGTTCTTTTTCGATAGGTCGAGTCACTAAGTTTTCGATTTCTTCCGCAGAGTTTCCAAAGTGGATTGTATTGACAAAAACTTGTGGAAGAGACGCATCCGGATATTGTTCTTTTGGCATATCAACATAAGATTGAATGCCAAATAGAAGTATCATTAGGGTAACCAAGAATATACTTGTGCGATTGTCAACCGCAAAATTAGTCAAGCCAAATTCTTTAGCTGCTTGATTGTTTTCTTTATTCGCCATCTTTTGAAGTTTCGCTTTCTACGATATTTACAAGATCATTTTCCGCAACCTTTTGCGCTCCATCCATGATTAATTGAGTGCCATTGGATAGGCCATCAGTTACTATGATGTGGGTGTCATTGCCTTCTCCTGTTTGGATAAATTTTTTCTTAGCCAATGTTTTACCTTCTATTTCTTCAACTGTGTATACATATTGTTTTCCAGTCACTTCTTGTCTTATAAGACCTACAGGGATAAAAAGTGCATCTTTTACATTTAGGTCATTTATTTCTACTTCTGCTAAAAGATTGGGTTTGATGTTTGATTTTGCGGGTATGCCAATTTCTACTTTAAAGGTTCTATTTGCTGGATCGATTGACCTTCCAAGCATTGTGATCTTTCTTTTTAATGATAAATCAATAGCAGGAAAAAAGATCTCCACCAAATCACCTCTCTTCACTTTTCCTAAGTAATTTTCTGGGACATCAGCCACAACTTTTAGTTTACCCGTATTTAGGATTTGAACGATAGGCATACCTGGAGAAGCCATTTCACCTTGTTTTAAAATCTCCCTATCGACATAGCCTGAGATTGGAGCATAAACAAATCTTTTAGCAGTTTGAGACTTTAAGGTTTCGAGTGATTTTTCTATTCTTTCTTTATTGTTTTTGGCTTCTAAATATTGAATTTCGGATCCAATATTTTGATCCCATAAACGCTTTTGCCTTTCGTAAACGGTTGTTGCAAGACTCAAGCCTGTTTCGATTTCTGCAATTTGTTTTTCGATAGTTTCTACATCTATTGTTGCAATTCTTGCACCCTTATTAACATAGTCCCCTTCTTTTACGCTTAGGTCAATAATTCTTCCACCCATTGAGCTACTCGCGCTAACAAGATCATCTCCGATCACACTAGCTTGTATAGTTGCAAATCTTGTGAAATCTTCTGAGACCAATTCGGCGGTACTAATGTTGATTGGATCTTTTGTTTGATCCGGATCTAACTCCTCAATTTCTTCCATCAAGATGTTGATTTTATCATCAAGATCTTTTTTCTCTAGTTTCAGATCGGTCAGCATTTCTTTCTTACCTTTTAGATCATCCGTGTAAGTTTTTTCATTAGACGAGCATGCTACGATGAAAAACAGCATTAAGGATAGTATAGTATATTTTTTCATTTCTTAAAAGTTGCTTAGTTTATAAATTGCCTTGGGCAATGTCTAATTCAGTTTTTGTTGCCACTAGATCATAAATGGCATTTATATAGTATGATTGCGCAGAATAAAGTGCTGATTCCGCCTGAGTTAACTCGAAGCTTGATCCAACACCTTCTTTATATTTTATCAATGTTTTGTCATAAATGTTTTGAGAAATGTCTAATGTTTTTTTAGCGTTATCCAAAGTTCTTTTTGCATTATACACATTGGTTTTGGCCTGTCTGATTTGTAAAGTCATTCCTCTTTCAAATTCCTCTTTTTGCACCTGTATTTTTTCTTTTTCTAATTGAAGTCTTTGCTCGGAGGCTGTACGACTTCCTCCATCGTAGATAGTATAATTGACGCTAACGCCTGCCACTGCAGTTGGTAAGAAACCGGCCTCTTCCGAGCTAAATAATTTGTCTCTTTGAAGAGTTTCTGAAATTCCGGCAAAAGCCCTAACCGTCGGAAGCTTTTGTTTTTCTGTTCGTTCAAGATTTAAATCTGCCAACTGGGCTCCTAGTTCAATGTTGGCATATTCGGCTCGTTTAGCGTAATCAATTGTAGAATTGTTCTTTATGTCTTCAATACTAATTAGGTTGACCAAAGTTTCTAAATCTTCGGTCAATGAAATTTCTTCATCCATGGGGTAGGCCATCTGAAATTTTAATAGATCGTATGCCGTTTGAATAGAATAGGATAAACCATCTTTTTGAGTTTTGAGATTTTCTACTGATAAACTTGCGCGATCAACATCCAGTTTTTCGACCAAACCATTGTCATAAAAAGCAGTTACTTCACTTAAACTTTTAAGAGCGTTCTCTTCATTTTTTTCAATTAATTGAAGATTGCGCTCTGCTATAAGAATTCCGAGATAAGCACGAGTTACCTTATTTCTAATTTCTTGTTTTGTTAAGTCTTCCTCTTTAACAACAAGATCTCTGTAAAGTCTTGCTGCTTTTAAACCAGTGAGATACGCACCATCAAATAATAACCAATTGGCATCAACTCCAAGATTGAGATTATTACGTGTTACGAATGAAACTTTTTGAGAAGCTGGATCAGGTACCACAAAACCCATCGGCAGTAATTCTAAGCCATCCATAATTCCATACACTGCAGGACTTATAAAATCCTGCAGAACAGTTTGGGGTCTTACAAAATAGTATTGGTAAGTTAAATCAGCTGTAACCTTAGGTTTTCCTATTGATTTATATTCATCAATTTGTCCCTCAGCATCTTGAATATTTATTTGGCTCAGTCTCATTTGGTTGCTGTGCTGATAAGCATATTCAATGGCTTCATCTAAACTATATTCTTGTGCGTCTAAACTGTACTGTGAGGTCGTAGCAAGAATGAAAAGTAAAAGTATCTTCTTGATCATATCAAATTTTTGCTATGTAATAAAGTCCTTCCCTTGTCGGACACTATGCCGTATAAGTGGTAAGTAAAAAATTGTTCGAATAAGTCAGCTTTGTTGTAATGTTTGTTTGGAAAAGTTTCTTCATTGACCAACTCTCTGGATTTAGAAATATATAATTTGGTAATGATGTCGGCATTTACTTCTGGCCTGTAAAGCTTGGACCTTATTCCTTTTTCAATATTGCTTTTCACCACCTTGTCGATAAATTTAAAATGTTCGGTTTCGACAATACTCCAAACTCTTGGGTGATATTTTTGAAGATCATAAACCAAAGAAGGTTTCATTTCGCGCATAAACTGCAGTAAATGACGACCAATATTTACCATTTCATCTATGGAGTCTGTGGAGTTCTTTATGATTTTAGAAACATCTTTCTCTTCTTGTTTTAGAAACGCTCGTATAACTTTTTCTACAAGTTCTTTTTTATTATCAATGACGGTATATATGGTTTTTTTTGATATACCTAGTTTTCGAGCAAGATCATCCATTGAAACACTTTTGATGCCGTATTTCATGAATAAGGAAAATGCCGAATTCAATATTTTATCAGTAATCACCATGACGCAAAATTAAGGCAATAAAACTTTGGAAACTATTTATTCGTGAAAAGTTTCCGGAGTTTTGTCGATTATTTTACCAACTGTCAACTTTGTGGGATTGAGTTGTTAATTTGGGGCTTTGAACTGTAGAAAAAATTAGCACAAATGCTTGGATTGGGTATCATGTCTGGAAGTTCTTTAGATGGATTGGATTTTGCTCTCGTTCAGATTGAAAATGGAAAATGGGATTTTGTCGATGGTACTCACAAAATAATTCCTTTGGATTTGAAAGAAAGGCTTGCGACTGTCTCGGAGATTTCATTTAAGGATCTGTTACAATTGGAGCGTGACTACTCTAGGTTTGTCGCTCAGTGTATTCAGGAATTAGATAATTGGTCATTTGAATTTGTAAGTGTTCATGGTCATACTTCTTTTCATTTGCCTCAACAAGAGATCAGTCATCAGCTTTGTGATGGGGCATTGGTTTCTGCGCATACGCGAATGAAAGTCATCTGTGATTTTCGAAAAGGAGATATATCATTGGGAGGAGTTGGTACTCCTTTGATTCCAATCTTAGAAAAAGATTTGCTAACTGCTCATGATTATTATTTGAATCTTGGAGGTATTGCAAACATCACGAAATCCAAGGATTGGACTGCCTTTGACGTATGTCCATGTAATCAGTTGTCAAATTTCTTGACAAGATCTATCGGTTTAGAGTATGATGAAGATGGCAAGAGAGCTGCTTTGGGTGGCTTCCAACCAAAACTATATGATTCACTTGATCAATTTGAATATTTCAAACAATCTCCTCCTAAGTCTTTAGATAATAATTGGATCAGAGATAACTATTTTAATATTTTAAGTGATTCCAGCTATTCTTTAGAAGACAGACTCCATACCGTCAGTCATTGGATCGCTGATAAGATTTGCGATGTAGTTAAGGAAGGACGCGTTTATTGCACAGGTGGTGGTTGCTTTAATAAATATTTGTTAGAGTGTTTAAGGGACAAGGGCTTAGATTTAATTTTGCCGTCGAAGGAATTGATAGAATTCAAAGAAGCTATTCTAATGGTGTATTTGGGATATCTTCGCCTAAGAAATTTGCCAAATATATTGTGTTCTGTTACCGGGTCCTCGATTGACAATGTAGGTGGTGCAATTTATAATATACATGGTAGATAAATCTAATAAGATTCTCTTAACTGGTGCCACTGGTTTTATCGGTTCTTACATTGCAAGATATCTGATCAATGAGGGCTATAAAAACATCGTCGCTACTCATCGAAAAGATTCGAAGTTCGAACTTTTAACAGACCAAGTCGATAAAATTACATGGCAAGAATGTGATTTGTTGGATAGCCTTCGAGTCGAAAAATTAATTAATGGAATCGATGTAGTCATACATGCCGCTGCTTTGGTTTCGTTTCAAGAAAAAGATAAATACCTGTTGACTTCTGTAAACAAAGGAGTTACTTCGAAACTTGTTAATCTTTCTCTTGAGCATAAAGTCAAAAAATTTATTCACATCAGCTCTGTGGCTGCCTTGGGAAAGTCAAATGTCGGAGAAGAAGTAACTGAAAATTCTGAGTGGGTTGATTCAAAGTATAATTCGGACTATGCGGAATCAAAAAGAGCTGGTGAAATGGAAGTTTGGAGGGGACATGCGGAAGGATTGAATGTCTGTATTCTCAATCCTTCGATCGTTTTTGGCGCGGGATTTTGGGACCAAAGTTCAGTAAAGATTTTTGGTAATATGATCCGAGGCCAAAAATTATACCCTAAAGGCAGTAATGGTTTCGTTGATGTACGTGATGTTTCAAAAGCCGTTTTATTGGCGCTTTCTAAAGATATCAATGGAGAGAACTTTATTCTCAACTCTGCTAATATGTCTTTTCGATCGATGATGAATCAGATTGCGGATATTTACGAAGTAAAACGTCCTTCGTATCCCATAGCAAAATGGATTATTCCAATCTCTTGGAGATTAATGAAGTTATATTCCTTTTTAACAAGAAAGCCCACAGTTTATTCAAGAAGCACGGTTGTAAATTCTTCCGAAGCTTGGACCTATGATAATTCCAAATCAATAAAGATGCTTGGTTTAGCTTATCTCGATATAGAACAGACAATTAGTGATTGTGCTAGATGCTTCTTAGCATCCAGAAAAGAAAATAAAAATCATGGTGTATTGCCCCTGATTTAAAATGCTGGAAATGAACAGATTATACATAATGGAATTATGTATCACGACAATTACCTTTTACCAAAGAAGATTTTGATATAATCTTAATATGCCCTTTATAATTTTTTAATTATTTTAAAGAACCCAACTAAATATTCTTTTTAGTTGCTTTTGTGCTATTATCTAATTAAAATCTGCCTGCTATGTCATTTACAACCAAAAATTTAAGGAACATTTGCCTTTTAGGGCACTCGGGAAGTGGTAAAACGAGTTTCGCCGAAACTATGCTTTTTGAAGCCGGTGCCATTTCCCGAAAAGGAACGATTGAGGGAAAATCTACGATATCTGATTATACCAACATTGAACAAGAAAAAGGAAATTCCTTGTTCAGTACTTTGTTACATGCGAAATGGCGAAATCACAAGATTAATATTTTGGATACTCCAGGGTCCGATGATTTTATAGGAGAGGTTGTTTCATCATTGAAAGTTGCCGACACGGCTCTTATGATGGTAAACTCTACCAATGGAGTTGAGGTAGGTACCGAAATTACCTGGGACTACATTCAAGAATTTAAAACCCCATCGATTTTTGTGGTCAATCAAATAGATCACGATAAATCAAATTTTGAAAACACACTAAATGAATTAGAAAATACATTTGGCAACAAAATAGTTGCTGTTCAATTTCCTTTTAATGAAGGCAACGGATTTAACAAGATAATTGACGCCCTTAGAATGACCATGTATGTATTTCCGGAAGGAGGTGGAAGACCTTCTAAAGAAAATATACCTGAAGATCAGATGCAAAGGGTTCAAGAAATGCACAATGCGCTCGTTGAAATAGCAGCAGAAAACGATGAAGGATTGATGGAGAAATTTTTTGATGAAGGGTCTTTGACAGAAGAAGAACTTACCAAAGGATTGACGATCGCTTTGGTTAAACAAGAATTTTATCCAGTATTCTGTTGTAGTTCTTTATCAAATATGGGCAGTGGAAGAATTATGGGATTTTTAAATGATATTGCACCTAGCCCAGCAGATAGAAAAACAACTACTCTTGAAGGAGGAGGAGAACTCCCATGTGATGAAAATGGACCTGCAACTGCTTTTATTTTTAAAACGATTTCAGAACCACAAGTTGGAATGGTCAGTTACTTTAAAGTTTATTCCGGTTCGATAAATGAAGGAATGGAGTTGGAAAATGTGGATAACCGAAATACTGAAAGAATAAACCAGATTTTCGAAGCCAATGGAAGACAACGAAGTACTACGCCTAAGCTAATGGCGGGTGATATAGGTGTTTGCGTAAAACTTAAAGATTCGCATACCAATAATACATTAGCCGAGAAAGGTATCGATCATAAAATTCGAAAAATTCAATTTCCAAATTCTCGAATAAGGACAGCGGTCGTACCACCAAGTAAGGCCGAAATGGAAAAATTGATGAAAGCCCTTTACCAAATATCCGAAGAGGATCCAACCTTGATTGTCGAGCAAGATCCAAGTTTAAAACAAACTTTATTACATGGTCAGGGTCAATTGCATTTGGATCTCATAAAATATAGAATTGAAAAGGTCAATAATATTTCAATGGATTTTGAAAGACCTAAAATTATGTATCGTGAAACGATCACTAAAACAGCCAATGCTTCGTACCGCCATAAAAAGCAATCTGGTGGCTCTGGTCAATTTGCAGAGGTTCACATGCGGGTAGAACCCTACAAAGAAGGAATGCCGGAGCCTTCTGGATTAACGGTTCGGAAGACTGAATTGATTGAACTAGAGTGGGGTGGGAAGTTGTCGTTCTATTGGTGTATAGTTGGAGGTTCAATTGATGCCAAGTACATAAACGCCATTAAAAAAGGTGTGATGCAAAAAATGGAAGAAGGTCCACTTACCGGTTCACGTTGTCAGGACATAAGGGTTTCCATTTATGATGGGAAAATGCATCCTGTGGATTCAAATGACATGGCATTTATGATTGCAGCGGCTCAAGTCTTTAAGGAAGGATTTGAACAGGCGGCTCCCCAAATCTTAGAACCAATTTACGATGTCAATGTCATTTGTTCCGACCAAGTCATGGGCGATGTCATGGGCGATTTACAGTCAAGAAGGGCC
>JAHDHU010000081.1 GCA_020631135.1 Saprospiraceae bacterium | reverse complement strand
AGGTGCATCTGGCCACAGATCAGAGCATTTACCACCGTTGTAGCCGCTAAATTGTATAAGTTCTGGATTTAAACCAGAGGTCAAAGCTGGTTTGTTAGCTAACCAATTTTCAATCGTTGCTACTGGAGCTTGTCCCATTTCGTTTAAGATACGAGTAGGGTATATCACATAAATCGTTGGCCAATAACTCAAATTGTATAAAGGGGGAATATTATGATTGTTGATTATTGGATATGGTACGCCTTCTACCCAATCTCCAAGACTTGAATCGTTGCAACCTGTTTGACCGTACAAACAGTCCAAGTTAGTTCCAGCGTCTCCTTCGATTCCGAAAATGTATAATTCATCTGTTCCGTTTGGACCATAAGCTTCAAATGCATCTGAAAGAGCATGAGATTGATGATAATTCCAACAAGGTGGGCACCAAGTCGCAAATAAATCAATAATAACGACTTTTCCGTCGTCTAATAAATCATATAAGTTATGTTCAACGCCTTCGATATCAACAGCTGTGAAATCAGGTGCAATGCTACCGTCAGGTAATTGAGCCTGTAATGACATTGAGCAACAAATTGCTACTAAAAAGGTGTAAAGTTTTTTCATAGAAATGGTAAATTATTTCTACTAAAGATATAAATTTTGAGAACTTATCTCGAGCTAGGTATCGCTTTAACTTTAGATTCTGTCACATCTGCGAACAAATTCGAACTTAAATATCTGTCACCTCTGTCACAAACGATAGTAACAATCAATCCTTCATCTATTTTGTTTGCCAATTTTATTGCGGCGGCTACATTTCCACCAGAACTTGGACCAGAAAAAATAGCTTCTTCTTTTGCCAGAAGTTTCATTGTATTAATTGACTCATCATAGCTCACATTGATAATACCGTCTAAAAGAGATGGATCAAAGATTTTGGGCACATATCCTGGTGACCATCTACTCATTCCTGGAATTTTCGGTCCGTCCAGAGGGCGAGTGCCAATTACTTTAACACCTTCATTTTGTTCTTTGAGATACTTAGAAATTCCCATGATGGTACCACTCGTTCCCATAGCTGAAACGAAATGCGTGATATTTTGATTGGTGTCATTCCATATTTCAGGACCTGTATTTTCGTAGTGACAATTAAGATTATCTGGATTATCGTATTGATTTAGACTCTTGTAGCCTTCATTCTCGACCATTTTTGTAGCAAGTTTTCTACAATGTTCAGATGAGGTACCTTCCAAAATTACTCTTGCTCCTAGGGCTTCGACTGTTTGAATACGTTCATTTGTCGAAGTTTCAGGCATTATCAAAGTGAGATCAAGGTCTAATTCATTGGCAATCATGGCTAAGGCGATTCCCGTGTTTCCACTCGTTGGCTCTACCAAATTATCACCAGCTACAATTGTACCTCTTTTCATTGCAGCTCTGATCATACCCAATGCGGCTCGATCTTTTACGCTTCCCGCCGGATTGTGGGATTCCATTTTAACAAGTAGGGTAACCTTGGGATTGGGATTCAATTTCCTAATTCTGACCAGGGGAGTATTACCTATCAGTCTAGTGAGTTTCATGCATAGTTGGTTTTAAGTCACATTTCGTGACAAACTCGGTAACGAATATACAAACAAATAGATCATTCTAAGATTCATGTCATTTAATCTTGAATATTGATATTCAAGCTCTTTATATCAATCATCATACCTGTTATGTGTTATTTTTGCGCCTTCCAACGTCTAAACGTTGTCTCGTGTTAATTGTTAATAAAAAATGATACTTAGTTTAATGTCAGAATTAAATAAAACCACCGTTTATAAAAACTTACAACCTGCAGCTTTGGTTGAACACTCAATAACTCAAGGAAAAGGTAAGCTTAGTGATGCAGGAGCCTTAGTTGTAAACACCGGAAAATTTACTGGAAGGTCTCCCAAGGATCGTTTTATCGTTAAGGATGAAATCACTGAAAATACAGTAGATTGGGGTGATATAAACATTGCAACTGATAAAGTCACTTTTGACGCCTTGTTTTCAAAAATCAAGGAAAAAATGGAGTCGGCAGAATATTATTATGAGCGGGATGCATATGCCTGTGCAAGTTTAAATTATCGCCTTGCGGTTCGCGTGCATACCGAACATCCCTGGCAAAGTTTATTCGCTTATAATATGTTTTTGCGTCCTACTGAAAAAGAATTAACCACTTTTTCTCCAGATTGGGAGGTGTTTTCGTTTCCTTCCGTCAGCGCTGATGCTACAGTACATCAAGTAAGGCAAGGAAACTTTGCGATAATCAGTTTTACTCAGAAAAAAGTAATCATTGGTGGAACTGCTTATACTGGAGAAATTAAAAAAGGAATATTTAGTGTTCTCAATTACATTCTACCAACAGAGAAAGGTGTTTTCCCTATGCACTGTTCAGCTAATGTTGGAGATAAAGCTGATACCGCCTTATTTTTTGGCTTATCTGGTACTGGAAAAACTACCTTGTCTAATGACCCAGATCGAAGATTGATTGGAGATGATGAGCATGGATGGGCGAGTAGTAGTGTATTTAACTTTGAGGGTGGATGTTATGCAAAAACTATTGATCTTTCGTATCAAAAAGAACCTCAGATTTATAAAGCAATAAAGTTTGGTGCTATGTTAGAAAACATTGGATTCCAAGAAGATGGTTGCACTCCAGATTATAAAAACACTGAAATCACTCAAAATACCAGAGTCAGTTATCCGATTTATCATATAGATAATATAATGTATAAGTCAAGAGGAGAGCTACCACAAAATGTTTTCTTTTTGACATGCGATGCCTTTGGAGTTTTACCTCCGATTAGTAAATTGACAAGAGAGCAAGCCATGTATCATTTTATGAGCGGTTATACCGCGAAGATAGCCGGGACTGAAGAAGGTATCAATGAGCCACAGGCCACGTTTTCAGCCTGTTTTGGAGCGCCATTTTTACCCTTACATCCAGCTCAATATGCCGAGTTATTGGGTAAAAAATTAGATGCCGGTTCGAGAGTAGGTGATGGTTTGATCAATGTCTGGTTGGTCAATACCGGTTGGACTGGAGGAGCGTATGGAGTCGGTTCGAGAATGGAGCTCTCTCATACGAGAGCGATGATTAAAGCCGCTTTAAAAGGTGAGCTTGATAAGGCAGAATATATGGAAATGCCAATTTTTGGTTTGCAAATTCCCCTAAGTTGCCCAGATGTACCAAATGCTTTGCTAAATCCACGGCAAACTTGGCCAAATGAGTCGGATTATGATCTTAAGGCTAAAGATTTAGCAGAAAGATTCGTGAATAATTTTGAGCAGTACAAAGCTGGTACTAGTGATGCGATCATAAATGCTGGTCCAGTGACTTAAAATCTGGGACTATTTGGATTAAAAAAAAAAAACAAGTTTTTTTCTCAAAAATTATTTCTATAAAAAGTAAATCGTTTATGATAACATTTTTTTTATCTGAAAAACCTATTTAGGGATTTGTTCCCGTGAATTGACAATAGATATTTCAATAATTTCAACCATCATTATAGCTATTTCCATGACCAAAATTATTGCGCTGCTAATATGCTTGCAGTTTACGCCGCTTGTGATTCAATCTCAAACTGACTCTTTAAGTTTAAAATCTGATCAGGATATGCTTTCTTTATCTATCCTTGAAAGAGAAGATCTAGACAAGCTCTTTCGAAAAAATCTTGATGCTGGGATTGCATTAGGTAAATTGTTTCCTGACTCCGGATTAGTTCATGTTGAAAAGGCACTTGAACTATCCCAATTAAGTAATAATGCAGCACAAAGAATTGAAGCTTTGATTCTTAAAAGTCAATTCGAATTTTGGCTTTTGGGATATGAAGAATCTCATGAAACCATTTTGACAGCGGATAGCTTACTTGAAGAATATCCGAATGAAAAACTACTTCTTCCTTTGACATATCGCTTAGCTGAATCTCTTGAATTTAACAACGAACATGATCTAGGCATGAATTATTACCGGAAATGCTATGAAATCGCCAATCTACAAGGTAATTCTTTGATGCTGAACAAGATTGATCTAAAGCTGGGGAACATCGAAAGGGTTACGCAAAATTTTTACGAAGCTGATAAATATTATAGAAAAGCCCTTTCTCATTTAGATATGAAAAGTAAGGATCATAGGTACTCATATTTTGAAACTCTCATCTCGATTTTTGGTAACAAACTTAAATTAGGTAAACATTCGGTGGATGAATTGAATTCTGATTATGATAAATTAAGTGAGATTTTGAGTTCAATCAATGCAGATTCCCAATTGACTAGACTTTATAACCCATGTTATGATTTAATGGTTGAATATGCTTTGAAAATTGGGGATACTAAAAAATTAAAAACTTTGCAAGGACCAAGCTTTATTGAAATGATGCATCAAACCTCTAATCTCAATATTCTACAAGGAAGACTTTTTATCTACGGAATGTTAGCCTTCGAAAATGAAGAATTTCAAAAAGCCGAAATGATGGGAAGAGAAAGTTGGAAAATAGCCCAACAATTTGACAATATTGATATGAAGGTCAAAGCCTTAGAACTAAAAACGAAAATCCATATAAATAAACTAGAGTACGAAAAAGCCTTAATATCGGAGAGACTTAAAAATGAATTGGCTTGGGACTTGGTTAACATCAACAGGATCAACCATATGGATATTTTAAAGGAAGAATTTGAAACAAAAGAAAAGCAATTGAGGATTCAGCACTTAACAAAAAGAAATATGATTCTTTTAATCATGTCCCTTTTTTTAATAGTGCTTGTTTTTATAAGTTCCATACTATTTTATCGAAGTCGCGAACAATATAAAATTATCTCTAACCAAAATACTAAACTTGCAGAACTCAACAGTTACAAGGATTTGATTTTCGCAATAATAGGGCATGACTTGAGAAAACCAGCGATTTCATTTGGAGGGATGGCGAAAAAACTGAATTATTTAATTCAGGAAAAAGAATATGATACATTAAATCAATTTGGTCAACAAATTGAAGAAAATGCTATTGGGTTAAATAAGATAACAGACAATCTATTAAACTGGGCTTTGTTACAACGTCAAAGTATGCCTTACAATCCGCAATTAGTTGAGCTTTCCTCGGTCATAGATGATGCGATTTCTATATTTAAAATACCGATCAATGAGAAACAAATCCAAATCCTTAATAAGGTCCGCACTGGATCAATGGTCTATGCTGATCGTAATGCACTAAATACCATTTTTTTAAACCTGCTGGATAACGGAATTAAATACACTGAGAAAAAAGGCCAAATAAAAATTGAAGCTCAGCAAATAAAGAATTTTTCAATGGTTAATGTAAGTGACAATGGCATAGGAATGGATCCAATGCAAGTTGAAAAAATGTTTGAGCTTAAAAATATCCCGAGAACGGAAGGAACCATTGGTGAAAAGGGAACTGGTTTAGGTCTACACCTGGTAAAAAAACTGGTTGAATTGAATCAAGGTTCTATCAAAGCGATGAGTACAATCAATGTTGGAACCACTTTTGAAATTTCCTTACCATCTAGGAAGAGAACTTGATGTTCATATTTATGGTCAAATAGTTTAGTGGCATTCTTAATTAGGGCCTCGAATTTCAAGAATGCCATTTATAAAACAATACGAAAGATGCAAAAGCAAATGGAAAATGAATATTGTGTTAAAATACTTATCGTAGAGGATGATTTGTCGTTTGCTTTGGACCTCGAAATCTTACTTACTGAATTGGATTATTATATCGTTGGTAGAGCCGATAATTTTAATACAGCTTTAAAATTAATCCAAGATGAAGAGCCTGATTTAATTTTAATGGATATTGATCTTAAAGGAAACCTGACTGGGATAGACTTGGCCAATAAAATTCAATCCTTGTCAATTCCAATTTTATTTATTACTTCGAGAATTGATGAATCAAGTTTTAACCTAGCAAATGAGTCTAACCTAATCGGATATCTCACAAAACCAATTGGAAAATTTACACTTCGAAGCAGTATAATGCTCGCAATCCAACAAGCTTACACTAAGTTGGAAAAAAAGAACGGCTTGGAACGTTTGAATACAGAGGATCAAATCATCACAAAAAATTGTTTTTTCTTTAAACAGGGAGACGTTTACAAAAAAGTGTTGACCAGAGATATAGCTTATGTCAAATCGGAAAGAAACTATTGTGATGTTTTTACATCTTCTGGTAAGTGCTTCGTGGCGCGGACTCCAATAAGCAAGTTAAAGGAAACCTTACCGAAATTATTTTTAAGGGTGCACCGACAATACATTGTAAACCTGCATTCTATTCAATCCTTCTCATCAAAAGAGGACTATCTAATAATTAATCAAAAAAAGATACCAGTAAGTAAATCCAGTAAAAAAGCTTTAATGAAGAGTCTAAATATTTTTAGTTAAAGTATCTAGGCTAAGGCAGCATCTTAAAAAGATTACTTTTTAGTCCCAAAATCTAAGGGTTTGAGCATCGAAAGGGAATTAGAAAATTATGGCAAGGTACATTTGCAAAAGTGAATCAAAGACCTAATGTTTTCCGCACCCATCATAAATTGGAAGAACAACAAATTTCAATTAACACCCTTAATATCAATCATCAATATGCAAATTTGATTCAATAACAGAATTGTAAGAATCATATTTACAGGTTTTTGAAAAATTGAGCCAAGAAATTCTTGGCTCTACTTTTTATTTATTTAAGATTCATCTAATTGTCCATTCAATCAAACGTTTAGAATTTTGATTAAATCCAATTTGGTATTCATGTTAGTTGCTGCCTCAAGTTTGTAAATAGTTCTGCACAATCCTAAGAATAAAAGATCATTGGTCCCAGAATTTAGTCAATTAAGCACGTCATAGCCATTCATTCTATGACCTGGTATTAATCTTACTTCTTAAATAATTATAGAATTCAAACCACTTACAATGATTAAAAACATTACACTCTCTCTCTTCTTCGTGCTCAGCATCTTTTTTAGTTCCTCAATCATCGCTCAATGTTCGAATTTTACTTTGGGAGCAACAATAGCTGTTGGGGCCTGCGATCCAATTACCAATATGGTTTCGGTGACCATTGATTATTCAGCAACTTTTTCTTCTGGAAACGCTTCTTGGCAATGGTCGTACACAGTTTATAATAGTAATGGTACCAGCGCAACAGTCTTAGGGCCCGTCTTGAGCACAAATAGTTCTAATTCGGAATCTGTAAGCTTTAGTATGTTTTGTGATTCTTCCGTTGAGGCAGGGATACATGCGTGGTCTGCACCGAATGCTGGTGGCAATTATTGTGGATATACAATCTTCGGAACTGCTAGTCTTCCAGTAATTTGGGGAAATGTGACCGCTGTAAATGAGAGATCTCAAAATACCATTCTGTGGTCTACAGAAAATGAAATCAACAATGAACTTTTTGAAATTCAACATTCATATGATGGCAAAGAATTTAGATCCATCGGGGCAGTGCTTGGATCAGGTACCACTTCAACGTCAACTAAGTATGAATATGTGGATGAAAATCCCAACGGTAGCACGAATTATTACAGAATTAAGCAAATAGATTTCGATGGAAATTTCGACTTCTCCAAAGTAGTGGTCGCCAGAACAAATTTTTATTCTGAATACCAATTGGAATTTGCCCCTAATCCAGTCCAAGACGAACTGCGATTACTAAATTTATCAGGTGATGTTGATTGGGAAATTAGAACTACCAATGGCAGAGTAGTCGATAATGGGCAATCTCAAAAAATAAATGTGAGTGGATTATCACCCGGAACCTATTTGATTTCAATTGTTTCGGATGACACCAGACATACCAAGAGATTTATTAAAATTTAAAATCCCGATAAAAAGGAGCCTGATTTAGGGCTCCTTTTTTTATTTTTTCACTTTCGTGAATGTTTATTCAATAACAACTTCCAATGCACTAATCGATGCAACATTAAAGATTCCCAAAATTTCTTCATCATCAGAATTGTTGACAAGGTTGCCTTTGGAATTTGTGATTGGTTCTGCAAAAATTGTATTTAAACTATTTTGAAGTTGCGTTCGAACAGCCTCCATAAAGAAGAATCCGTCTAAGTTGAGTGAATGAATTTCCACACGGCATTTATCTCCCACTTTCCAAGGACTTGTGCCTAAAGAGTCTTGGATTGGATTCATTGCTTCCCGAATGGGTGGTATAAATATCAAATTATCAACTTCAGATCCCGCGGCAAAACCAGCATCAAAGGCCAAATTTATTTCAAGAGGTCGGGCCAAGAATTGATCATTCTGATAAGTCTTTATCCAGTAGACATCTCCAAGTCCGAGTAAATCACGAGAAAAGAAATTACAATAAATTCCTTCACCAAAAGAGTCATCTCGGTATTCCTGTACGATACTGTCTATAGGAGGTACAGGGTTTAAAGTAGAGCTTGAAGAAATAGATTTTCCTTTGACATCAATTTGTAGATTGAAAATATCCCCAACACTACCAATTGACTCTGAAGTTGCATCATAGGTGTAATCTCCATTTCCTTGATCCGTAAAATTCAATACTTTCCCTGAACTTGAATTAATCACAACATTTGCACCTGTCAATCCTGGCGCAAATTCGTTTTGGAAATAGGGTAGGGTTTCAGTAATTCTGATGGTTTGTTCTTGAAGTTGATCATCTAACCAAGCTTCAACCACAATTCGTGATTCTCCTTCTGGCGCATCCAGTTGGATGGTTTCTTGACAACTAATTAAGATCATCGCTAAGCCAAAAAGAAAAATTATTTTTTTACAATTCATTTTATTGAAATTTAAAGTTGTAAGAAACTGATGGAATAAAATTGCCAACGACTGAGAGTCGCTGGGCTTCGGTTGGGATCACTCCGCCTTGGATAAAGTTTTCAGCGTCTGCTTGCTTAAAGAAAATTGCGAAAGGATTTCTTTTGCTATAAACATTATATACTGAAAATACCCAATCACCTACCCATTTATCTTTATTGGATTTTTTCTTTCCTTTTAAGGTAGCAGAAAGGTCCAATCTATGATAGGCCGGTATCCTAAGATTGTTACGAGTATTTTCAGAATTATGAGGCACTATGTATTCGCTAATTTCATATCTACTTGTCGGAAAAGTAGCTGGGGTTCCTGTTAGGTAAACAAAGTTTGCACTAAATTCCCATCTATCATTTAGATCATAAAAATTGGTCAAACTAAAATTGTGCGTTTGATCAAATCTCGCTGCGTACCAATCGTCATTATTAATTCCTTCGACCAATCTTTCTGACCGTGATAAGGTATAACTCATCCACCCAGAGTATTGTCCTTTTTTCTTTTTCAGCTGAACTTCCAAACCATATGCTCGTCCTTTTCCAGCTGCCAAATCACCTTCAAGAAATTCATTGAGTAGAAGATCCGCATTGTCAACATAATCGACCAGATCACTCATGTTTTTGTAATAAATTTCGGTACTTAGTTCATATGTATTTTCTTTGAAATTTTGAAAATATCCTAATGCCACTTGATCTGCCATCGAAGGTCTGATATTGGCCGAACTAGGTGCCCAAACATCCACTGGAGTAGAAGCAGTGGTATTTGAAATTAAGTGGATATATTGAGCAGTTCGATTATAGCTTGCTTTTAATGAAGACTCTGAGCTTAAAGGGTAGGTTACTGATAATCTTGGTTCTAGTCTTGCGTACTTTTGAATTGATTCCCATTGATCAAAGTCTTCAAAACCTGTAGGAATTTTTCTTTGTCCCGGTTCAGTGTCTTCGAATGTATATGATCTACCTTTTCCTGTGTAATTGAAAGCTGACAAGCGCAGACCATAGTTTAATTTTAAACCACTATCGAAGTTTTGTTCATTCTCAACATAGACGCCACTTTCGATTGCATATTTATTATCTAAACTTATGTCTGAAATTTCACCTTCACTCACTCCGACAGCAGCACCTGGTTTAAATGTATATACAATTGCCTGCCCTCCGAATCTGATTATGTTATTTGGATTAAAAAAGTAAGTGAGCTCAGGTTTGATACTTACATTTTCGATACTTGCTTTCCAATCAAATCGATTTACTGCATCATCCCCAAATGCAATCTTGTAATCGTAATCACTATAAAATAGGGTAATGTTACTAAACAACTTTTGACTAAAAAGGTGATTCCATCTCAAAGTACCTGTACTGTTTCCCCAATTGAATCCAGCGGCATTACCGAAGCCAAAATTGTCTCTCCCAAAATAACCAGATAGAAAGATGCGATTGCGTTCATTGATGTTGTAATTACTTTTTAAGGTTAGGTCATAAAAGTTGAGAACCGTATCATCAAAATCTTCATTTAAAAATGGTCCTGCCAAAACATCGATATATGATCGACGAGCAGCTACTATAAACGACGCCTTATCTTTTATGAGCGGAGCTTCTACCGATAATCGACTGAAGATTAAACCAATTCCTCCATTGACCTCCAAATTTTTATTGTTTCCTTCTTTCATTCTCACATCAAGTATAGAAGCCAATCTCCCACCATATCTCGCCGGTATACCACCTTTGTATAATTTCACATCCTTGACTGCATCTGGATTAAAAACTGAGAAGAAACCAAATAAATGCGAAGAATTATAGACTGGGGCTTCATCAAGTAAAACCAAGTTTTGATCAATACTTCCTCCCCGAACGTTAAAACCTGTTGCCCCTTCTCCAACACTTGTAACACCTGGTAATAATTGCAATGATCGGATGATTTCTACTTCACCCAATAGAGCTGGCATGCTCTTAATGGTTTGGATATCCAATTTTTCTACACTCATTTGCACATCAGTGACATTGTTATCTTCAGCTTCTGCCGTCACTACGATCTCTTCCAATTCATTTGCATTTAATCCGAGTTCAATATCTAATTGAATGTTCTGATTGAGATTTATTTCTCTTTTTTCAGTATCGAAGCCTAGATAACTAAATTCAATCGAATAATTTCCTGCCTCCAAGGTTAGAGAGTAAAAACCATATTCGTTGCTTGTTATTCCTTTTCCCAATTCTGGGATAAATGCGGTTGCCCCAATTAGTGTTTCACCATTGTTGCCATCTTTGATGTAACCACTTACAGAATATTCTTGCGCGTTGGTGGATACTAGGAAAGTGAATCCCATCAAAAAACTTAAAATCCATTTCATAGTTTAAATTTTAAGATAGGTAAGAGTCTAGGTAAAGAAA
>JAHDHU010000080.1 GCA_020631135.1 Saprospiraceae bacterium | reverse complement strand
AAGAAGAGTTCGAAAACCAGTTCTTATCAATTTATGAGGACGGATTTTGAAAAGTGGACTAAGGTTTTTGAAATGAGTGGTTTTTCTTTCAATGAAAATTTATTCGAATTAAATCGAAATAAATTTGACTTACTTAATTCTGTTCAATTATTTCAAGGAATAGATTCCATTGAAAAAAAGATTCTCAGAAAATTGGAAACGACTCATATGTTTTCTGGAAATGATCGTCAAATCAAAAACCAAAATGAGCGTTATGCAAAATTGGTAGAAGAAAAACAACGATCAAAAAAAGATGAAAGTGAAAGAAACCAAAAAGTTGTCGATTCTAAAAAGATAGAATCTCCCAAACTTTCACATTCAAAAACTAATAATATTAAGGCTAAGGGAAAGGTGAATAAAAAAGATCGTGATGTGCTTTTGAATAAGAGAAGAGCTCGATCTGTGGAAGATTTAGATCCAGCAAAAGCTAGCGAGTTATTAGAAACTCTTGATCCAGATGATCATTTAAAATTGCTCAAACGAGTTCAGCCAAGAGTCACATTCGTCAAAGATAAAGCGAAGCGATCCAAGGCAAGTTTGCGGGCTTATGAAAGAGAGAAAGATCGCTATCAGTACAAATTACATGAGGCCTATAGTTGGGCTTTAGTATGTATTCTCTTTTTATTTATAGGTGCTCCTCTGGGATCGATCATAAGAAAAGGTGGTTATGGTTACCCTTTACTTTTTGCTATCGTATTTTATATGCTTTTTATGATCATGGTCATTTTTGGTCAAAAGCTAATCAAGTCAGAAAGCATTCATCCGATCGTAGCTGCATGGTTGCCATGTTTGATTTTAATGCCAGTTTGTGTCTATTTGACCACAAAAGCGATGAATGATTCGAAGTTGAGTGGAGGGAAGGTAGGTGCACTCATTTCTTTTATAAAAAAGAAGTTTGGACCTAGTTCTTTGGATTCTTAATAGAATTTATTTCACTTTCTATTCCTCTTAATTTGGCTTTACATTCGGCCAAAAGTTCTTCTGCAAGTTTTACATTTTTGCCTAAATCATCGATCGAGATGTCATCAGACTGAATGATTTCAACAATTTCCCTCAGTTTTAGTAGGGAAGATTCGTATGTTTTTTTCTTAGTCATTGATTATGGCTTTTTTAGTTCCGTCGAATAATACGATTTCGATTTCATCTTTATTCTTTAATTCCTTACTGCTTGTCAAATATTTTTCTTTTCGTTTTATAAGGCTGAAACCTCTTTTTAAAATTTTATCCAGACCGTAACTGGCTATCAATTTTTCCGTGTTAATAAGCTCTGTTTGAAATGCTTTTAACTTGAAATCTACGCTGATATTTAGTTGTTCAGAAATGTTGTTCAATCGATTATATTCTGATAAAATTTTCTCTTGAGGGAGAATTTCGATTAGCTGAGATATATTATTTAGTTCAAGATTTGCCTCGTTGAGTTTGTAATTGGTAAGGTTGAATACTTCATTTCCGAGTTCGATCAATTCAGATTCGAAAAATAGGTTATGCTCTATCAAGAAATCTGCAACTGCAGTTGGAGTTTTAAGGTTGGTATGTGCAACTATATCAGTTACAGTATTGTCGATTTCGTGACCAATGCCAGAGATAATTGGTATGTTAGATTTCGAAATTCTTGCTCCAATATTGAAATCGTCGAATCCTGATAGATCTATTTTTGAGCCTCCACCTCTGATGAGGACTGCTGTATCAAAATTCATTTGATCTATTGTCTTCAAAGCTTCGCAAATCTCTTTACTCACGGATCTACCTTGAACCGCAACATTAAATAATTGAATATTAAATTTGTAGCCGTATGGATTTTCTTCCAGTTGAGCCATGAAGTCTTTGTAACCTGCAGAGGTAGCGCTTGAAATTACAGCGATATTTTGTAATACAGTTGAAAGTTCGTGTTGCTTATTCAAATGCAACATCCCTTCTTTGTCGAGGCGCTCAATTATTTTTTGTCGATTTAATTCTATTTGCCCAAGCGTATAACTTGGATCGACATCTTCGATATTTAGCTTTAAACCATATCTTTCATGAAAACTGATGCTCACTTTTAAACTAACATCGCAACCATCTTGAAGAATAACATCCGTTAGTTCGCCCAATTTCTTTTTTATGAATAAATAGCTATTGTACCAAATTATTCCGGAGGCTTGGGCAATGATTTGATCTGATTTTTCATCTTTCTCAACTAGGTCGAGATAGATTTGCCCTCTAGAATGTTTTATTTGTGAGATTTCTCCTTTTATCCAAACAGATTCAGAAAAGTTTAATGCAATGACTCTTTTTATATATTCATTTAGTTCATATAGAGAATATGCATCCATAGATTAAAAATAAAGCCCTTTCATCCAATAGGAGAAAGGGCTTTTGTTTATTTATGCTTTTTGATTAAGCTTCAATTAACTCCTTTACTTTTTCAGCAGCTTCTTTTAAGAGGATTGCAGAATGAACCTCTAATCCACTTTTGTCGATAATGTCTTTGGCGATATCAGCATTTGTTCCTTGAAGTCGGACAATGATTGGCACATTTATATCACCTATGTTTTTATAAGCTTCTACAACACCATTGGCTACACGATCACATCTTACGATTCCTCCAAAAATGTTGATTAGGATTGCTTTTACATTAGGATCTCTTAGGATAATTCTGAAGGCTTTCTCAACACGTTCAGCGTCTGCTGTACCCCCAACATCTAAAAAGTTTGCTGGCGATCCTCCTGATAGTTTGATGATATCCATTGTAGCCATCGCAAGTCCGGCACCATTTACCATGCAGCCTACATTTCCATCTAGATTTACATAATTAAGACCATACGATCCAGCTTCTACCTCAGTTGGGTCTTCTTCATCAGTATCTCTTAAGTTCGCTAAATTTGGATGTCTCATAAGGGCATTGTCATCAATAGAAACTTTGGCATCAATTGCAATAATTTCGTCATTGCCAGATTTGATACACGGGTTGATTTCAAAAAGCGATGCATCCGATCCTAAAAATGCTTTATAGAGATTCATGATAAATTTAACCATGTCTTTAAAAGCGGCTCCAGATAAACCAAGATTATACCCAATTTTCCGGGCTTGAAAACCTTGTAGGCCTAAATGAGGATCGATGTATTCTTTATGAACTAAATGTGGAGTTTCCTCTGCAACTTCTTCTATATTCATTCCTCCTTCTGTAGAATAAATAATTACATTTTGCTTCTTTTGTCTATCCATCATGATGGATATGTAGAATTCTTTACAAGAATCAAAAGTTGGTTGAAAACTGTCTTCAGCTATCAATACTTTTCGTACCAACTTACCAGGTCCATCAACCCCTCCTGGCGTTTGTGGTGTTTTTAACATCATGCCAAGAATACTGTTTACATGTTCTTGAAGTTCAGCTTCATTTTTGGCTAATTTTACTCCGCCACCTTTACCTCTGCCACCTGCGTGAATTTGAGCTTTGACAACGCAAAAATCAGTACCAGTATCTTCTTTCAATTTTCTAAAGGCCTCAACAGCTTCTTCTTTTGAATGAATGACAATACCTCTCTGTATTTTAACTCCGTAGGATGCGAGTAATTCTTTACCTTGATATTCGTGTAGATTCATATTATATTATACGATATATGTTAGATGCCTCAAAAGTACAAAATGGAAACAATAAAAAAACCCTGTTCTCGGAATCAAATGAAAGCTCTCAAGAACAGGGTTTTTTAAATTGGAATTAAATCTTTAGTTGTGAATAACTATTCTTTTAGTCATCATTCCTTTCTCTCCAATAAGGTTCACAAAATATATTCCAGGACTAAGCTCTGAGATGTCAATCTTTTTTGTGCTAGATCCTGCATTGAAAATATTATTTGTTTCGCTTATCGCCAATTTACCGTCAGAAGAAATTAGTTGAATATCTAATTTCATTTGACTCTCAAGATCGAATGAAACAGAAAGTTCATCTGCATTCATTGAAGGATTAGGGAAAACGGAAAAAGCGTTTACACCTTCAACGTCTTCGGTAGAAGAAGTCGAATCACCCGTAAAAAATAAATTATTAACGTCTGCTTGTAAGCAATAACCTACTTCGTTTACTGGGACCACTTTCCAAGTGTATGTTTGATTTGGCTCTAAATTGCCAACAAAGTACTCTGTGTCCGTCGTTTGAATCCTTTGTTCTGTGGCTCCACCTAAAATTAAAATGTAAGAGTGGGCATTATCTACAGCTTCCCAGTCAAAAAGAATGGCATTAAATGTTTCTACAGTTTCTGCAATTCCTGGATAATTTAGATCCGGTAAAGCAAAAATTGGTAGTGTGTCAGGAATGTATCCTGAGATTAAATACCTCTGAGCGTTTTGGTTATCATTTACTCTATTTATATAATCTGCGTTTACAGCGTCGATTTGACCTTGTGTAAATTGAATTACATCACAAGAATTATAACCCATCACTAGATCGGAAAATGTTTCAATTAAAACCCCATTTCTATCCTTCACAAAACCTTCCCAGGGGTTCGAACAAGTGAAAGGACCTCCACCGTTCTGGGTAAATCCGTAATCAGGAGGAGTATCACAAATTCTATCTCCAGTTGTATTGCAATTTGGATCATTCATCACTTCAACAGGTACAAGCGGAGATTGTGAAGAACCTATTTGTGTAATATTTACTTGTTCTCCATATTGCTCTGGAGTATAGGGCTCATCTTCCCATCCATAATGAGGATGTGATAAGGTGAAGTGGTGTCCAACTTCGTGTCCAATTGTACTGCTATTTTCTTCGAGCAAATTGGCTTTGTCTATAACTACGAAATCATAAAAGGGAGAATAATAACCCGCTACACCATCGGTTCCAGTACCATTAGTGATAAATATGTTTAGGTTACCCTCAAAATCTCCTGCAACTGCATTCATTCTCGCTTGTGCTGTATTTACTTGAGAGTCTCCAGAAGGACTGAAAATTGCTGAATCATCAACATAATTAAAACCTTCATTGACATAAAATTGAAGACCAATTTCTTCGTACATAATGTTTAGTCGACAAAGTTGTAGGAGTACATTTTCTTCGGACATTCTACCAATTCCATCATCATTAGCAACTAGGTGAAATTTAATGGGGACGAAATCAAAATCCATTTTTCTTACTAAGTGAAGATTGTTATTGGCAAATTTTACATTCGCCTCCAATCTCTGCATAAATTCTTCTGTGTGTTCTGTGCCACACCAATGCTGACCGTTGACAACTGAGGCCATAAAAACGAAAAGTCCAAAAAACATCAATTTACTTGTCTTCATTTCTACTTTATAATTTTATTTAAAGTTACAATCCCGTTTACAAGAGAATGTTAATCCAACGGACAATAACATTCTAGAAATCGAAATTGGTCTGGGAATTTGTGCATAAAAATAACATATATTATCAGTTATCGCATTCGCGAATGCAGCATTAATAATCCGAAAGGATAAATAGAAATGTCTACATTTGTAGCAATTTATAAATTAAATTTTTTCGTAATAAGTAGTAATAGATAAAAATGAAAGTAACCGTAGTAGGAGCTGGTAATGTTGGGGCTACTGTAGCCAATGTACTTGCTCACAAAGACATCGTTAAAGAAGTAGTTTTATTGGATATTCGAGGCAACTTTGCCAAAGGTAAAGCGCTCGATTCCTGGCAACAAGCTCCAATTGACTATTATAGCACTCAATTAAAAGGCACGGATAATTACAAAGACACCGCAGGTTCTGATATTGTTGTTATAACTGCCGGTATTCCGAGAAAACCTGGAATGAGTAGAGACGATCTAATTTCCACAAATGCAAAGATCGTTGTAAGTGTTACTAAGTCGATTAAGGAACATTCCAAAAACCCAATTTTCATTATCGTTTCGAATCCTTTAGATGTAATGACCTATGCTTGTTTCAAAGCTGCAGGATTACCAGATTCGAGAGTTTTTGGTATGGCTGGTATTTTGGATACCGCAAGATATAGAGCTTTTTTAGCCACTGCTTTGAAAGTATCTCCAAAAGATATACAAGCAGTTTTGATGGGAGGTCATGGAGATACTATGGTTCCACTTCCAAGATATACAACAGTTGCAGGTATCCCGGTTACCGAATTGATCGATCGTAAGAAGTTGAATGCCATAGTGGAAAGAACAAAGAAAGGAGGTGGTGAGTTGGTAAAGTTGATGGGAACATCTGCTTGGTACGCTCCTGGTGCAGCAGCTGCTCAAATGGTAGAATCTATCGTTAAAGATGAAAACAGAATTTTCCCTTGTTGTGCATACCTAAAAGGACAATACGGAATTAAAAATATGTACTTAGGGGTGCCAGTTCAATTAGGAAAAGATGGAATTACCAAAATCATTAAACTTGATTTGAACAAAACAGAGCAAAAAGCATTGTTAAAATCAAAGGATGCTGTTAAAAAGGTAATCGATTCATTTAAAAAAATGAAGTTGGTATAAATATTTAGAAATGCTCGATAAAAATATACTTGGTAGTTTGGTCACGGATAATGGAAATTCAGTTATAGAATTTTCACAGAACCATACGGTAATGATGGTGTTTTTAAGACACTTTGGCTGTGTTTTTTGTCGAGAAGCTTTGAAAGACATTTCAGCACAACGATTGAATTGGGAAAATGAAGGCACTAAGATCATTTTGGTGCATCCTTCAACAAAAGAAGAAGGAGATAAGTACCTTTCTCAATTCAATCTTTTAGATATTGAAACTATCGCAGATCCTAACTGCGTTTGGTATGAAAGATTTGGTTTGGCTAAAGGTAATTTTTCTCAACTTTTTGGTTTGCAAACAATTATTCGCGGATTTGAACTTGCTGCAAAAGGTACTTTGCCAACTTTAAAACAAGTAGGAGATGGATTTCAAATGCCAGGAATTTTCCTAATTAAAGCTGGTCAGATTAGAGATAAGTACATTCACAAATCAGCCAGTGATCGACCTGATTACGAATCTCTCCTCCAATGCTGCGCTGCCTAGAATAAAAGTGTTAACAATTTTGATTTGTCCGTCGTCGTTCTATCAGTGTTAACTCACATAATTATGCGATTATTACTGTTTTTAATTTTTGCAGGAGTTGCTACTCAAAGTTCTGCACAAGAAAATCCACTTAATTTTTATGGGGATGTTATGATCAATGCTACTGTATCAGAACACAGGAGTTTTGCGGCAACCCAATATCATTCGTTATTAAAGAAAAGATTAAATAAGGCAAACTCCTTTAATGATGAATTTATAGATATAGCTTGGATGTCTAAGCTTTATCCAGCTGACTCTAGTTTTAGAATTATGACTTATCAAGTGCAAACCGATTTAAATCAATTTGAGTCTTTTGGTTTAATTCAAAAAGAGAATGGTGCAGTTATCAATTTGAAAAATGTTAATAAAGAATTGGATGATGATGTTGTCTATATGTCTTTGGATAAGGATAATTGGTTTGGCGCTTTGTATTACAATATCCATGAAACTCAAATTGACGGACAAACAAAGTATATTCTTTTCGGTTATGATGGGTACTCTGAATACGATAAAAGAAAAGTCGCGGATGTTTTGAGCTTTCAAGAGGATGGTTCGATAAGTTTTGGAGAAGAAATATTTGTCAAAAAAATAGAAGGGCAGAGAGATGAAGTCATGCAGCGATTGGTAATTAAGTATTCTGCTGATTCCAATGTAACCTTAAATTATCACCCAGGTTTGGATTTGATCGTCCATGATCACCTGATACCGAGGATAGGGACTATGCCTGGTCAAGGGGCCACACACCTTTCTGATGGTAGCTTGGTAGGTTATAAGTTTGAAGAAGGCACTTGGAATTATGTGCCTAAAATTTATAATGAAGTTTCAGATGAAGCTCCGAGGCCTCAGCCTGTTTTCAATGATGGTTCGGGTAAGAACATCATGGGAGAGAAAGCGAAAGAGAAGAAGAAAAAACGTAGAAAATAGGTAATCGTTTTTATTTTGGTAGCTTTTCGGGAAAGTAATATTCATATATTCCGCATTCATGTTTTGTAGAGCTTCTTTTTTTTGGAAATCTAAAGTTTTTAAGTGTCCTAAAGAACAGCGGAAGAAACTCAGGATGCTCAACTATTGATCCGTCTTGGATAAATTTCGAATTACTAATCTTACCTCTTCTATTTATACAGATTTGAAATTTATATTAATCTCTTTTGGGCCTACCATTTTTTTTGCCATATTCCAAAACAGGAGAATAATCTTTTTTAATGATTGGTCTATTGTGGATTGTTGAGGGGTAAAATCTTACATTTTTGGGTTCTTCTTTATAAGTCAATTCGGTTAAGTCATGTTGGGCATAAATGTCTTTTGTAAAAAAGCTCGAAACGAAAATAATTAAAAGGATGACTTTTTTCATTTTAAGTTGTCGGCAAGGAATAAAAAAAGGAGATGAAATCAACATCTCCTTTTTTTTATTTTTTCTTAAAGAACTTTTTCCATTGTTCTTTTGTGAGTCTTTTTATTTGGTCAGGTGTAAAACCATTATACTTTCTTTTGAATCGATCTAACTCAATGCCCCCTTCGGCTTTAGCTTTTCGAATGTCATTTTTTGCGGAAGCCACAAAAGCATTTTTCTTGTCTTCGTCTCGATCGATATTGAAAACCAATCTTCCACATTGCTCATCAGGAGCTGAAGGATCTTTTTCATATTTATATCCTTTGGCTGCTTCGGCATATTTCTTTAATACTCGGTTGCTAGAAACGGTAGTTTCATCCTCATTAATTTCCACGTAAGTGGGAATACCCATAGGGTTTATACAAATGTAGATTACTACTTTTCCTGATTGCAATTCATCACCAAGAGAATATATACCTTTTAAGTTTCTATAAATCACTCTTCTACCAAAAACTCCATTTCCTGATCCATCATATTCTCCAGTTCCAGCTCCTTCATCGCCCATACCTTCATCACCATCATTTCCACTACTTGCACCAGCTCCGTCACCATTGTCAGATTTTCCAGTTCCCCCTTCTTCACCTTCAAGACTAGATGGGGTAGACGGTGCATCTTCGGATTCAGAAGCTTCTTCACTAACTGGAGCTGAAGGTTCTTCTACCATTTCTTCTGCCACTTCTTCCTCGATTACTTCCTCAACCAATTCTTCTTCAGGTTCTAATTCTGGCTCAGGTTCTACAACCTCTGGTTCTGGATCTTCCACTTCTATTTCTTCTTCGATGGCCTCTAGTTCACTGTCTTCTTCTAAAATTTCACTCACAATAGGATCAACAACTTGAGGTTCGATCACAGGCTCAGGTTTCGGTATTTCTACAGGAGGTTTGACCACCGGGTCAATTTTTTCGACTTTGACAGGTTCTACTTTTTTGACTTCTTCTGTTTTGGGTCGAGTTTTACCTGGCTCATCATGTGCATATTTGCTTAAAGAACTTTCCTTAAAATCTATAAATTCGACTGTGACCGCAAAGTCTTTCTTTTCTGGTTCTTTCGGACTTTGTGGTAGTACCAGTAACCAGGCTAATAATAAAATAAGTAAATGAATACCTATTGAGATTTTTGCGCTCTTCTCTTTGTGTTCTTGTTCAAGCGAGGCCGTTATAGAATTCATCATCATAGCAAAAGTCTTTTATTATAACATTTAACGAAAACAGAAGTTAATTAAATATTAATTCGAGCAATAAAATTAAAATAAATTAGATTACATTTTTTACTAATATTAAGCTTTCCTGCTCTCAGTTCCTATTGTTTTTAATATGAAAAATAGTGCAACCAACGAGCCAATTATTAGTAACAATGAAATAAGCCATCCTCCTCCTAAAAATGTCGATAAGCCACAACAGATTAAACTGACAATTCCGACCAATAAGGCATAAGGCATTTGTGTTTTTACATGATCTATGTGATTACAATCAGATGCTAGCGAACTTAAAATGGTTGTATCGGAAATAGGCGAACAATGATCTCCCAAAACAGATGCACCTAAGACGGTAGCGATACAATTAAACAGGAGTTCTAGTGTGATTCCTGATTCTAGGCCGTTGGCTTGACAAATCGCCACTGTGGTAGGGATAACAATGGGATATAATATAGCCATCGTTGACCAACTGGAGCCTGTTGAAAATGCAATCAATGCAGCCAAAATAAAAACAATCATGGGCATGAGATAAGGGTTGATGGCATTCTCAAGACTGGAACTTAAAAAATCCGCAGTGTGTAACTCAGAGGTTGTAATAGTCAAAGACCAGGCAAGGGTCAAAATGATAATGGCTGGAAGCATGGTTTTAAAACCGGTTGTCAACCAATGCATCGTGTCAAAGAGATTCATGATCTTTTGACTCAACGTCATTATCACAGCGATCGCTACACCAAGTCCTGAAGCCCAAAGTAAAGCGACATAAGAATCAGAAGCTCCAATCAAAGCACCCAATTTGTTGAGAATCGTTTCATGACCTAAAACATCCATTTGGTTCCAAACACTAGATAAACTGTTCCTTGTTTGTGGTTTGACTTCAATGAGTTCTCCGTAAATGCTGTTCATACCGGTATTAATCAAGCCATAAATTGTACAGAGGATCACAGCCAAAACTGGAATTGCCGCATTGTACCACCTGATGGGGGCGTCCTTGACAGGACTCAGATCCTCCATGTCTGGTTCGTCTTCTTTTTCCGTCTTAGCGGGTGAAACTTGACCTGTCAAAAAAGCTCTTTTTTCTGCTTTTAGCATTCCTCCAAAATCTCTTTTTTGATAAATCAGGATAAACACGAAAGACAAGGTGAGCAAAGGATAAAAGGAGTATTTGAGTGAACTTATAAATACTCCATATGCACTTAAATTTTGATCTAGGCTCAGTTGGCTCAAGCCATCGTCAATATAACCCAGTTCTGCACCTATCCATGTGGTTATAAACGCCACAGCAGCTACTGGAGCAGCGGTACTATCGACAATATAAGCGAGCTTTTCTCTCGAGATTTTAAACTTGTCAGATACAGACCTCATCGTATTTCCAACGATCAAGGTATTGGCATAGTCATCAAAAAATATAGCAATCCCAAGTAACCAAGTTATAAACTGTGTTGATCTAGGAGACTTCGCATATTTAGATAACTTATTGACAACACCTGTCATACCACCATTTTTAGAAATGATGGCCACCATGCCACCAATCAAAAGTGAAAAAACAATAACTGATATGTGTCCACTGTCATTCAAAGCTTCTACCACATATTTTTTGATGGTAT
>JAHDHU010000079.1 GCA_020631135.1 Saprospiraceae bacterium | reverse complement strand
ATCTTCAACAAATGAGCTACTAGGTCCATGTTGCCAGACAAATTCAAATGGTCCATCTCCTTGAATTATACCAATTTGTATAGAACCGGTAGAATCACCATGACATTCAACATCGGTTTTAAATTGGACGCCTGCATTGATCGCATTTGGAGCGTTTAAAATAAATGCCTCACTTTCGACAAAACAACCCTGACTATCGGTTATCGTAAGATAGTGCGCTCCACTCGAAAGATTGCTTGCTACGGAGTCAAAAAGTACTTCGTCCCAATTAAAACTATAGGGTGGTGTACCACCATTTACACTAACCGCTATGGATCCATCATCAATGCCAAAGCAACTAGGATCAAGAAGCTGAGAAGTGAAGAATTGAATTGAATTTTCGACATCTACTTCAATGAAATCTGTTTGAATTTTACAACCAGTGGCATCCGTTATTGTGGCAAAATAAACACCTTCTGATAAGTCAGAAATACTTGCACCTTTCATACCATTGTTCCAACAAACATCATAAGGGCTGGTCCCGTTAAAAACACTTATTTCTATTTGGCCATTATTAAAGCCAGCACAAGTTTCATGTTCAATAAACGCTATTGTATAATTAGCGGGGTTAGTTTGGGTCGAATCATCAAAATTTCCGTTGCAATTTTCGTCTATAAGATTACATGGAATTTCGTTGGCTCCCGGATAAACAGTTGGATTATTATCATCGCAATCTCCTGAGACAAGAGAAAGTCCAATAATTGGAGCACCACAATAAACCTGAGTATCTGAACCACCGAAACCATCACCGTCCAGATCAATATAATAGCTAGTACCATCACCCAAAAACTCACTGCCAAAAAACTCAATGTGATCTATCGCAATGTCACCTTCGGTACCACCTGAAACAGCAAGGAATTTAAGCTTAACTTGTTGGCCATTATAAGCACTGAGGTCGATTTGTTCTTGATGCCACAGATTGCCTTGGTTACCGGTTTTTTCAAAGAGGATGATCCAGGTCAATCCGTCATCTTGAGATAGTTGCAAGCTTAGCTTGTTAGTTTCTAAGCCAAACATATGATAAAGAAACTGCATGTCTACGCAGGCTGTAGGATCAGAAATGATATTAATGCAATCAGAAATTAATTCCGCTTTTGCACCCAAATTACAAATGCTAGGCGCGTTTTCAATATAAACGTAATTACCAAAAAAACCTTCTTCATTTTCTGGACCTGTAAAAGAACTTGGCGTCTGATTTTTATTGACAATCCAATCATGGTCATCTTCACTTGTGTTTTGCCATGAACCATTTAGATGACATGCGTCAATGCAACTTGTGCTGCACAAATTTTGTGAATCGAAATTTTCTCGAGCGGTTAAGGTCGTACAAGCAGTGGTGATTTGGATTGGACAAGAAAAAGGAGAATCGCCAAAATTGCATTTGGATTTTACATAGATGTCATATGAAGTTCCCGGATTAAGATTGTTGATGGTAAACAAACCGTTTTGGCATGGAGGAAAAGAAACATTTGCCAAAGTAGGATCGATCCCTTCTGGACCCCAAGCAATCTCTAATAAATCACAATTAAAAGGTGGATTCCACTGAAGCTGGATATTGCTTGCATTGATGTTTTTGACGACCACTTCAGACGGGATCGGACAAACATCTTGACTAAATTTGATTTCGATAAAATTTAAAAAACCTATATGTTCTTTGGCCAGATCACAAATTTCCAGCGTCCAAACACCATTTGGATCAGATCCATCGAGAAAATTATTTATGTCTCCTTCTGGCTTGAAGGTTCCTATAAACGGTGGCGATATTTCTTCGATGCCTAGACAAGCCTGATTGTTGAAAGAAGCGAATGTTTCACAGTTTGTAGAATTAGGGTCACCATAATGGTCAGAATTTGTTCCATGATTGGCTGAAAGGAGTACTGCTACACCATTCGGTGAATGTAATTCGATTTTTAAATCGGTTGGCCAAGTATGACTTAAAATAAGGTTGACTTCTTCAATGTAGATATTTGTGCCCAATTCGTCTTCGGATATATTTTGAACATCAACGAAGAAATTAGAACAGTCTTCATCTTCAATCTCAATGTTTAAGCCACAAGCTTGTCCGTTTAAAAAATGGGTATAAAACTGATAAGGACCGTTCCATTGACTGTTTCCTTTTTGACAAACAGATCTAATGTATACTTGGTATTCAGTCGCCGCCTCCAATCCTATGTAAGTATGTGACTGGGTAAAAATAGTATCTGTGGTTGGGGTTCCTGATGGAGATTGACCTTTTGGAATTAATTCGATCTGCCAACCTAAAACAGATGAAGCATTGAAGTCTATAAAATTAATATCCACACTTTCTGTAGTGATATTATTAAAATTTTGAAGGATGGGCTCATTGCAATTGACGCAAGTCATCGCTACGCAATAAAAGCTGAGAATATTAAAGAGTGACAACAAGCCGATTTTCCTAAACATCTTTTCAAAAACGATTTTCGAATACAATATTTAATGTGTGACCACTACTTTTTTCTGAAAAGTCGTTTCAGATCCAATTAAAACATTTAGAAAATATACACCAGAAGGTAAATTAGAAACATCTAATGTTGAAATAAATTGTTCTTTGCTACTTTCTTTTACTATTCTGCCCAGCTCATCAAAAATCAATATATCAAACTGATCACTGGTAGATTTACTTTGTATTGTAATAAAATCTGAGCTTGGATTAGGGAAGACAATGTAATTTTCATTCCCAAATTTGATATCTTCTTCAGTTTGGTCAAAAAGTCTCACATTATCAATTATAGCAGCATCCGACCTTGTTATGTCTCCTTCAAAAAAAGGATTGGCTTCACCGCTCAGTGTAATGATCCTAACCTCTAAGGGGCCAACATAATCTTTAGTTAATTTAAGCTGACGGTTAATTGATTTTCCTTCATCCTGAGCATAAAAATGTTCAGAGCTAATCGAATCCGTCACAATTTGCACGATGCTTCTATGGTCGAGGTTAGCAATATTTTGAAAAAACTCATCATTGTACAATTGAGTGAGATCAAAACTAAATATTGGTTCATCCATACCTTCCGTATCAACGCAATACCTTAAAACAGAACGATAGTAGTACGAGTCGAAAAAGTCCTCAATTTCTGAGCAATCTACATAACTAGCACTTTGTCTTTGGCCTGTAAATGCCAAAACATAATCTCCCTGATATTCGACAATAGAGTCAACTCCATAATACAAATTACTTTCTGTGTAAAAATATTGATCTTCTACCTCGGGAGTGAAGCTTTCAAAATAGCCGTTTTCTATGATTTGAGTATAACTTATTTCTCCCTCGTCATGATTATTGGATTCGTTTAGATCTCCTGAAAATTCTAAGCTTACATTAAAATTTTTAAAATCTCCAATTAAAGGTGGATCGATAGGAGAGTAGGAACCTTGATATACGTTAGGTTCAAAATCAAAAAACAATGCCCTTCTAAATGTGATTATTTCATCTCCAGTATCCAGGTGAAAGTAAAGAGAATCTCCTGTGTTTAGGGTTGTACATCCTTTGTTTTGAATAGTATAGCTGTAGCCGTTGATTTCAGGTATCCCACATACGTCATCTTGAGAGAGTTGAAACCCATTTAGTTTAATATCAATTCCATTGGTTTCAGAACTTCGGATGTTGATTGTACTGTTGTTATTTACAGTGTTAATGTCTGCAGGATGAGAAACACTTAAAATTATCCTTTCAGTAGGATTCATAACGTCTTCGATCGCTTTTTGAAGTTCATATACAATCGAATCTCCAGCTACAAGATCATTATTAAGAATTATTGTTTCATCATATGCACTTGAAAGGAAGGTGTAATTTAAATCGATGATTTCTCCGGACTTAAAACTGAGTAAGCCTACATTTCGAATAATCACCGATGCGATTTGTTGATCTCCCGGGCAATAGGGAATATCTTCCAAGACTGGTTCAATAGAAAGATCATAATTGTCAATTCCTTCAAAAATTCCAACAGCTTTCCATGCTTCTACCACATTGATGTGTTGAAAAGAATTTTCTCCGAAAAGGTTTATACTCTGGTCTATCGTAGCATAATAAGTATCAAAGTAATTACTGTTTTCAGTAAGATTGCCCAAATGGGCACTGTACAAGATCGCCATGGCGTCATCGTATCCAATAGCTTGGACATCATAGGAAACATCATTTTCATTGACACCAGTTTGTCCTTCTACCAAGAGGTAGTACCAAAAATTAAGGACACCACTATTAGAATGTACTCCACCATTGTCACCTCTTCCTGTATACCAATGCTGTCCACCATAATATTTTGGATCATTTTTTTCAACAGGATTTATCATAGAACGAAATCCAGTTATTCCTGTGTGTTTTGCCGCTCGAGCTCCCACGTACCAAGAAAAGTTTTGAGGATCGGCTTTGTATTCGACAGTTTTACCAATGATATCCGCAGTCGCTTCATTTAGGGCTCCAGATTCATTTCTATAAATTAAATCAGAGGTATAATCTACGAACCCGTGGGCGTATTCGTGTGCTACGACATCCAATATTGTTAAAGGATTATAACTATCACAATTGCCATTACCAAAAGCTGCATAAGTGCCATTCCAAAAAGCATTGGTGTAGTATTTACCACCTTGGTTAATTCTTGTCAGAAGTGCTCCACCAAATCCATCTACGCCTTTCCAATTAAATTGCTCTTCCATATAATCGTGATAATGTGCCGTACAATAATGAGCGTCCGAAGCAATGTATGGAACGTTCGCATTATCCGAATCAAAATTGTTGCTCGTATTAGAAACGATTTGCGAATCACTGGCGTCAATGACTTGCATGTCATTTCGAGTCGGATCTAACATGATGTATTCACTTGTTCCGATAGAGTCAACCGTTAGGTTTTGTTTGCCATAGTAGAAAGTTTCGTGTTCTCCTTCTATTGGAGCAGAATGTATATGTGGATAAGAACTTAATACCTCACCTGTGGAGGCGTTCAAGAAAAGACTTTGATCAATTGGTTTGAAATCATCGTAGGCCAATCTGATGTGGTAAGCCAGGATATAATTTCCACTTCTAGTAGGGAAGCTGCCATCAATGATAACAAGTTCATTTTCTTTGATTTCCCAATCGATATTCCCAAAATGAGGGAGAGATTGCGGATCATATTTTTCATTCAGCAAATAGTCTTTGCAAATCGCCAATGCAAGATTTGAGTCCAATCTTGGTGTCATGTCTATTTCCAAATCGGGAACAATTATTCCGCGTGCTTTTTGGACTATTTGATTTTTGGTTCTAAGTATATAATTCGCACCGATTATTTTTTTTCCTTCATGGAGTTGCTGATATCGATGATATTCTTCATCATTTAGACCTTCTCTTTTAGAAACTAGCCGCATAGTGCTTTTTTCTAAGCCAAGTCGTTGATTTTGTCTCAAGAAGAAATCATCGACTTGAATAGAGAGTTTTTCAAAATCAAGTTGTTTGAAACTGTTTTGTTTTCGAAGTCTTTCTTGGGGGCTAATCGATTGCGAAAACGATAAACCCGAAGAAAAAAGTATGATTAAAAATAGAACTTGTCTCATAGTGGCTTGTATGCTACTAATATAACGAATCTATCTCCTAAAGGAAAGGTGAAAACCTTAGTTTGGCAGACATTTTGGTTTAGCCGATGACGACATTCACCATTCTTCCAGGCACTACAATCACTTTTCTGATATGCTTACCTTCTAACCACTTCAATGTAATTTCATGTCCTCTAGCTAAATTCTCAAGATCTTCCTTAGAAATTCCATTAGGAACAGTCAAATCTCCTCTTTTCTTACCATTTATCGACAAGGGCAATGTCAGTTCATCCTCCACCAAATAAGACTCATTTAATGCTGGAAAACTGGAAAGATGAATGGAAGAATCGTTTCCTAATTTTTGCCATAATTCTTCAGTAATAAAAGGCGCAAAAGGGGCAAGTATTTGAAGCAAAGGTTGTAGAATAGAACTAGACTTACATCCACTCTTTTTTAATTCATTTACACAAACCATGAAGGCACTTACTGAAGTATTTAATGAAAGCGCCTCGATGTCATTTTCAACCTTTTTTATGGTGGTATGTAATGTTTTCAGATCAGCTTTAGAAGCTTCATTTTGTTCGACGCGCCAGTTATTTTGATCGTCATAGAATAGACCCCATAACTTGCGAATAAATTTTGAAACCCCATCAATACCCTTGGTATCCCAAGGTTTGGATTGTTCTAATGGTCCCAAAAACATTTCGTACATTCTAAAACAATCTGCACCATATTTGGCGACTACGTCGTCGGGATTCACCACATTGAACCATCTTTTAGACATTTTTCCAACTTCTGAGACAGTAACTAAATTAGAGTTGTCGTGGTCACCATTAGGTGTAAATTTACCTTTGTGAAAGGTCCCATTTGCGCACTCAAAAATAGCGTCCTTATACTCTGGTCTCCAATCAATAAATTGTTTGATACTGTCTATGTTTAAAAATGAATTGCTATTTCCATAATCTTGAACAAAATCGATGTGAATTGGAATTTTTGTGACTTGATCCTTGATATCTTTCGCTTCGACAATTCCTGCACACATAAATTTTGCGAATTCTTCCTTCTCTTTAAGCATATAAATTGATTCGACCACGCCTTGGATCATGCCCTGATTAACCAACTTTTTGAAAGGTTCATTAGTTGGCACTAAGCCTTTGTCAAAAAGAAACTTGTGCCAAAATCGAGAATACATAAGATGACCTACAGCATGTTCTGTACCTCCAATATAAAGATCGACGTCTTTCCAATAATTCACAGCTTTTTGACTGACAAAGTCGTCGGGATTTCCTGCATCCATATATCTTAAAAAATACCAGCTGGACCCAGCGTAGCCAGGCATCGTGTCTGTTTCCTTCGTAAAACCATTTTCATTTACCCAAGATTCCACTTTTTGTAAAGGAGATTTTCCTCCAGAGGCCGGTTTAAAATCAGTTAAATCGGGAAGAGTAATGGGTAATTCTTCTTCCGTTCGTGGATATGCAACTCCATTGTCGTCAAATTTTACCGGAAAAGGTTCTCCCCAATACCTCTGTCTTGAAAAGTTTGCATCTCTTAATTTGTAATTAATTTTACGCTTTCCAATTCCTTTTTCTTCGAGGTCTGTAGCCATTCGGCGAATGGCGTCTTTTACTTTTAGGCCATCTAAGAAATCACTATTGATCATCGTACCTATTTTGTCTCCTCTTTCGGCTTTAGGATGATTGGATTGATCGACCACAGGAATAATTTTCAAACCAAATTTACTGGCGAATCCATGATCTCTTTCATCGTCACTTGGTACTGCCATAATCGCTCCTGTGCCGTAATCCTTCAGGACATATTCTCCGATCCAAATGGGGATATTTTCTTTTGTGTAAGGATGGATTGCATGAGCGCCTAGAGCCACACCTGTTATCTTTTTTACCTCGCTCATGCGTTCGCGATCCGAACGATTGTTGACATATTCCAAATATTTTTCGACCTCTGCTTTTTGTTCGGGTGATGTTAGTTTTTGAACAAGTTCGTGCTCAGGTGCAAGAACCATATAAGTTGCACCAAAAATAGTATCTGGTCGAGTCGTGAAAATCTCTATTTTTTCATCGTGGCCATCGAGATTAAAGAATACTTGTGCACCAGTAGATTTACCGATCCAATTTCGTTGCATTAAGAGAATCAATAAAGATTGTCCACCTAAAAGCCATTCCATCATTGATCTTTTCTCCACAGGATGACCTCCTCTTTCCGAAACACCATCATTTACCTCATCATTGGCAAGGACAGTTCCTAAAGCTTCACACCAATTTACATAGCCTTCTTTTAGGTAGGCCAATCTAAAATGCATTAATACATCGTCTTTTTCCTTGGGATTCATCGCCTGCCATTCACCAGCGGTGAATTGTGATTCGTAATCGTGGTGAGCATGAAGATTTTCAGTTCCATCTTTTCCGAAATGAGCGATAAGTTCGCTCAAAGGCTTGGCACAGTCCTCTTGTACATTATAATAGTGATCAAATAAATTTAGAAAAATCCATTGGGTCCACTTATAATAGTTTGGGTCGCAGGTTTGGACTTCGCGACTCCAGTCATAGTTAAACCCCAAGTTTTCTAATTGGGATTTATACATTTTTATATTTTTTTCGGTACTCTCTGCAGGGTGTACACCAGTCTGTATGGCATATTGCTCCGCAGGAAGGCCGAATGCGTCAAAGCCCATTGGATGGAGGACATTAAATCCCTTGAGTACTTTAAAGCGCGCATAAATATCAGATGCTATGTAGCCAAGGGGGTGGCCCACATGGAGGCCTGCACCAGATGGATAAGGAAACATGTCCAAAACATAATACTTGGGTTTGGAACTATCGTTACTAACCTTGTAGGTTTGATTTTCTTTCCAATATTCCTTCCACTTAGCTTCAATATCTGCTGAATTGTACTGCATGACTCGACTTAAAAAATTAAGTAGTCAAAGGTACAACAAGATTAAAGAGGAAGATACTTATCGAGTTATTTCTCGAACTTTGCAGCTATTTGGAGTAGCACCGACAAAACCCCACATTTCGACCCATTCATTCGTTTTTTTATCCCGGCCGATGATTTTGTAATCTTCGCGGAATAAAATTTTACCTTCCGCACTTGACACTGTCAATGAATTTTGATTCCCATCTTTATCGTAACCAAAAGTGAATGCTCTATTCAAGACATCAGTAGCATCTCTAACTTCTTTTAATATTCTGTCTCCGTTTTCGTTGTAGCTATACCTTTCAATTCTTAATAATTCATCATTTGAGGCATCAAATGCATGTGAAGAAACTCGGTTGCCCTTTTCGTCGTACAGAAATTTATAGTAGCTCAATTTATTGCCGTCAAAATCTTCGTAATATGAGCTTTTTGCGTATTTACTTTGACCAGTAAATTCATAAATTTCTTTGGCTTTCAAATTACCATCAGCAAACAAGTAATGATGTTCGATCTTTACGTCTCGACTGTCAAAAAGTTCTTTCTCAATAAATTGAATGGTATCCACTTGATAAGCTTCTGTTCCTTCAACACTAAAAAAGGTCGTTTTTATTGTTTTGGCAACACCTGGATTAGGGTTTTGACAAGCAACGAAGGCATAAAAACTAAAAAAAGAAAAAATAACTAACCTCATATCTCGGTTTGGGTTTTAGCGAATTTTAATAATTCTATTTCATTCCAATAATAGGACTCGCCTTTAGTGTAAAAGCCACAGTGTCCACCATATTTTGGAAATAATGCGTGCAAAAATCGGTGTTTTTTGGATAATATTTCAGGATAACATGATTTGCTTAAAAATGGATCATCTTTGGCATTTAAAAGAAGGGTAGGGATCGAAAGATTTTTCAGTGTTTGAAGACTATTACATTTTTCGTAATAATCTAAGGCACCTTCATAACCATGGATTGGCCCAGTAACTAAATCATCAAATTCGATTAACTTTTTAATGCCATCGACATCGATTTTATTATAAACTTCAGGAAAAATAACCGCTTTTTCATGAGTTTTAATTTTGAGTGTTTTTAAAAAATTAATTTCATACAACCTGTTTTTTCTCTTAGAAATTTCAAGAACACTTTGATAAAGATCAATTGGTGCAGAGACTGCCATGATGGCTTTAATCTTGGGATCTAAGTGATAGTAACCATCTGATGCATATTTAAGGATTAAATTGCCCCCAAGGCTGTAGCCCAATAAAACAACAGAGCTATATTTTTTTAAGTAATTATCCAATACAAATTCTACATCTCTAGTCCACCCAGAATTATAGGCATATGGTTTATGATTTAATTGACCACTGCAACCTCTATAATTAGTGGCAATTACATCAAAGCCATTTTTGCTAAAAAGAGAAGCACTGGCTTGTATGTATTGAGAGCCTGTTGATCCTTCTAGACCATGAAAAAGAAAGACAGCTTTTTCGTTGTTATTGATAATTAAATCTATATCCAAAAAGTCTTGATCTGGCGTGGTGAGTCGTTGCCTTTCAAAATTTGAGTCAAAAGCTTTTCTGAAAAAATAAGGAAACATTGAATTGATGTGTCCATTTTTGAAAATTCCGGATGGATTATAATCGAGATTTGCAATTAATGGCATACTTCGTTTTTAAGCTCTTCCGCAAGGTATGATTCTACTCATATTATCAAGAAGGACATTTCCTCGCTTTGCTTTCGGTGAATAGGCTTCGATTGAGATATACTTCATTTTGGCTTTTGGACTAAACTCGATCGAAAGTTTTTTCCACTCTTTGTAATCTATAGGCTCTGATTCAAAGATTAGTTGATCTTTAGAACACTTATCTTCACCTAACCAAATTCTAACTTTTATGACCTTATTGTAGGCTGCATAAGTGTGCGAATGAGCAGCGTAAAAAGACATTTGATAACATTCGTTTTTTTCGAGTGATGGATTTAGTCTTTGTCCAATGAATTCGTAGGAACCATCCGGTCTGGATATCAAACCTACAAAGGTGTTACCATCTTGGGGTATGTTATTTACACCCCAAAATCCAGGAAGTATGTCAGGAGTGGTCGATTCATTACACATAAACCATCCATGTGGAACAATCGCATCTGCTGGAGTGTCTTCAAAAGATGAATTATCCAAGGTCGTTTGACCAAGCAATGTGAATTGAACGAAAAAAATAATTATTAATATCGTACCTCTCATATATCTTAAACGGAATATACAAGATTTTGATAGCTGAACAGCTTATTTTTTTCTGTGTAAATACTCCAAGTTTAGAATCTCTTCTTTTTGAAGAATCTCTTTGATTTGATTAACCACCGACATCTTGGTGAATTGGTCAATTCTTAGGATAGCCTTGGTAGGAAAAAGTTGATTTTTTTTCATGGTTTGTAGATTGCTTGCTATCAATAGATCCATGGATTCAAGATTGGATTTATTTCCATTTACAATGACCCAATTATCTTGATCATTTCCGCTTAACTGAATAACCAATTCATTTGAATTGGCACGACTTGAAGTTTCATCAGTTATGGAATTTGGTAAAATCAATTTCTTCATTGATTTACTTGGTTGCATAACTCACCATGAAGAAAAACAAGAGCATAAACTTTACTCACACCTTGTGATTATATGAAACAAATCTAGTACGATAAACAACCCTAAAATGACCACGTCCTTGACCGTTAAGCTACGCCAATAGGTCAAATAGTATTTAAAATTAAAAAAAATCATAATAAATAATGAACTAACCCACTTAGAAATTAATAGACAATTAGTGTTTTATCATTCTTATGC
>JAHDHU010000078.1 GCA_020631135.1 Saprospiraceae bacterium | reverse complement strand
GGTTTAATTTATCACTTTATTCTATCGTTTGGATCGGTTCATTATACATATTCGGAAATTATGATGCAAAGACTGGATTCAAAAATATCATTAGTGGATATTTTATTGGATTGGTGATCAATTTGATAATCTATGCTCTTTTACCGTTGGAGTTTAGATTTTCTAGAGCCACTTTATTGTTAGGAGGCTTATTGGTTCTCGTTCTAATATTATTTTCAAAATTGATTTTCAATCATTGGGAAACCCAGCGTTTAACGCTTTCCAAACCATTAAAGAAAAAGATGTTCCTTGTTGGAGACAAAGAAGAATGTCGGGAGATTCAATCTTTATTGTTGAATTCTGGAATCGAATATTCGATAAAAGGATTTATTGATCCCAAAGAAGATCGTTTAGATTCTTTTTTCACCAATTCTATTTCAAATTTGGATAAATTGACCTCTCATTTTAAGGTAAACGAAGTGATTTTTTCAGCTAAATCTGTGGCATACAAAACAATTTTACATTGGATGTCTAAAGTGGATTCTGAAGTTTCCGTAAAAGTAGCAGGAAGAAGCATGTTTAACATCATTGGATCCGATTCTAGTAATGAAACAGGTGAATTATACACCATCGATGTTAAATACAAAATTAAGGAAGAAGTACATTCGAGACTACGACGAATTGGAAATATCATATTCTCAATTATCGCTTTGATATTGATTCCTATTAGGATATTAACGGTTGGAATGAGAAGTGCGTTATTCATGGATCCTCTAGAAGTATTGTTAGGAAGAAAAAACTGGATTTCTTATGATGAAGGATTAGAAGAATTGGAAACCTTGCCTAAATTACGTGAGGGTATTTTTCCAGTGAGCGTATTGTTGGGAAAAGACAACATGAGTCAAAATGAGATGGTAAATATTAATAGCTTCTACGCTAGGAATTATTCAATTTTTCAGGATTTTGAAATATTTTTTAAAGCAATTTGTAACAAGAAATTCTAGGCATGATTAAAGAAATTAAAACCTACGCTGCCAGTATTGAAAAAGAAGTTATAGCAATACGTCGAACCATACATGCCAATCCTGAGCTTTCATTTGAAGAGAAAGAAACTGGTAAATACATCCAAAAAATTTTAAAGAAGTACAAGATTCCATTCACAACGGGTTGGGCTGATCACGGAGTTGTGGCAACAATTGAAGGCATACCAAATAAGAAAAAACATATCGCTTTGAGAGCGGACATTGATGCATTACCGATTCAAGAGTTGAATAAAGTGAAATACAAATCTCAAAAAGAAGGAGTTATGCATGCCTGTGGTCATGATGTACACTCTAGTTCGCTTTTAGGTACCGCAATTATCCTAAACAAAATGAAAACTCACTTTGAAGGAAGTGTAAAATGTATTTTTCAACCTGGAGAAGAAAAGCTTCCAGGAGGAGCAAGCATACTTATCAAAGAGGGCGTATTAAAAAATCCTGAGCCTAAAACCATACTTGGACAACACGTGCATCCACCTCTAGAAGTTGGAAAGGTCGGAATCCGAGCAGGTAGATTTATGGCTTCAGCCGATGAAATTTACCTTCAAGTCATCGGAAAAGGCGGGCACGCTGCTTTACCACACGAATGTATTGATGCTGTTTATGTTTCGAGTCAAATAATAATTGCATTGCAAGAGATAATTAGTCGCAAAAAAAGTCCCTTGGTTAACGCAGTGCTCAGTTTTGGTAAGATAAATAGTGAAGGGGGAGCAACGAATATTCTGCCCGGAGCAGTCAAAATTGAGGGCACCTTGAGGTGCTTTGACGAGAAGTGGCGCAAAAGGGCGCACCAATTAATAAGTACTACCGCCCGAAATATTGCCAAGGCCCATGGGGCAAAATGCGAGGTTAATATTATGAAAGGATATCCGAGTTTACATAATGATGAAACTTACACTCAAAATGTAAAAAACTCGATGCAAGAGTATCTGGGTAAAAGAAATGTTATAGAATTACCTCAAAGAATGACCGCTGAAGATTTTGCTTGGTATTCTCAGGAAATTCCCGGATGCTTTTACCGTTTAGGTACAGGTAATAAGTCAAAAGGGATCACATCTGCGGTACATACACCTACTTTTAATGTAGATGAGAGATGTTTAAAAATTTCTACAGGACTTATGGCATACCTTGCGATACAAAGCTTATCATATTAAATTTAATCCTAATTTGTAAAGGATTAAGCCATAATATTTTACCTATTACGATAATTATTAATGTATCTTTAGACTTGTTATTTTATTTTAAATGCAATAGTTTAAAGATATGGCTAAAGTATTGGTAGTCGACGATGAAAGAAGCATCCGGAGTTCACTTAGAGATGTTCTCGAAATTGAGAAATACAAAGTAGAAGAAGCCGGCGATGGTTTAGATGCTTTGGTGAAAATTAAACAAGGAAAATTCGATGTGGTCATTCTGGATATCAAAATGCCAAAGTTGGATGGGTTGGAGACCTTAGAAAGAATACAATTGTTAAATTCTGATTTGCCAGTTGTCATGATTTCCGGTCATGGCGATATAGACGTAGCAGTCGAAGCGGTTAAAAAAGGTGCTTTTGATTTTATATCGAAGCCATTAGATCTAAATAGACTTTTAATCACAATGCGAAATGCATTGGATAAATCTAATTTGATCATAGACAAGAAGTTTCTTCAAAAGAAAGTTTCTAAAACCAAAAAGGTTACTCAAATCATCGGAGAATCTGCTCCGATCAAAGCAATCAATGAAACAATAGAAAAAGTAGCGCCAACAGATGCTAGGGTTTTGGTTAATGGCCAAAACGGAACTGGAAAAGAATTGGTTGCTCGATGGATCCACGAGAAAAGTGCACGTAAGGATGAGCCAATTATTGAGGTAAACTGCGCTGCAATACCTTCAGAATTGATCGAAAGTGAATTGTTTGGACATCAAAAAGGTTCTTTTACTTCTGCGCACAAGGATCGAAAGGGAAAATTTGAATTAGCCAATGGTGGGACTCTTTTCCTAGATGAGATTGGAGATATGAGCTTATCTGCACAGGCTAAGGTGCTAAGAGCTCTGCAAGAAAATACAATTACTCGAGTAGGGGGAGATAAATCCATCAGTGTAAATGTGCGAGTGATTGCAGCAACAAATAAAGATTTGAGATCTGAGATTACAAAAGGAAGATTTCGAGAAGATCTATATCACAGATTGGCTGTAATTATTATTGAGGTTCCTTCCTTGAACGATAGAAAGGATGATATCCCTCTTTTGGTCGAGCATTTTATTGATCAAATTTGTGGAGAGTATAAAATTAAAGCGAAACAAATAGATAAGCCAGCTGTCAAATTACTACAAAAAGTAAATTGGACTGGTAATATTCGAGAACTAAGAAACGTTGTTGAAAGGTTAATCATTCTTTCAAAAGATACAATAAGCAAACAAGATGTTGAAAGCTACGTTATTCCGTCTAGTGCAAACCGGACAAAATTGGAAGAATTATTTACCCAATTCAAAGATCTTAAGTCTCTTCAAAAATATATTGAGAAAGAATTTGAAAAATTCAGTACAGTATTGGTTTAATTAATTAGCAAAAAATATGATGAGACCTGTTTCTTTTCGTTAAGAAATGGGTCTTTATTATGTAAAAGAAATAAGTTATGACAAGTGAATTAGCAGGTATAAAAAAATGGACTCAAATTAAAGGAGAAAACTCTTGGACGATGTTTAAGGTTCTCGCCGAATTTGTCGATGGATTCGAAACTTTAAATAAAATAGGTCCTTGTATTTCAATTTTCGGATCTGCTCGAACAAAACCAGATCAGAAGTATTATAAACTGGCAACCAAAACCGCTGAGGTATTATCAAAAGAAGGCTTCGGAATTATTACTGGGGGAGGACCTGGGATCATGGAGGCGGCTAACCGTGGTGCACACAATGCAAAATCTCCATCTGTAGGTCTTAATATCGATTTGCCATTTGAGCAATCTCATAATCCTTATATCGATCCAGACAAGAATTTAAATTATCGCTATTTCTTCATCAGGAAGGTGATGTTTGTTAAATATGCTCAGGCATTTGTAACTATGCCAGGTGGATTTGGAACCTTAGACGAACTCTTCGAAGTGCTTACGTTGATACAAACAAAAAAAATATCTCCGGTACCAGTCATTTTAGTAGGTTCTGAATTTTGGACCCCCATGCGGGAATGGATCAAGAATACCATGTTGGAAGAGTTTGCCAACATTAGTCCAAAAGATATGGACTTAATTCCGATCGTTGACGAACCAGAAGAAGTAGTTAAGATCATCAATGAGTTTTATTCTAGTGATGCAAATAGCTTGAAGCCTAATTACGAGTTATAATTTTAGTTGATTTTTAAATAAAGAAATTGCATGAGGGGGCGGAAGTAATGCGAGTTTACGAGCATGTACAAAGTACCGAAGCCATGGCGTAGTACTGGAGCACCCGACCCGTTTGAGATACTAATCGAAAACGGGGCATGCCCAAATCAATCAACTAATATCCACCGTACCCCAATACGCATATTGTAATCAAACAAGGGTTGATCTAAGATGTGGTAGTTGGGGAAAGTGCGCCATAAAGAATTTAGGTTATCAAAGCGGAAGAAAAAACGAAACTTGCTAACCTTTATATTCGCAAATAGATTCAGCATTGGATAATTATCAATTTGTTGATTGGTATTTAAAAAACTCCCAGTTAGAGAAAAATACCTGTATGCAGAATAGTCGGAAAGATAGTTTAGTTCTGCACCTAATTGAATTTCTAATTTTTTCTCAAACAATCGAAACTGTGAATATGCTCGTTGGTTGATCATCAAACTAGGTAAGGCCAATTGACCACTACTATTTACCTGGTATAAGATGTCATGGTCTAATCCGATTGGTCCAATCCGTAGTTTATGCATTAGGCTAAACTGAGTTATGGAAAGTACATCCTCTAATTGATTTGGGAGATTTAAAGAATCCCAGTAAATGCTATTACTTTCCACAATTTGGTCCAAGCCTAGCTTGAGATTAACAAGGGGTATTTCGAGTGCAAAGGATAATTTGGTTCCAACAGGTTTGACCCAGTTATACTGATAAAATTCTTCTTGATTTATTTCTAAATATTCAGATTTTATGGAAGGACTGAATCTGTAAAATTGAGCACCTACACTAGCACTAGCCCAAGTCGTTTTAAAGGCAAGGGTTCCATCAAAATTAAAATCACCAGCAATCTGTCCCAAACCAATTTCACCGTTGGCGATTAATGAAAAATTACCGGGATTGGATTTTAATCTACCAAACAAACTCAATTCAGTGATGGTTGAATCCTTTTTGGCGAAAGCCAATTTATGGTTTTTGTGATTGATTCCAGTTTTAAAGTTTAAAATTGAAGATTTCTTAGCTTCTATTGAAAATTCATTACCTAAGGTTCGATAAGATAATGCGTGTCTGATTCCACGCCGGTCTTGCCAATAGGATAGATAAAAACTTGAATCTTGATTGATATCATCATCAGATGATCTAAAAGAACCGTTTTCCCACAGTAAATGGTGTTGTAAACTTAAGCTGCTTTCTTTGCCTTCGACTAAATATACCTGGTTGTGAAAGGATAAAATTCGCTGTTCTTTTCTTTCTTCTGCATCAGATAAAATCATTGGGATTCGAGATCGCCTGTTATAGAAGCTTTCTAAATAGAATGTTGGTGAAGAGATTCCTCCATTGTGATCTTGATTGTTGTTGTTTACCAAAAGGGTGTATAAGCCTTTAAACCTTGAGCGGTTTATAAAGATTGAATTACTCAAATTCGTAGTCTTTACAAATTGATCCTGATAAATACCATTTTGATTGATTCGGTTATAATTTAGATGCAAACTAACACCGTCGCTGAATCTTCGAGCAAATTTAGCTTTGACTAAGAAGTTAGATTCTCCATCAAATGGACTAAAATACAAATCATTGAAAGGACGATTCAGCTTAAAGAGCTTGATACTGTCTAGATTAAAATTGTAAAGATCATATTGGTGATATCCTAAATCCACACCTATTTTTTTCTTTACTTGATATCTCATGGGTATGGAAGAAGAACCTAAATTGCCTAAAATAAAATATTCATTACCAGCATTATAAGCTGGATTGTAACGATCGCTTCTGTCTATCAGGGTATCCTTATAAACATATGTTTTATCTAAATCGTCAAAGTAAGAATAATCAACAATTGTGGTATCTGGTCCTTCAGGGAGCTGTTGGAGCATTTGATTTTGTGCTTCTTTATCGTTGCTATTGGCTGAGCCACGTCCTTGAGTAGAACCAGTGTTAGGGCGGACTTGTGCTTGAAGTAGAGTGGCCCAAAGCAATAAAAAAAGGATAACTAGATTGCGGCTAAGTTTCAACGATTAAATATTCTTATTCTACAACGAATTTAAGATTGGAATAGCTTGTGTCTTCAAATTGAATTTGAAGAAAATAAAATCCCGGATCGAAGTTTAAGTCAATAATAAGGTGATCAGAGTACCGATTAAAATCATTCTCAACCTTGAGTACTTGACCTCGGGTGTCTCTAATTTTTAGACTTTTAGCCTTCTTTTTATTTAACTCGATTTTTAATTGATTCGAGGTCGGATTGGGAAATATTGAAATTTGTTCAATTTGAAAATCGCTTGTGGCTGAGACTCCGATTTGGTCAATTACGAATAGACCTTCTTGCATGTCTGAGACCAGGATTATTCCACTTGGTAAAAAAGGATAAACTCCCCACGCACCTTCAAAATCGTTGGTCGCAGTGATTTGAGAAGTGGGGTAGTACATCGTTCGTTGAATATTTTCTGGATCGCTTACATCGTAGACTTGTAATCCATCATAGTAATAAGCTACATATAGATAATCTTCTTTCAAAACTTGATTGTGAGCAATACTTTTGTTGCTTGGGTTGTTCGCATCGAAAGTTCCTATAATGCTTGCATCAGTTTTATCGCTGACATCCAAAACTTTGAGATCCATGCCATGGGTTTCATCTGCGAAGAAATAATAATTTCCGTCTTCAGAAGGCCAGCCAGAATGATTGTATCCCGATTGGGGATAATCAGAGCTTTCAAGATATGAAAGTACCTCAATACTGCTTAAATCACTCATGTCGGCGATAATTAGTCCGTCATTGCCACAATTAAAATATCCAATGTGATCAAAAATGTAAGCATCATGAACATGTCCTACCAAAAGAGGACCAAAGGTATTTGCACTGTGAATTTGGACGGGATTTGCTGGATCTGAAATATCAAATACAGCATAAGCTCTTGAAGTAGTATTGCTTTTATGACTCAAACTATAAAGTCTATCCGATTGGCTATCGATAAAGATGTTGTGAGCTCGGTTTAAAAGTTCTGAAGAATTATAAACCATCGTTGGTTCGTTTGGAAGAACGCTAAGGTCTAAAATTTGCAAGGTCGAACTTTGTCCTTCATCACAAACAATATATAGGTGATCTTGGTGATCGTGAAAATCGCGATGAACAATCGCTACCCCTTGCGCCTCGCCTTCGATTACATGCGCTTCAAAGATGTTTTCAGGATCTGTGACATCAATAAAATGAGTTCCTTTGGTTGTACCTATAATTGCATATTCATTTTGAGAAGTTGCATATCCCCATATTTCATTATATGCATTGTCATAAGCGGTGGAGGACACAAGCGACGGGTCGTTCCATCTATCTAAAAGTTTGCCTTTGTATGCTTGTCCAAACAAATTCATACTAAAAGCATAAAAGAAAATAAAAAGTACATACCTCGGTTTACAAGTCATGCTTAAAATTACTAAATAGCTCGAGTAAAATGACGTTATTCGTGTTGTCATGGAGTCAAGATTAATCAATAAATGGAAAAGCAGAGAAAAGCGTCCGAAGAAATATTGGCTAAGTAAAATTAAGTCAATCAGCAAAAGGAAAGGAGGTCAGCTTGCTCAAAAAGCCGACAAAGTTCATGATCAAGTTTTTCGTGAGTTGGATTGTTTAGATTGTGCCAATTGTTGCAAAAGTATTCCACCAATGGTAAGCAGATCTGATGCCAAAAGGATATCTAAAGCTCTGGGTGTTTCGGTTAACGAATTTGAATCAAATTACTTAAAATTGGATGAGGATGGGGATTTGGTCATGGCAACTAGCCCTTGCGTATTTCTCGAAAGTGATAATAAATGTCGAATCTATGATGTCCGGCCCAAGGCATGTAGACAATATCCACATACCGATGGTTTTGAGTTTCAAAATAATCTTGGCTTGCATGCCATCAATGTAAATCATTGCCCAGCAGTCTATCACATACTGTTAAGAATGGATAACCTAATAAATAAAACAAAAAAGCCCCAATCGTAAAGATTGAGGCTTTAGTAATGACTTTTGCGGAAATTTATTTTTTCTGCTTTCCTAATGTTTTTTGTTTCATGGCTTCTCCCATTTGCTGAGATGCTGCGAAAGAAGTAACCATACTCGACAGCATATCTGAAGCTTGAGTCGGAGAGTTTGGCAGCAGTATCAGATTGCTATTTACATTTTCTCCCATTGCCTGTAGCGTATCATAATGTTGGGTTACAACAATTAATGCGGAGGCTTCTTGAGAGTTAATACCAACTTGGTTTAATACCTCAACTGATTCTTCGATTCCTCGAGCAATTTCTCTTCTTTGATCTGCAATACCGCGACCTTGGAGTCTCTTACTTTCTGCTTCTGCAGTTGCCTTTGCAACGATCTTAATCCTCTCGGCTTCTCCTTCATACTCTGCTGCCGTTTTTTCTCTTTCGGCGGCATTTATTCGATTCATTGCATTTTTAACTGCTTGATCTGGGTCAATATCAGTGACTAAGGCTTTTACAATTTGATATCCATAAGTTTCCATCGCATCCGAAATTTCATTTTTGATGGCCACAGCGATATCATCCTTTCTGACGAAGACATCATCTAATTTTAATTTTGGAACCTCCGCTCTCACTGTATCAAATACATATGAAGTGATTTGATCGTGCGGATTTTCTAACTTGTAAAAAGCATCGTAAACTGCATCCGGAAGAATCTTGTATTGGACAGATACTTTTAATTTAACGAAAACATCATCGAAGGTTTTGGTTTCGACAATAACGTCTAACTGTTGAATTTTTAAACTTACTCTTCCCGCGATGGTATCAAAAACTGGAATCTTTAAATTTAAGCCAGATTGTCTGATACTGTGAAACCTGCCAAAACGCTCTACAATCACATTGGTTTGTTGTTTGACAATAAAAAGGCCTAATCCAAGAATTACGAGACATAAGAAGATAATTGGAATAATGAAGACTCCTATAGGCATAGTTTGATGTTTTGATTCAAAAGTAAAAAACGTAATTGTTTCAGATAAGTTCCTACTTATCTACGAGACAACCTAATAATTCGACTAAAAACTGTTAATGACTATTACTCTTCTAATCCTAATACTGCAGGACTTAATCCCATTGAACTAAATCCACCATCATGAAAAAGATTTTGCATCGTTACCATTCGAGTTAAATCTGAAAACAGGCTTAAGCAATAATCTGCACAGGCTTCTGATGATGCGTTTCCGAGGGGAGACATCTTTTGCGCATAATCAAAGAATTCTTGAAATCCTTTGATGCCAGAACCAGCAGTTGTGATGGTGGGAGATTGAGAAATGGTATTGACCCTTACATTTTTCTTTATCGCATAATGATATCCAAAGCTACGCGCAAATGATTCTAATAAGGATTTAGACTCTGCCATTTCGTTGTAATCAGGAAATACCCTTTGTGCTGCAATGTAGGTAAGTGCCACAATAGAACCCCATTCAGACATGGCATCTAATTTATATGCAGTTTGCATGACACGGTGAAAAGACATCGCTGAGATATCAAATGTTTTATGCATCCAATCATAATTGATATCCGTGTAGGCTCTTTTTTTACGAACGTTTAAAGACATACCGATACTGTGTAAAACAAAATCTATCGGTCCGCCTAGTGTTTCCATTGATTGTGAAAATAAATTTTCCAAATCTTCTAAGCTTGTGGCATCTGCAGGAATTACTTCTGAATTAAGTTTTTTTCCTAGTTCTTGAATGCCTCCAAACCTTAATGCAATTGGAGCATTGGTAAGTACTATTTTTGCACCTTGATCTACTGCTCGTTGGGCTACATGGGTAGCAATAGATTTGTCATCTAAAGCACCAAAAATAATTCCTCTTTTTCCTTCTAATAATCCGTTTGACATGTCTTGATATTTAACTGCTAATGTAAAAATATTTTTTTCTAGCTCTTTATAAGTTCTTCTGCATTTGCTAAAGCTCGATCGGATGGAGGATCTCCACCTGACATCATTTTTGCAATTTCGTAAACTCTCTCCTTACCTTCAATGGTTTTTAAATGCGTGTATGTTCTGTCTTTATCATTGTCTTTGTATATAAAGAAATGATGATCTGCCTGAGCTGCAATGGGTGGTGAATGGGTGATAGAAATTACCTGATGATTGGACGATATTTTCTTTAAAATCTTACCCATTTTTAGCGAAACATCTCCTGAGACGCCAGTATCAATTTCGTCAAAAATCATGGTGGGTAAAGACATGGCATCAGCGGCAATAGATTTTATGCAAAGACTTAATCTGGACATTTCTCCTCCAGAAGCGACATCCTTGATGGATAAAAATTTACTTCCCACGTTCGAAGCAAAGGTAAATTCTAAATCGTCACAACCAGAATTATTTAATTCTTGGTCGGTATCAATTTTGATTTTAAGTTGTGCAGAGTCCATCGAAAGTTCAGAAAGCAGTTTATGAACCTTTTTTTCAAAATCGGAAGCAACAGCCTTCCTTTTTTTAGAAATGGTTTTTGCCTTTTTAAAGAGCTCTATTTTGGCATCCGCCAATGAATCTTGGAGTTTTTTAATCGTTAGGCTCAAATCTGAAACAGCGTTTGCCCTTGTTTGCAAAGCGTCTTTAATCTTGAGAAGCGCTTCGACATTGTTTACACGATGTTTGTTGAGTAATTTGTTTATCGCATCTTGCCTCTCGCGCAATTGATTTATTTCACTTGGATCAAAATCAATTTTGTCCCCAAAATTTTCCAATTCTTTGGCGATATCTATCAGTTCTTCTTTACTCGAGTTGATTCTTTCATAAAAAGATTTTAAATCTTTATCATCTTGATTTATATTACTTAATTCGTTACCAATCTGTGTAAGCTGATTTGATATGGAGTTTTCAGATTGGATGACTTGAAAATTTAGTTTTTCGGCTAGGGCTCTGATACTTTCTGCACTTTCCATCAGCGCAAGGTTGGTATTTAAGTCAGTTTCTTCTCCGCTAATGAGATTAACTTCTTCAAATTCTCTGAGTTGAAAAAGGATAAATTCATGTTCTTGATTTGCAGATTTTTCTTGTTCGATAAGATGATCCAATTTTCTTCTATCTGCTTGATATTTAAGATACTG
>JAHDHU010000077.1 GCA_020631135.1 Saprospiraceae bacterium | reverse complement strand
GGTATCATTTGTTTTAAAAAATTTTAATTCAACATTAATTCAAACTGAGTCCTCAAGTTTTTAACGACAGCCTTCATGTGCTTTGGGTTTTTAGTTACACGATGTAACATGATCGAACCTTCTAATGAAGAAAAAACCAAAGAAGAAAATCCTGCGATATCTGCCTGCTTTTTGATTTGCTTATATTTTATTCCATTCTTCAGTACCTGATGGATAGCGGCATAAATAAACGATATAATGGAATTGACAACTTCGCATAATTCTGGATTAGTATCATCTGCTTCTATTGCCGCATTTAGCAAAGGACATCCTCCAACTTCTGGAGACTTGACACTGTATGCTATGAAATAATCAAAAATGGCATTCATCTTTGTGTTTACATCAGGTGCGTCTTTGATGGCTTTTGCGATTTTACTTGTCATCCTATTTGACATAAATATGAGACTGGCTTTTTCCAATTCAGCCTTATTCTTAAAATGACGGTAGACAGCTCCTTTTGTCATCCCCAATGCTTTTGTGATATCACTAATCGAAGTCGCCTTGTAACCTTGCACATTAAATAATTCACTGGATACATTAAGAATAGCCAATTTGGTTGCTTCCGGATTTCTCACCTCATAAAGATACCGATTGGTATCTTAAATTCAAATTTATTTTATTAACTTTTGCCTACCTTAATTATGCTTAAGCCGTTAGTATTGAAACTAAATTTACCAGATACACTAAACAACATCTCGATTGAGCGCATAGCCATTAAACTAAGACCGGCTGCGGAAAAAAAAATTAAGCAAGAACAACACCCTTGGATTTTTGATGAAAGTATCGAAAAACAGAACAAAAAGGGTAAGTCTGGTGATTTAGCAATCGTTTTTGACAAAAGGAAAAATAGTTTTTTGGCTTGTGGTCTCTATGATGCCGACTCTCCTATTAGAATTAAACTTCTACAATTTAATCAAGCTTCCACTATAAACGAATCGTGGTTTAAAAAGGTAATAGCTAATGCATACGAGCTCAGAAAACCTTTATTAACAACCGATACCAATGCCTACAGACTCTTATTTGGTGAAAATGATTCAATGCCAGGATTCATTGCTGACGTTTACGATGATACAGTTGTGCTTAAAATCTACTCTTCCATTTGGTTTCCATATTTAAAACTCATCCTGCCTATCATCATAACTCAGACCAATGCAAATGTTCTTTTACTTAGATTTTCACGAAATGTGACTAAAAGTGCCAACAAAATAGGATTACATGACGGAGATGTGATCTACGGGCATTTAGTAGATGAAAACATTATCGTAAAAGAACATGGTATTAAATTTAAGGTCAATGTTAGAAAAGGACACAAAACAGGTTTTTTTCTGGATCACCGTCATAACCGCTTGGCGATTGGCAAACTTGCAGAATCGAAAGAAGTGCTTGATGTTTTCTCTTATGCAGGCGGATTTAGTGTTCACTGCGTTGTCGGAGGAGCTAAGACTGTGACTAGTCTAGATATTAGTGAGCAAGCGTTGAGTTTGGCTTCTTCCAATGTAAAACTAAATTCCGCCAATGCAAACCTCAAACTAGTAAGAGGTGACGCCTTTAAACAACTGGATCTCATGATTTTAAATGCACAGAAATTTGATATCGTAATTATTGATCCACCTGCATTTGCAAAACAAGCTAGCGAAATCGATCGGGCGCTTGATTCTTACGCTAAACTTGCGAAACTCGGAAGTCAATTGGTCAAGAAAGGTGGAACATTAATATTGGCATCGTGTTCCTCGCGTGTAAGTGCAGATAAATTCTTTGAAACCAACGAACGAGCATTGTATGGTTCTGGACTCCAATTGTTTCGAAAAACATTTCATGATATTGATCATCCTATAGGCTTTAAAGAAGGCGCATATCTTAAAACTGGCTTCTATAGATTAACTAAAACTAAAGTTCCTTAGAGTCGGTGATTGTTTTAAGGACTTATTAGGAACACTTTAAAGTTCAGGGTTGAAAAAGTAAATTGGCCAAGGATATAAAAATGGTCGGGATGAGTGGATTCGAACCACCGATCTCTGGTCCCCCAGACCAGCACTTTAACCGGACTAAGCTACATCCCGATGTTAAAGAATTTTTTGTGAGACTGGAGGGATTCGAACCCACGACCTCTGCCCTGTCAAGGCAGCGCTCTAAACCAACTGAGCTACAGTCTCTTTTGTTTTCAAATATCTTGTAATTGCTTTTATTACAAGCGGCACAAAAATAAACTCCATAAACATATTTCTCCTACTATTTATGAGGTAAATCTTATCTCGCTCCTATGCAAACCATTTGGTCAGCAAGCTAGCAAGCTTTGATTTGGAATCGTTGTACGGAGGATAGATCAATTTTAAACTATCGAAGAAAAACCAATGTCTTTGTATCGCTTTGGCATTAGAAAATGCTTTGAATCCAAAATATCCGTTCGCTTTACCGATTCCACTATTGTTGGAGCCTCCAAATGGCAAGTTGGGATTGGTATAATGTGTTGCCGAATAATTTATGGCCAATGCGCCTGATCTGGTTTTGTTTGAAAACGCTTTTATGTTTTTATTGCTTGTGCTATATAGATAACAAGCCAATGGCTTTTCATCTTTATTAATGTATTCGATTACTTCATTCAAATCTTCAAAAGTCTTTAAAGGGAGAATCGGACCAAATATTTCTTCTTCCCATATTTTAGCACCATGAGGAACATTGGACAAGATAGTGGGTGCAAAGAAATTTTGATACTCATCTCTTTCCCCTCCGAGGGTCAAATCAGCTCCTTGTTCTAAAGCATCTGTCAAAACAGAATTCAATCTATTAAAATGCTTTTTATTGACGATTCTACCATAGGAATCCGATTGAGATACATCATTTCCAAACATATTTTTCAATTGAGATTTGTATGCTTGTACAAACTCATCCTTTTTGTCTGCATGAACAAAAACATAATCCGGAGCAATGCAAATTTGTCCGTTATTTACACTTTTGGACCATGCAATTCTTGCTGCTGCCTTCTTGACATCAGCCGTAGAATCGATTACTGTAGGATTTTTACCACCTAATTCTAAACTGACGCTTGCCAAGTAATTTGAAGCAGCTTTCATTACTATCTTTCCAATTGCCGGAGATCCTGTAAAAAAGATATGATTAAATGGCTTATTCAACAACAGGGTGGTTTCTTCAACACCTCCTTCTATAACTGCAACTTCATTTTCTTGGTAAATTGTACTGATTATTTTCTTTATTACTTTAGAACTATTCGGTGTGTTTTCAGATGGTTTTACGACGATTGCATTTCCCGCCGCTATAGCTGAAACCAAAGGCATCAATGATAAGTTGACAGGGAAATTCCAAGGGGCAATAATGAGCACCACCCCTTTTGCTTCTTGTTTTATTTTATGAGAAAAACCAAACAAACTGATCGGTGTTTTTACTGGTTTGTCACGCATCCATTGCCTTAAATTGGAAATCGCAAAATTGATTGCTCCAACCACAGGCAATATTTCGCTAAGTTGAACCTCTGTTTCGTGCTTGCGCAAATCCTTAAAAACTGCCTCTTTTATTTCTTGATTAAAGCTATCATTAATGGCTACTTTTAATTTTTTCAATTTAGCAATGCGTTCACTCGCCGTACTGGATCCTGTATTAAACTGATTCGATTTTTGCAAGTCAAAAATTCTGTCAATATCATTTCTAACCAAGGATAATTCAGGTGCCAAAGTTGTCATGTTCATATTCAGTTTATTATCAATTCTATATTGCTAGAGTCCTTTTCTAATTTTTTCCTTTGCCTCTTTATATTCTTCTAAGGTATTTACATTCATCAACTTCGAATCATCTTCCATTTCGATATACTTACTTTTTAATTCCTGTATTAAACCATACATCGAATATTGCTTGGCTTTATATCTTTCTTTCACTTTCTCAAATGAACTGGGATTCCAAATTGAAACTAAAGGTTCGGCCTGATTTCTTGCCTTGTTAAAATAACAAATTACATCATGATCAGAATTGATTTCATTTATCAATTTTCTTAGAACAGCTTGATCTAAAAATGGAAGATCGCAAGGCAAGATCAACCACGCAAGTTTAGCATCAAATAGAATGGCAGAATACAAACCTGTCATTGGGCCATTATTATCCCTTACATCTTTGATAATCGGATATAACACACTCGACTGACGCATATGAGATTGGCCCACAGATAGATAAACGGTTTTGCAAAATGGATGCATTATCGAAGAAACATGCTCACTTTGTCGTTGCTGATGGTAGACTAAATCACTTTTATCTGTTCCCATCCGAGAACTTTTACCTCCCACCAAAACCAAACCATTTATAAGTGCTTGTTTCATTCGATTTTTTTCGCATTCGCGAATGCGATAACAATTTACAAGATATGTAGAGACACAAAAAAAGGAGTGTAGTTAAAAACTACCCTCCTCTTACTTTTTATAAACCTAAAATTCTACGATAATAACGATTGTAATTTCATAGCGAGGCCCATGTCTCCGGAAATTTTTACTTTTCCTCCCATAACAGCCATCATTGGGTTTAATTCTCCGGATCTCAATTTCATTAAGTTTTCTAGAGTGGTAGATATGGTACAATCCGCTTCTTTATCTTCTCCGCTCACTACATTTTCCTCTCCACTTCCATCAATAAAAACGGCATTATCATCCAAAAGAAACTTAATCGTTCCTCCAATAGGGCTGGCATTTTTTGCTGCCTTTTCAAATTGCTCTAATACAACGTCCATCATAATAATTTAATTTTTTCTAAGCCAACACGGCTTTATTTTCTTCTAATATAGTTAAGGAATCTGAATGTATTAAAGTTTCCTTCAACCCATGAATTTTCGACAACTCATACTTAAAGAAAAACTTCATCGTGTGAATTTTGTTTTCATAAAACTGCTCATCAAACAATTTATTATTTGTCAAGAGCGCATTTTTCGCGACTGTCGCCATATTTAACCACTGCCAAGCGATTACCACAGAACCCATAAACTCCATAAAAATGGTTGCATCTGCGATATATCGTTCGTGTTGTCCTTTCATTGCAAATTGTAATAAGTGCATTAAAACCTCTTCAACCATTTTAGAGGCCTCTTTTAATTTATTCGCGTAAGGTTTTAACTCATCGTGATTTTGAGCAGCTTTGATGGATTCAATAATCTCCTTCGTCAAATACTTCATTGCTCGACCATTATTCATCACGATCTTTCTGCCAAGAAGATCCAATGACTGAATCCCTGTAGTTCCTTCGTACAAGGACATGATTCTGACATCTCGATAATATTGCTCTAAAATAAATTCACTACAATAACCATATCCTCCCAATATTTGCAATCCAGCATTGATGGAAGTTCTACCCATTTCTGAAGGATAAGTTTTGGCAATCGGAGTTAATATCTCTAATAGATCATGATATTGCTCTTTTTCTTCTTCTGCGCCATGCTCCGATAAATCGTGATATTTAGATGCCTGTAGGAGCAAAGCAATAGAACCTTCTGTCACGGCTCTTTGGAGAAGCAACATTCTTCTTACATCAGGATGATTGATAATAAAAGTTTGTTCTTCGGCAGTATTTTTCTTGCCATCCGACAAAATTCTTCTTCCCTGAGGTCTTTCTTTGGCATACTGTAATGATGCATAATACGCAGCGGTGGCGACAGAGGCTGCAGTCATCCCAACGTCAATTCTAGCTCCGTTCATCATTTGAAACATATGCTTTAGACCTTTATTTTCTTCTCCAACTAGCCAACCGTGACAATCATTTTTTTCACCGAAGACCAAATGGGTTGTACAATAGCCTTTTTGACCCATTTTCTGGAAATCACCGACAGTTGTTACATCATTGAATTCAAATCCAACATCATTTGATCGATGTTTAGGAACTGCAAATAGTGAAATTCCTTTTGTACCCATTGGTGCTCCTTCAATTCTAGCCAAAACCAAATGCACAAAATTTTCACAGTATTCATGATCACCGCCAGAAATAAAAATCTTTTGCCCTGCAATCTTATAGGAACCATCTCCAACTGGTGACGCTGAAGTTGTGATATCAGACAAAGAACTTCCGGCTTGAGGTTCAGTCAGACACATAGTACCCCCCCATTCTCCAGAAGCCATTTTTGTTACAAATCGATCCTTTAATTCCTGAGTTCCAAAACTTGTGATTAGTTGAGCAGATCCTCCGGTTAATCCAGCATATCCTGTCATATGATTATTGGCAGATTCCAAAATATGTGCAAAGGCTGTCAACAATGTATAAGGTAATTGTATACCTCCGTCTTCGTAATCAAAATGTGGGGTAATCCATCCATTGGAACCAGCATCTTTCATGTACTTTCCGATCGCAGGATGAACGATGATTTTGCCATCCTCGTATACTGCGGGCTTTTCATCCATTTCTTTCAAATGAGGGTGCATGTGTTTATCCCCATAGTCTTTAATGGAGTCAATCAAAATGTTAATGCCTTCTTGATCAAAGTCTTGAAATCGTTCTAAATCAAATAAATCTTGAATTTGAAGCAATTCATAGAGGCAAAATCTTAAATTTTCTATGCTGATATACTTGGACATAATTACTGGATTTCTATTTTTTTAACTCTAAGTTAAATTTTTGATTCAAGTAAATCAAGAATTATATGTAAAGTTCTCAATAACAATTTATTAACATCTTGAAAATTAGTTTTTCACTCCTTATTTCCTATTATTGAAAATCTAGAATTTTCAAAATCAACCACAATGAAAAAATTACTATTCCTCTTCTTCGTATTGTATTCTTTTGGTCTCTATTCTCAAGAAAATCTTGGTTATCAAATACCAACCAAAAGTATTCTAGATCTTGTAGATGTGGATTTACCGCCTAACACCTACATGGACACGGATAAGAATTATATGCTTCTGCTTGGCAGAAATCAATTTAAAACGATAGAAGAATTGTCACAGGAAGAATTGCGACTAGGAGGTCTAAGAATTGATCCTAAAACAAACATTGGTAGTCGGACTTATTACTTTAAAAATATTAGAATTAAGAACCTCAATAAAAAGAAGGCTAAAATTCAAGATATCGCTGGAATGCCGCAAAATGCAAAACTTTCAAATTTTGCTTGGTCTCCCGATCAAAAGAAAATGGCTTTTACCAATACAAGCGATACTGGAGTAGAATTATGGGTAATGGATTTGGCCGAAGCCAAAGCGACCAAACTGAGTGAACCAACCATAAATGCCAACTTGAGATATGTCATCAATTGGTTTGAAGATGGCAAATCTATTTTAGTCAAAATGCTTCCGGAAGAAAGATTGCCATTAATTGATTCTAAATCTGTGGTTCCAACTGGTCCAACCATTTCCGTCAATGAAGGCAAAAAAGCGCAGAACAGAACTTATCAAGATCTTTTAAAAAATAAAAATGATGAGCACAACTTCGAACAATTAGCCAAATCTAAATTGGTAAAAATTGGATTGGATGGAAGCAATAAAGAATGGCTACCCACAGACATGTATAATGAAGTACGTTTTTCGCCGGATGGCGAACATGTAATGATAAGTACAGTTGCAAAACCATTCTCCTATTTGGTTCCTTATAGAAGATTTCCTTCTGTAACAAAAATTTATTCCAAAGAAGGCAAATTGATCAATACCATTAATGAAGTTCCCCTTATAGAGGACTTGCCTAAAGGCTTCATGTCTGTCAGAGAAGGAAAAAGAAGGATCCAATGGAGAGATGATAGAGCATCAACTTTAATTTATGCAGAGGCCTTGGACGGAGGTGATGCAAATATCGAAGCCGAATATCGAGATGAAGTATTTGAACTTGAAGCACCTTTTGATGGTGAACCTAAATCATTACTCAAAACTCAAAATAGATTTAGCGGCATTGATTGGGCAACTGATGATTTGGCATTTGCCTATGACTATTGGTGGAATAACCGAAATACCAAAACCTATATTTTTAATCCAGCAGATCCCAATACAAAACCCGAAGTAATCGTTGACCGTAACTATCAGGACAGATATAGCGATCCAGGAGAATTTGTCACCACCAGAAATAAATGGGGATCTTATGTAGTGGATGTCAAAGATGGTAAGGCATATTTATTGGGTGACGGATATACTGATGAAGGCCAATTTCCATTTTTAGATCAATTTAGCCTCTTGTCGGCTACGACCACTAGAGTTTATACCTCAAAGTTTAGTGACAAAAAAGAAAATCTATCTGACTACGATGTATCTAAAAACAAACTGCTGGTTAGAATAGAATCACCAAGTGATTATCCCAACTATTACTTCCGTGACTTAAACACCCAAAAATTAAAGCAAATCACGGAGTACGAAAATCCCTATACCAGCATTCAGGATGTAAAAAAGGAATTATTAAAATATAAGCGCGATGATGGGATTGAACTTTCAGGAACTTTATACTACCCGAAAGATTTTGATGCTTCTAAAAAATATCCGATGATTTTGTGGGCCTATCCTAGAGAATTTAAAGATAAATCAAGTGCCAATCAAAATACGCAGAACCCAAATGAATTTACTTACCCATATTGGGGTTCACCGATCTATTGGGTCACTAGAGGTTATGTCGTTTTGGACGATGCGTCTTTCCCAATCATTGGAGAAGGAGATGAAGAACCCAATGATTCTTTTAGATCTCAATTGGTTGCCAATGCGAAAGCGGCCATTGACGCTGTCGACAAAAAAGGCATAATTGATACCGACAGAGTCGCCGTAGGTGGACACAGTTATGGAGCTTTTATGGTAGCCAATCTTCTTTCACATTCTGATTTATTCGCTGCAGGAATTGCCAGAAGTGGTGCTTACAATCGTACCCTCACTCCGTTTGGATTTCAAAGTGAAGAACGAAATTACTGGGAAGCACCTGAGGTGTACTATACCATGTCCCCGTTTATGCATGCGGATAAAATGAAAACACCTTTGCTTTTGGTGCATGGTGATGCGGACAATAATTCAGGAACCTATCCAATGCAAAGTGAAAGATATTTTAATGCGTTAAAAGGACTGGGTGCCAATGTAAGACTAGTCATGTTTCCAAAAGAAAGTCACGGCTATCGTGCGAAAGAAAGCATTTTACATCTATTGTGGGAACAAGATCAATGGCTCGAAAAGCACTGTAAAAACAGGGACATGAGTGCAGAAGAAAAGGAAATCAAACCTTAAAATTGATTAACTCCATGCTTAGAAGGTTTTCGAGTCTAGCAATAGGTTGTTTTTTTGCCTTTCGGCGAATGTGAATTGGGGTCAATATCAAATAGGACCGGTACCTCGAGTGAGTCCCGATCAAGTGGTTTTTCAAAAAGTTGGATTTACAGAGATTGAGATTCGTTATGGTAGTTCATCACAATGGGAGTTGTGGCTGCAAGGTGCAGAGTATTTAATGAATTCAAATGGAAATTGAAATATCGCAGAGGATTGGATTCAAAAAAGTAAAGCTTTGAAAAATTCTACTTCCAAATGGAATCCCCAATTCTACCCAAAAGCTTATATCAATGGGCATCTGCTTTGGATTGAAGCAAAATTTTTGGCGAAGAAAAAGAGATTTCGAGAAGCTATTTTGACTGCCGAAAAACTAAAATTGATCGAAGGAGAATACACTTTTTCAAAAAAGAAAAAAGCACAAATAAACTTTGACGAACATCTTGCTACTTGGAAACAAAATCAAGAATTTTTCAAGAAAAATTAAGGATTACGACAAATGCTAAAGTTTTACCGATTCTACCAACTTATATTTAGTTAGAATCGTAATATTTGCAACTCTATCATAAAGCCATCAATTTACAAACCTACTTTTATGAAAAAAGCAATCCTAAACTTATTCATCTGCTGTTTATTTTGTTACGTCACCACTGCCCAAAGTTGGGAGCAAATAAACGATTCTCCTTTTTATTCACATCATTCCAATGGATTTGGATTAGGAGATAAAGCCTATGTTTTTAACGGATCTTATGATTCTGATCTCGTTTCTTCCAATGAGTTTTGGGAATATGATGCACTTACAGATGAATGGAAATTTTTAATGTTTATGCCTAGCCCTGGTAGACGAATTGCAATCGGAGATGATTGGGATGGCAAATATTATTATGGCTTTGGTTCTGGTGATGGAGGTACCCTCAATGACTTATGGGTTTTTGATCCTATCGATACCTCTTTTACAGAACTTCCATCTTGTCCGTGTGTTGGAAGATCGCATCCTGCTTTTATAGCACACAACGATAAAATTATGATGGGTTCCGGATCTACAGGAAACGGCGACATCGATGATTGGTGGGAATATGATATCCCAACTCAGGTCTGGACACAAAAAGAAGATATGCCAGGTGGAGATAGACATCATCCATTTTTCTTTTCAATCGAAAATGATGTTTATGTCGGAGGTGGTCATCAGACCAATTGGTTAAAGTATAGTTTAGAAACTGAAACATGGACTGCGATTGATGACTTACCCCAAGGAAGAGTTGCTGGTAGCCAACTACAATACAATAATCTAGGCCTGCTCTTGGCGGGTGATGATCGATTTCATGTTCACATTGAGCCGGATGAAACCTTCATGGCATTTGATGGCACTACACAAGAATGGTTTTACCTCCCTCCGATTCCTGATGGCAGTAAGTGGGCACCAAGTTCATTTATCGCCAATCGTAATATTTATTTCTTTGGAGGCATATCTGACAACAATGACAATGATACTCGAATGTGGAAGTTTAATTTAGACAATTTAGACTGTCTTCCGCCGCAAAATCTCTCCGTCACGTCATTTACTGATGTTTCTGCGAACCTCTTTTGGACAAAAAATGTAGACGCTGAATCCGATACCTTATTGTGGAGGGTTGACGGTAATGATATTTGGAATGCAGTTCCTAATCCATCTGTACCTTACGAATTAAATGATCTTGAAGCTTGTCAGAATTATGAATACATGGTCGTTTCTCAATGCGAAGATGTAGGCAACGAATCCGATATTTTTAAATTTAAAACTGATGGATGTTGCGAAAATCCAGAATTAACGATTGCTGAAGCATTAGAAAATACTGCCAGCTTTAGTTGGCAAAGTATACTGGTGGCACAAGGCTATGAAGTGAGATATCGAGCAACCGACGAAAATGATTGGATCGTATTGACCATCTCAGATAGTGAATTACTATTAGAAAACTTGATGTCATGTAAAGAATATGAAATCCAAATAAAAACGAACTGCACCAATGATCAAATTGATTTTGGACCTTCTCTTGTTTTTCAAACTAAAGGATGTGGAGCTTGTCTGGATTTTGATTATTGTCAAGTCACTACAAACTTAGAAGGAGGTGAAGGACATATCTATTCGGTAAACATCAACGGAAACAATAACGTAAGTGGTAATAATCAAGGATATGGATCCTTTACCGTATCAGATGCAGAACAACTGATTATCGGTGAAACTTTCGAACTTACAGTAATTCCAAATTTTGAGAGTTTTGGATTGGATCTCACAGTATGGATTGACATCAATGCAGATGGACAATTTGACGTTTTCGAAACCGTTTTCGCGCAAACTTTTGTGGAAAATGCCATCATTCAAAACATCCTTATTCCAGAAACCGCTTCTGTAGGATTAACCAGAATGAGAATAGCTTATACCTT
>JAHDHU010000076.1 GCA_020631135.1 Saprospiraceae bacterium | reverse complement strand
AAAACCAAAACCAAAACCAAAACCAAAACCAAAACCAAAACCAAAACCAAAACCCGCGCCGGAACCAGAGACTCAAAATAAAGCATTGGTTCAAACGAAGGCAGTCCAAAAAAGAGTTGAAGTTGATCCAAAAAGAAATTTAGAAGCAATTCAGAAATACATTCCAAAAAGGGTAGAATTTGAACGAGCCAAGGCTGAGATTCTCCCAGTTTCTTTTGCTGAATTGGATAATCTCGCTTTGTTCCTTTCAAAAAATCCCCAACGTAAACTTAAAATTGAAGGACATACCGATAACATAGGAGATAGCAAGAAAAACCTAGAACTTTCGCAACAAAGAGCCATCGAAGTTGCAAAATATTTAAAAGGTAAAGGCGTGAAAAATAGCCAAATAATCAGTGCCATTGGTTACGGTGATACGAAACCTATCGCAAAAAAAGATGGAAGAAAGTATCATCCAGAAAACAGAAGGGTAGAGTTTATCATAGAATAAAATTTCTTCCTGCTAAGGATAGAATTTCAAAACACGGTACACCCCAGTTTCTTCATTCATTACAATTAATAAAGCAAGCTCATTGGTAGGCATTTCACTTTTAGCGATTTTAATTAGATAATGATCCGTGTAAACTTCTGCTTGGTTTTCAAAATACTTTTTTCCATCCATTCCATATACTTGGAAAAGGTGCTTTCCCTTTTCACCTTTTAACTCGAAAAGTCCGTTTGATAAATAATTTAATTGCATTGAATCAAAAAATGGATTCGAATTGGAAGAAACTAAATCGTTGACATTGTCTTGCCAACTAAATCTGTAACTACTAGAACCCGCAGAAGAGTTTTCTGTTACGATTGCCATTGTATTAGATATTTTACCGTAGTACCATATGTAACGTGTGGTCACGATGGCATTGTCAAATATCGGAATTGCAGAAGTTCGATAGATTTCTCTAACCCTTAAACAATCTTCATATTGTCCATCAGGCGTGATGAGCGTACCGACACCATCAAGTCTCCTTTCAAATTCGTGGTAGTTTAAAATGGTATCTCCAGAAAAATAAAAATTTGTTGTTCCTGAAGTAATGAGTTCTTCTTGATAAGACATTGGAAAAAGAAAAAGCGACATGGGTGGGTTAAATCGAGAATAGCTTGATCCAAACCTGTTTCCCATTAAAAACATCCATGAACCAACCTGTTGAAAGAAAGTAGCATTGACAGGATCCTCTCCCCAGGTGACAGCCAAGTCCGAATCTTTAAATATTTCGCTGGTATCAATTTGTGAACTTTCGACATATTCGTAATTGGTCTCAGTTATACTATCTAAGTTCATTTGTGAAAAATCCCAAATATTATTTAATCCTGTAGGTCCTGGATCTATCGCTTGTAAGGATTGGATTGTTTTGACATTTCGAATGTCTCCAATTTCTGGAATAAAATTAAAATCTATACTCTGAGAGAAATTTTGTGTAGATATAAACACCAACACAAGTAACATTGAAGTCTTTTTCATACAAATGGATTTTGATGAAACTGTTGGCTTAAACTAAATATAATAAGCCTTTATGAATTTTTAATGTAAGCTTCGACACTACTTTGATTATACACCCACCTTTTTGTTTTCCGATTGCATCTTATTTATAAGTCCGGACTTAAATTTTTTAACCAAAAGTTTGAGTCATGTTATCATTACATTCGGCGAATGCCAAAGCTTGGAATTCTTTCAGACCAATTATTTTCAAACTTTCATTTTGTATTTCACTCCTGTTTGCTTGGGCTGTCATAAATACCAATTTTAAAAAAGTAGAGATTGCTGAATTCGAAATAGGACCCTTAGAAGAGCCTATATTCAGCCTAGAAACTCCTATTACCAGAGAAAAGAAAAAGGAAGTGCCTCCTCCATCTCCACCTAAAAAGAAAATTGATCCACCAGTCTTGATTGAGCCTGTGGATAAAATTGAAAAAACTGCTGTAGAACCTGACCCGATATTTGAATCGGAAGAGCTTATCGAAAACAATTTTCCTTCGGATACGGTCTACACGCAACTAAGCGAACCTGCTCCTAAAATCGAAATACCGGTCGAAAAAGAGGAAGAAGGCCTAGTTGTATTTGCGGAGCAAATGCCCATTTTTGGAGATTGTGACCCTTACAGTTTAAGTGCTAAAGAAGTCAAAGAATGCTCAGACCGTGCTTTGTTAAGTTTTATTCAAACCAATTTAAAATATCCTTCCTATGCAAGATCAGTTGGAATTGAAGGAACAGTGGTAGTTCAATTTGTTGTCTTTAAAAATGGCTCTATTGGTGAGGTAAAGGTTTTAAGGGATATTGGAGGAGGATGTGGTCAAGAATCTCAAGCCATAATCAATAATTTACCTGATTGGTTACCGGGAAAACAGAATGGGAGACCTGTGAGTGTTTTATATACCGTTCCGATAAAATTTGATTTGAGGTAAACGTTTTTTGAAGCATGTAGAATTCAGAAAGCTTTGATCATAGAATCGTTATGATTTGATTAACTTGATAAAAAATTTAGTTCGATTCCATATGAAAAAGTTAATCTTTCTGTTTAGTCTCCTCCTTGCTACATATTCAGCTAAGCTTCAAAACACTTCGATCACTTTAGATGGGCAATCCGAATTTCTGAGTGTAGCCCATAAGGACAACCAAAACATTGTTGATCAGTTTACTGTTGAGGCATGGATTTTTGCCAATGCATGGACTACTGAAATTTGGAGAGGTTCGATCGTGGCAAAAGACAATCAAGGTCCGGACAGAGGCTTTGCTTTTAGATGTGGAGACAATGGAAAACTTTCTTTTGTAATTGCAATGGATAATTCGTGGAATGAAACTTTTTCTACTTCCCTTATGAATGTCGGACAATGGCATCATGTCGCGGGTACCTACGATAATGGCCAAGTCAAAATTTTTATAGATGGTCAAGAAGTTGCCTCGAACACATTTTCGGGTACACCTTCTCCGTTGTTAAACTCGGATCTCTTAATAGGCGCTTCAAATTTTGATGGTCGTTTTTTCAATGGGGCGTTGGATGAGTTACGCATTTGGAGTGTGGCAAGAACCCAACAACAAATTGCGGATAATTCAACTCTTGATTTACCATCGGATACGCCTGGATTAGAATTGTATTTTCCAATGAATGATGGAGAGGGAATCAATGCTACAAATATTGTGGACATTGCTTGTTCTGCAACAGGATTGGGGATTGATGATAGTAATTGGACTGAAGGCTATTCGTTACCTGATTATGATTTGGCTTTGCAATCTATAAGTGGGATTGATATGATCAATGTAAAAACACGTCCAATAAGATTAATCGCGAAAGTTCAAAACGTTGGCACCAATGATATATTAAATTATGATTTAAAGGTTACTGTAAACGGCAACGAATTATTTACAGAAAATGTAGTTATCGGACTAGATGCAGGAGAAAGCGCAGACTATATGTTAAAAACACCCATCGATCTTACAGATAATAACTCACCAGAAATTGAAATAGAAGCCATACATCAAGATGATAGCAATGGCTTAAATAATCTCGGATCAATCAACTTCGTAAATCCGCAAGGAAACAGAGTAATCTTATTCAACGGAGAGACACATAATTTTGGAGGTGCTGGCCAAAACCAATTTGCTCAGGCTGTTTTACCAGGCGATCTTTCAAATTATGACCGAATACTCTTACATATTAGTTTGACTTGTCCAAGTGGAGGTTGTGATCCATGGGATCAACCTGCCAAACTTGTCGCAAATACCAGTCAGGGCAATTTCGAAATTGCAAGATATATTACTCCTTATGGAATTTCTTGTGGACCGTGGACTTTGGATATAACAGATTTTAAGTCCGCATTGCAAGGAAGTGTAGAATACAATTCATTTATTCAGGTATGGGGACAAAGTGGTTGGAATGCCACTATCGAAATGGAATTTGTTGATGGTGACAACCCACATCCATATAGTAAAATTCATACTTTATGGGCTGATGATTACATTGTATATGGAGATCCTGGAATTAGTCATGATTTACCTATTGTTAATGTAGGCGTTGATCCAAATACCGAAGTTTCGCATTCGCGAATGCAAGTAACGGGGCATGGACAAGGAAATACTTTTAACGCGGCAGAGTTTTATGAAGTTGATCACGATTTTGTCGTTAATGGCAATATAGAGAACGAACATAATCTCTGGAAGGATGATTGTAATGTTAATTCTTGTGCCAATCAGGCAGGTAATTGGTTGTTTGCCAGAGCAGGGTGGTGTCCCGGTCAAGAAGTAATTCCTTACGTAATCAATACCACTTCTGCAGCCAGTCCTGGTTCAAATGTGACTTTTGATTACGAATTGCAGGACTATACTAATTTGCTAAATACAGGTTATAACAACTCAGGCCATACAGAACCTCATTATAGAATCCACGGATTTTTTGTGGAGGAGAGTTCTAATCGATTTGTAGATTATGTTAACCTTCGGGCGGATGAAGTATTTGCTGATGCCACAGGATCCGAAATTTCTCCAGTATCCATGACCGTAACAAATAATGGTAGTGTTGAAGTGTCAAGTTTCAAACTGAGATATTTTATAAATAACGAATTGGTATCAGAAGAAAATATTACAACAACCAATTTAGATCCAGGTCAAAGTTTTATTCACGAATTCGCAATTGTAGGAAACATTATTGGAGGCGAGAATGTGATTTTTGGTGAAGTCGAATTTGAAGGCGATCAAAATCCTGGTGACAATCTTGTTATGACTTCAGTTTTTGGAACATCTAGCACTATTGATTTAAGTTTAAATGACTTCTTTTCGATTCTTCCAAATCCTTCGAATGGTTTAGTGAAGGTTCAACTTGATGAAAATCTGCTTGGATCGAGATTAGAGATCTTTAGCATGACCGGACAAAAAATATTGAGTTTAGATGCCACCAAACAAAATCATAGCTTCGAATTAGATCAAGCGGGATCGTATATTTTAAGGTGTACCACTCAAGAAGGATTTTATAGTTCCAAGAAAATTGTTGTAATTGAATAGGGTGTGAAGAAGGTTTTAAGTTTTCAAATATTCTTCTTTTGTCTTTTCCACTTTTGTGGATTTTCACAATCCTCGGTATCAGGGGTGGTTACTGAGTTTAATACAGATGACCCTTTGATTGGTGTTTCAATTATTGACTTATCTTCTGGAAAAGGTACCACTACAGATTTTGATGGAAAATTTCAATGGTCCTTTGAAGGTGACGAAACCCAACTGCAGTTTTCTTATGTGGGATATCAGGATAAGGTGATTCTGGTTAAAAATAGAGAATCAATTCAATTGTCCATGGATATCGATGGTGTACAATTAAATCAAGTAGTAATAACTGGCTTAGGGACAAAAAGACAAAAGAGAGAACTTGGTTATTCCACCGAAAAAATCGAAGGCGAAGTCATTGCTTTATCAAATGCTCCAAATGTTATAAATGCACTCTCGGGAAAATCCGCAGGTATAAATGTGGTTAATGCAAATGGGGTGGATGGAGGTACCACAAGAATAACAATTCGCGGTAATAACAATATCAACGGCAATAATCAACCGCTTATAATTGTAGATGGAGTTCCCATCGAAAATCCTCCGGGATTGACTGGTATTGGCCGAGGAGTAGATTGGGGATCAGCCATAAATAACATCAACGCGGACGATATAGAAAGCATTGATATTCTAAAAGGTCCTACGGCTTCTGCCAAGTATGGCATGAGAGGCGCAAATGGAGTCATACTTATCTCAACTAAAAAAGGTACTAAGAGAAAAGGATTGGGATTAGAATACACGGTCAACTTTAAAGTAATCCAGCCTAATAGGTATCGAAAGGTCCAAGATAAATATGGGGCAGGCGGTCCCTTAAATTTGTTGGAACCAAGTTTTCAGACGAATGCTGCCGGCGAATTTATTTATCCTACAACTGTACATACAAGCAATGGCCCTTTTGGAAGACCTACAACAGAACAATTTGGTTTTTATTCGACAGGAGTTTCTTGGGGGCCTGAAATGAAAGGACAAATGCTTAGGTGGTGGGATGGCGAATTGCGATCTTTTAATCCGCAACCAAATAACTTAAAGCAGTTTTTTAAGACTGGAACGACAGCAACACATAATATTAATTTTAGCAATGGCGGAGATTTTGGCAATTTTCGAGTTTCTATGACCTATCAAGATCATGATGCCGTTGTACCAAATTCTAATTTTAAACAATACACATTTAATCTAGGATCTGAATTAAAGTTGAGTAAAAGTTTGACTTCTGCGGTTTCTCTTTCTTACATCAATTTTAATAGAAAAAACAGTCCTTCCTTAGGAGATGACAACAATGCTTCTTTTGGAAAAGGTATTCTGTACAGCTGGCCTCGTTCCTATAAAGGATTAGAACAAACCATCAATTTTAATGAAGATGGAACTCGAAATAATTACGGTGGTAATTATCCATTTACCTTTACACCTAATCACCTTTGGTGGAATACTTATAACCAAAACACTTATCTCGATAGAAATAAATTAATCGCTTCGATTGGCTTAAAATGGGAAGTCAATGATTGGCTTCTAGCTTCAGTAAATACAGGGACAGATTTTACTCTTAACGAATTTGAACGAAGATACAACCCGAGCGATATCACAGGAATTAACGATGCACTTTATGCCAATGAATTAGATAGAAATCGTGTAATTAATTCTGATTTTCTTCTAACTGCGCACAAGGATAATTTTAAAAATTCCAATTTTGATTTAGCCATATCCTTTGGTGGTACAAGATGGAATCGATTTCAATATGGAATAAATGCTTCCACAACAAGGTGGGAGAATCCATGGTTGTTTTCTTTCAATAATTTTTCAGGAGCTGATCCAGACAACTTGCCATTGGCAAGAGAAATAAGATTTGATAAAAAAATTAATTCGATCTACAGTTTTTTAAATATCGATTATAAAGACCTTGTGTTTTTAGAACTTTCAGGTCGCAATGATTGGTCTTCTGCCTTGCCAGCTTCCAATAATTCATATTTTTATCCTTCTGCTTCAGTAAGTTTTATTTTCTCAGAATTATTAGAACTACCCGAATGGCTTAGCTTTGGTAAGCTAAGAGGAAGTTTTGCTAAAACGGCTTCTGATACTGATCCTTTTTTATTAGACTTTGTTTATCAGACAGGTACTTTTGGTGGACAACAAACGGCCTCCTTACCTGACACCAAGCCTCCTTCAGATTTACGTCCTCAACAGGCAGATAGTTACGAAGTAGGATTAACTCTTGGTGCTTTTAATGACCGAGTCAATTTAGATTTTAGTTATTACTATATAGAATCTTTCGATCAGATTTTAGATTCTCCGATACCCAACTCTTCGGGATCAAGTCAATTAAGAATTAATAACGGGATTCTTGAAAATTACGGTTTTGAATTGGGCATAAGGGCGTATGTCAAAAAATGGAAAGACGCTTTCATTAATCTTGGATTCAATCTTTCTCAAAACAAGAATTATGTAAAGAGTTTAGGCGATGGAGCTGAGTTTCTCGAACTCGCAAACATATGGGGTGACTTCGGGCCTAAAATAATGGTTAGAGAAGGTGAGCAATATGGAACAATTTATGGGTATGATCACATTTATCACGAAAATGGGGAGCCAATTATTAATGATGCAGGAACGCATTATTTGGTCACAGAAACGATTGTGCCAATTGGTAATGCGTCACCAAAATTTTTAGCAGGATTAACGACTCAAATAAAATTTAAAAACTTCAGTTTGGCATCTTTGGTCGACAGTAGGATTGGGGGAGATATTTATGCGGGCTCACATGTCATAGGATTGCAAACTGGGCAAAGTCCACAAACCTTAAATGAAAGAGATGGAAACGGTCTACCATATGTGGATCCTTCTGGAGAAACACGAAATGTAGGCGTAATCTTACCTGGTGTTTTAGAAAACGGAGTAAGCAATGATCAGGTTGTACATTATTATTATAAATACCTTCCGAATGCTGGAGGGTGGGGTAAAATATTAACTACCCCCGGTATCATGGAACATACATGGATCAAAATGAGGGAACTTTCATTAGCCTATAGTTTTACCGATAAACAAACACAAAAACTTAAATTCCTCCAAGGACTAAATCTATCATTAGTAGGTAGAGACCTATTCTACTTATATTCTTCTTTACCGGACAATGTCAATCCTGAAGGAGCAAGTGGTTCTGGTAATGCTCAGGGATTAGAATGGGCTTCTTTCCCTAATATGCGTTCTATTAGTTTGCGTCTAAATGCTAAATTTTAGACCATGAAAACGAAGTTGAAAATTATATTAGTTTTTTTTCTTGCGGTGTTTTCATCTTGTGATAGTGATTTTGGTGACATCAACGACAATCCATTTGACCCAACCAATGTTGCTTCAGGTGCCATTTTTAATGATGTTGTTTCATCTTTAAGATTGGGTTGGTCAAGACAGCTGTTTCTTCAAAATGAGATATTATATGATTTGACAGAACAGGCAGTCGTAACAGCGCAGACCTTTGGTAATATTACAGGAGGAACTGAAGAATTATGGTCTGATTACTATAATGCGTTGAAAAATGCCAAGGAATTATATTCAAGATTTGATTCTACTGAGGACCCTGAGCTATCTGATGTGATCAAGGCACAAGTAGATATCATAATGGCCTATAAGACTTTTCAGATTACCGATTTATTCGGGGATATTCCTTATTCAGAGGCCGGAAGCGCATTCGCGAATGCAGAAGTACTAAGACCCGTATATGATGATCAAGAGAACATTTATAAATCACTCATTGATCAATTAGATGAGGCAAGTCAGACATTGCTAAATGCTGGTCAAACAAGTATGGGAAACAATCACCTTCGATTTGGGGCTTTCGAGACTTTGTTTAATGACAATCTAAGTCTATGGATAAGGTTTAGCAATTCTTTACAATTGAGACATTTGGTAAGAATGTATGAGAAAGATCCGGAATTTGTGGAGCCAAGAGTGAAATCATTAATTGAAAATGGTGCTGACATCATAACATCTGGCAATGAAGCCGTAATGAGTCCAAGAGAACAACTCTGGTTAAACCAAGGTGTAAATTGGTCATTTCGAGAACACAATAAAATTCGAATGGGCACGACCGTTTGGAATTTTTTGACCGATGAAAATGAAGAAATAATAGACCCAAGAGCAAGATTTTTTTTCGAGACCAATATAAATGATGAATGGGCCGCCTTTCCTCAAATTCCAGATTCAAATACTCCCCAATCTGGTGGCGATCCTTATCAGAAAGACAGAAGAGACAGCGATTATTTCAATAAAGGTGATGGAAATATTTACGCTTCAGTAAACTTCTATCTTGTGAGGGACGAATTAGATATTCCAGAGATATTAATTTCTGCGGCAGAACTAAGATATCTACGAGCTGAAATTTTTATGAGAGGAATTGGTGTGAGCCAAGATCCATTTTTAGCAAAATCTGAGTATGAGTTTGGAATGATTGAGTCTTTAGAGTACTGGCAAGATTTAGTGATAAACTCTGAAATCTGGATCAACAAACCTAACATTCTCACCACGGGAGAACTATTTAATACTGTGCTACATCCTAAATATGCCATTGACTTAAATGATGACTTGGATCTTAACCTAGAAAAAATATACGCACAACGATGGTTAGATTTATTTAGACAACCTGCCGAGGCATTTGCATTATTGCGAAGGACAAATGCTACTCCTCGGGAAAAACCGGATAACAATTTTTTCCGATTTAAATATCCTCCATCAGAATTTGCACTCAATGCTGAAAATTATTTAAACCAAGTTGCCCAAATGGGTAGCGATGAAACTAATGTCAAAATTTGGTGGATGCCATAAAATAAATGTAATTCACACGTCCAAACCCATTGTTTGGGATTGCTTTTCTCTCTATTTATATTTTCTTTTGCAGATTTTAATTGATTAGGTAGGATATGTTCCAAAAATATTGTCCTCTTAATACAATAGTGAAACTCATGACATATTTGAAATCCGCAGCGATTTTAATAACATTGCTGCTATGGATTGTGGGAGGGGCTTTCGTTTTTTGTAGAAACGAGAAAAAGGAACTGGCCCAAAACACATTTCCAACAAAATCAAATCATCATGCAGAACCTATCTTCCAACCAAATAACGATTCTTGGATGCCTTATCATTTTGATGAAAGCAATAAGAATACCTTGTACTAGTTTAGAAAATTAACACATTACGGCTGTGTTTTTGATGCTTGCATAAAAAGATTAGGTTTAAAATGAAAAATTCTCGGATCGTCCCGATATTTCTTTCTTGGTTAATTTGGATAATTGGTGGGTCATTTACGTACCATACCTTGTGTGGGCATAGCCTGATGGTAATCAACCCAGATGAGCCTCATACCGATAATCACATATCATCTACAAAAAGCAGCGAGACTAGCAACAATCTTTTTGAACGCAATGGTTTTGAAATAAACAAACCGTGGAATTTATCATTTGACAATCAACTTAAAGAGTATTTAAGTCAACTCTCATTGGATTCTTCCAAATTGCTGAATATCGCATGTTATTATAACGATAATGAAAATAATCCAAGCATCTTCCCAAATTTGGGTATAGCTAGAGCAAATCAAGTAAAGCAGTTATTTGTTGATAAAGGCATAGCGCCAGATCGAATCAAAATAACTGGTGAGCAAGGTAAAAATGGATCAGTTCAAAATTTGGTAGACTTTATTTATATATCGAAAACCAATTTGCAAAATATTGATGAATATCGATCTATGTTCGAACATAATCCAATCATTTTATACTTCAAATCAGATTCTGATAAATTATTAATTGATAATAATCAAAGAGAAAACTTCCTTCTATTATCCGAGTATTTGGATAAAGATCCAAGTTTAAAATTGGACATCTCCGGTCATACAGATGCAACCGGCAGCAGAGAAAAAAATGTCGCCTTATCTAGAGAGCGAGCAAATTTTGTAAAAGAAAAATTATTAAAAAACGGGATTCGTCAAATGCGAATAAATGTTTTAGCCTTTGGTCCTGATAGACCTATTGTTACCAATGCCACTAAAGAAGGAAGGGCCAAAAACCGAAGAGTAGAGATTTCCGTTGAATAAAAAAACTAAGATATGGATACTTGTTTTTGGATGCCATTACTTTGGGTTATAGGCGCCTCAATTTTAGCGGGTCTGTTAGGTTGGTTTTTAGCCAAAAAAGAATCAAGTATTGATTCCTCTTCAGATGTATCGAAGGATTTAGAAATTCAAAATCTTAGAAATGAACTTTATCAGGTAAAAGAAAAAGCCGATAATGCCTTAGCTGGATTGGGCAGAGAAACTTCTGAATTGACTGAAAAAGCCAATTTGTGGAGAGAAAAATTTAATAAATTACAATTGCAATCTGCCGGCAATGAAAATGCAATTAGTCCAGAAGAGTTGAAAAAAGCTCAATCCGAAAATGAAAAGTTGACAACACAAGTACAAGCACTAAAGAAAAAGTTGGAAACTAAAAAACCAACAAAAACAAAAGTGGTTAAATCAAAAGCTCAATTGCTTTCTGCAACCCAAAAGAAAGCTCACAAAAGGCAAGTTGAAAAATTAAAAGATCAATTGCAAAAAAGTAGACTCAAATTAAAGGATGTTAAAACCAAACTGAAGAAAGCTCAAAAAGAAGCACAAACGACCCGTGAAGTAGAAATTACCAAGAGTATTGATATTGAAACCTTGAAGAAGTTGTTGGATAAGGTCCCCTTAAAAAAGGTATCCGAAAGGATAATTAAAA
>JAHDHU010000075.1 GCA_020631135.1 Saprospiraceae bacterium | reverse complement strand
ATGTAGATGATTCAGCATGTTCGATAAATGACCAAATAGGACCATTGGATCCATGTAGCAATGATTGTGTTTTAACAGCCGATGCAGTAATCTGGGATTGTAATGACAATGGGACGGCTAGTGATTCTAGTGATGACTTTTTTGACATAACAGTTAATGCGACATCCGTCAATGGCGGAGCAAGTGGCATGTTTAATGTCATCGTAAACGGAGTTGTAGTTGGAATATATAATTACGGAACTGGTGGCATGTTTACCTTACCTGCCGATGGTTCGATGCCTATAATCATGTTTGAAGATGTAGATGATTCCACATGTACGGATTCAGAAGAAATAGGTCCGTTAAATCCATGTTCTAATTCATGCGTGCTAACTGCCGATGCAGTTGTTTGGAATTGTAATGACAATGGAACCGATAGTGACCCGAATGATGACTTTTTTGACATAACGGTCAATGCGACATCCGTCAATGGTGGAGCGAGTGGAATGTTTAACGCAGTTGTAAACGGCGTAGTAGTCGGAACGTATAATTACGGAACTGGAGGTATGTTTACTCTACCTGCTGATGGTTCAATGCCTACAATCATTTTTGAAGATGTAGATGATTCTACATGCACTGATTCTGAAGACATTGGACCTCTCGATCCCTGTTCAGATTCATGTATACTTTCAGCGGATGCGGTAATTTGGACATGTAATAATAATGGAACGACCAGTGATCCTGGAGATGATTATTTCGACATTACTGTAAATGCGAGTTCAATAAATGGTGGGGCAAGTGGACAGTTCAATGTCATTGTAAACGGAGTTGTAGTAGGTACTTACAACTATGGAATGGGAGGTATGTTTACCTTACCTGCTGATGGTTCGATGCCTATAATCATGTTTGAAGATGTAGATGATTCGACATGTACAGATTCAGAAGAAATAGGTCCTTTGGATTCTTGTAGTGATGACTGCGTTGTTTCTGTGAGCAATTCAGCCATCGGAGATTGTGATGACAATAATACGGGCAATAGTCCTACAGACGATTTCTTCGGTGTTGATATTACAGTAATTGGAATGAATACCACAGTTGGTAACCAATTCACTGTGAGTTGGAATGGCATGAATTGGGGGCCGTTTGATTATGGCGTTTCGATTAATATACCAAATCTACCCGCTGACGGGTCATTAATTACCTTGTTGATCGAAGACGAGTCTGGATCATGTAGTACGACGCTAGATGTTACCCAAATGCCTTGTTCATCATGTGATCAAACGGTAAGTGCTGGATTGGATCAAACCATTTCCTGTACAAACCAAATGGTAACGTTGACAGGTACTTCTTCTGAGTTAGGTAATGTAGAGTGGACTGATGAAAATGGAATGGTTGTTTCTAATGACCTCATTTTTATGACCAACGTTACTGGAACTTATACGCTTACGGTAAACTATGGTGATGGTTGTTCAGCATCAGATATGGTTGTTGTAGATGTAGATAACAGTGTTCCTGTCTCAGATGCAGGTCAGGATATGTCAATTAGTTGTTTGATTGATATGGTTACATTAGGCGGATCCAATACGACCACAGGGGCCGGAATTGAATATATATGGAGAGATGAAAATGGCAATATTGTGGGTACCAGCATTAATTTTACCACTGGCACTCCTGGAATTTATACCCTCGAGGTTGTAGACACCAATAACAATTGTTCTTCTCCGGTGACTTCAGTAGAAGTACTAGATGGAACTAATTTGCCTTCCGCAGTTATTTATTCAGATCCAAACAACGTGATAAACTGTTTGGTGAGTTCTGTAAATCTTACTACGGATAATGAACCAAACGTAGAATACGAATGGGTTTTAATTGACGGTGTGTTTATAGGACCATCCGTGACAATAGAAGATGGAGGCTTGGTTTATTTGACTGCATTAGATACCATCACAGGATGTTCAAACCTGGATAGTATTTTGATAGTAGACAATGTGGAATATCCAATAATTGATATCCAAGATCCTGATGATATCAGTTGTACAAATCAAACGGTAACGATAGATGCGACCAATTCTCAGACAGGACCGACCATAGTTTACCAATGGTATGATATCAATAATGTGCCATATCCGGGAGAAACCAATATGACTTTTGACGTTACCATGGCTGGATTCTATATTTTCGAAGCAGTCGATTCTGAAAATGGTTGTACCAACCAGGACACAGTTTTCGTGGATGACCTATCAGATTTTCCTTTGGCTGAAGCCAATGCAGATCTCATCCTAGGATGTGATGATGAAACTTTGGAGTTATCCGGATTAGGTTCTACTACCGGGGCAGGAATCCAATATTCTTGGAGTACTCCTGATGGCAACATTGTTGGCAATGGTGATGGTTTAAATCCAATAATTGATCAACCTGGAACGTACTTTATCCAAGTGTTTAATTCTAATAATGGTTGTCTAAGCGTTGATTCTGTTTTTGTTGATCAAAATACGGATGTACCTACAGATTTACTCTTTGATATAAATGGCCCATGTGAAGGAGAAACGAATGGACAATATATCGTAAACGATGTGATTGGAGGTACTGCTCCTTATACATATATTGTAAATGGACAAACCAACACTAGTGGTGTATTTGGCAATCTTTCACCTGGAGATTATTCGGTTCAAATAATTGATTCAGATGGTTGTGATTTTTTCACACAATTTACTATGCCAGAAGGATCTGGTGCGACCAACGAAATCGTAGGAGACAATATGATAGAATATGGAGAAGGTACGACCCTAACCTTAAATACTTCTTTATTGCCAAGTGAGATTGCGAGTATAATCTGGACACCAATGGATTCATTAGAATGTGTTGATGTCGATTGCTACTCAGTCGATTTTATTGGAGAATTTAGTACAAATGTGTACCTCACAGTGATTGATATAAATGGTTGTGAATACAGACTGGCCTATCCTATTATTGTCAATACCAAGGAAAACATTTATATACCAAATATAATTTCCGCCAATAACGATGGTAACAATGATATTTTCTTTATTCAGTCAGACGACAGAATTGAGATAATCAATCATTTAAGGATATTCGACAGATGGGGCGAATTGATATATGAGGAAGAAAACTTTGGGCCGAATGATCCAAGTTTTGGTTGGGATGGTACATTCAAGAGCGATTTGATAGTAGTACCTGGAGTTTATGTTTATAGCGTTAGTTACACCACCATATTTGGCGAAGAGAAAGATGTGGCAGGGGATGTGACCGTGCTCGAAGGAAGATAATCTTAAAAGGGGATTTCAAATTTTTGATTTCCCCTTTTTATTTTCTCCTTTTTCTGCAACCTTTTAATGCTTTTTGTACGTAATAGCTAGAAGGACTACTATGCTATCCGAAAAAACAGAAATACTCAATTTGATTCCTGGCTTAAGAAGGAATGAGCGTATTGCTCAGAAAATGGTATTCATAAAATTCCACAACCTCATTATGTCCATAGTTCTCAGATATAGTAGCACTCGTGAAGAAGCAGAAGAAATAGTAAACGATGTATTCTATAAAGCCTTTTCTAAAATAGATCTGTATAATTCAAATCATTCTTTCAAAAATTGGATCTCTAGAATTGCAGTAAATACATCCATTGACAGGTATAGAAAACAGGTAAAAAATATAAGATTAGAGGAACTGAATAAAGATGTCAATATTCAAGAGTCGGAGTTTTCCTATGAAGAACTTTATAACGCCGATGTTTTGCCATTGATGCAATCTTTGCCCGAAAGATATCGTCTTGTATTCAATATGTTTGTTTTCGAAGAATATAGTCATAAAGAAATAGCTAAGGAGTTGAATATTTCTTTAGGTACTTCAAAATCTTGTTTGAGTAGAGCAAAGAATTTGATCAGACAAAATTATTTATTATCAAAGCAAAAAAATAGGGTTGTCGTTAGATAATTACATAAAAGACATTTATAATAATCAGGTAAATACTGGTGATCCAAATGAAGCTTGGAAAAACTTCGAATCTTCAATAGGCAATAAGACCTTTGAACCTAATGATTTTAATACAAAATTTAAAAATAGTTATCAAAATCAACTTCCTGCAATGGATCCGGAAGAAGCCTGGCAGAGATACGAGCGGAAATTTAATCGTCCAGGACCTTCTTATGTAAGAATTGGATTAGTATTGCTTTTCTTTTGTCTTCTGGTATCTGCGACATACATCTTTAAACCATTTTCAGAGTTGTCATCTTCGAACAGTAAGGTATTAACCAATTCTGAAAAAAGTGAAACTCTTCCAAAGTCACCAATTACTGATAGTGCCGAAAATTCTCCCATTTACGAATTTTCACTATTGACCCAAGATCAAGGAAACTCTAGAGAAGTTAATCAAAGCGAATACAAAAATCCCACATCACCACCAGATGCCAAAGTGATGAATCCAATTAGCTCTGAGGTAATTGCTCAAAATTTTTATCCTAGTATTGTTGATCAAAATAAAATCTCAAATCTCAATTCAAAAAGTTCAAATGCTCCGAACCATGTGGATCAAAAATTTGCTCAAAAGCAAAGTGTGAAATTGCTTGATGTTGTAAAGCCATTACCACCAATTAAAGCTTGGAAGTTTGAAGATGACACAGTGCTCGAGCTCAAAGAAGAACAAACTTTGCCACCGATAATAAATGTTGTAAAATCGATTGGCACGAAAAACAATATTGGAATTCATGTAATCCATACCTGGTTAGATCATAAATACATCACCTCTTCAAATACGGCTGGAATCGGTTTATCATCAGATTTTTTTATTAAGAAATCGAAATGGTTCTTAAACACCGGCTTAAATTGGAATTCAGTAAATTATTCTTCTTTTTTATACAGTAAAGATTTAAGAATACAAGGGCTTAATTTTGATGAAGTGTTAGGAGACCTCAAAAATGTCAATTATAATATGTCAATGATTGACTTAGGATTAGGTCTCAACAGAATATGGCAAGTACATAATAATTATTCCATTTATTTAGGAACAGGTATTGTGCAAAGGCTAGGTCTCAATAATAATATAGTATACCAATTTGAAGGTGGCGAAAATATCGAACTATCAATTAACAAAATTTATAGATATCCGATTTATACCAATATAAGAATGGGAGTACAATACTCTATAAATCAGCGATATCTAATTGATCTAATCGGACAACACTCTAGAGTCATCCAAAATGCCTCTTTGATACACCCCAACTTTTATTCATTAAGTCTATCCTTTAAAGTTAAATTTTAAAAAAATGCAACTTGTACGACATTTATGCCGTATCAATAAATAGAAATATTTTAAATAAAAATTTCCTAAAAACATCTCATGAAACATTTATTATTTTTTAAAGCATTCCTTTTCTTGCTGTTTTTCGGTATTATTTCATGCGGCGAACAACCTGGAGAACAAGATATCAAACAAGTAAATGTATATCTTACAGATTGTCCCTTTGAAGCAGAAGAAGTGAATGTCGAAATACTTTCCATTTCTCTTGAAGATGATCAAGGCTTTATGATCAACCTAAATACCATAGTGGGTATTTATAATCTTCTAGATTTCCAAGATGGTGTAGATACATTAATTGCTACAGGAAATGTAGATTTCGAAACAATCGAAAGTATGTACTTTACCTTAGGCACAAACAATACTATTGTAGTCGATGGAGTGACACATCCTTTAGAATTGCACCAAGGTAATGATCAAGTTAAGGTCAAAATGGATCTCGCAGAAATTTCAAATAATGCTGATTATCTAGTTGACTTTTTTGCGTGTACCTCTATCATTAAAAAAGGCAATCAAGGATATGTTCTAAAACCAGTAATAAAATTTAAAGGAGAAAAAAATAATGGCGGTGGTAATGGATTTGAAATAGAAGATTTGATTGAAGATTTCGAAGAATGTTATGACATTCAATATCCCATCGATTTGCTTGACGTTGACGGTAATGTTTTAACTGCTCAAGATGATGATGAATTAGCAGATATCGTAATAAACAATGAACTCTCTGGTATAGTATATCCTGTAAATCTATTGGATGAAAATGGTGCTGTTGTAGAAATAAATTCTGAAGCAGATTTCCAACAGCTTGATGATTGTGATGATGACAATCAAGGTGATGAAGAGTTTGTCGAAGAATTTATAGAAGAATTAGATGATTGTTTCGAATTGGTTTATCCGATTAGCTTTGCTAACGATCAAGGAGATCAGTTTACCGCAAACAACGAGGATGAATTGGAAGATTTAAAAGAGGAAGGTTCTATAAATGCTGTAGTATTCCCGATTAAATTATTAGATGAAAATGGTGATGAAGTAGAGGTTTTAGATTCTAATGAATTAGGTGATTTATTGGAAATTTGTCAAGACAATTCTAATAATCAATATTCTTTAGGTGAATTGCTTGTTTTATTATCCGAATGCTACGAAATAGTGTATCCAGTCTCTTTCACAGATTCCGCGAGCCTTTTGATAACAGTTAATTCTAACTCAGAGTTACTGGATGCAACAAATTCTTCGCAAATTGCCGAAATAGATTTTCCATTAGAAGTTACAAAGAACAATGTTCAAGTTCCTGTGAATAATATAAATCAGCTCAATGCACGCGTCAATACTTGCAACGAAAACAACCAGTTCAGAGACAAAGTATTGCAATTAAAGGATTGCTATGGCTTCGTTTATCCAATTCGTCTTATCGAGGCAAATGGAAATGAAGTAGAAATAACAAGTGATGCTGAATTAGAAGATATTTTTCAAAGTAATCACATTAAACAGTTCGTTTTTCCATTTGAAATCCTAGATCAAAATGGAAGCAATTTGAATGTAGTCGATGATTCCCAAGTAGATCAATTATTACTCGATTGTTAAACGTGATGGTTTAACAATTCCGATCGATTACCCTTCTTAATGAAATGGAGTTGTATATAATACAGCTCCATTTTTTATTGTACAATTCTTTTTCTCACTTCTGCAGAAAAATTGTATTTGTTAATACCTAATTTTTGTTCAAGCATATTAAAGTAATCACTCTCAGTACGTCCGCATTTTAAAGCATCCATGATGCCTTCCATACCTTCATTTTGATAAATCTGTTTGATGAAGAAGCCACCAAGGGCATACATAAAATTGGTTTTAAATTCTCCATTGGGAATATCAGTGTTTAAAGCACTTAAATCATCTAAAGCATAATCCGGATTTTCAATTAGAAACAAACGAAGCTTATCAATATGCCAATCAATAGAATAACCCGTGCTTCCACCAAAAAATGTTGCGACTCCTTCATCTGCCCATTGATGGAACTGTCCTTGACAGCATTGGTGAGTATAAAGATGAATTAACTCATGCGGATAATAGGCAGAGTTGTTCCCTGCATAAATAATATTGTCATACCCGAAAGCCATCCCGCCTGACTGAATTTTGATATAGCTTTTCGGCGTAAAATCAAATCCTTGTAGAGCCAATAAATCTCTTCCATAATTGCAAAGGAAGTATTCGACTTCTATGGGCTCGACACCAAATTTTTCAGCTATTTCTGAATTGTAGGTGTTCATTTTTTGAGCTTCTTCAATCTTGAATTCATGTGCTGGATGAATATAGTATTCAATATTGCCAAGCTTTTCTTTTCTCCAAATTAAGCGATGGTAATCTGTGCTATTGACCAACTTAAATTCATTATTGACTTTTTTTGCATAGACACTCGTGATGTAATTAAGTATTATTTGGCCACTACTGTCTACTTTTGAAAACATACTTTTTAGACAGTAGTGATCGAGCTCGACATTAAATACTCCGATGATGCTATTTTGCACATTAAACTGGAGTTGGTCTATTTCGCGTAATTGTAGAGGGAATAAAAATGCATCTGGAAAACGACTATTCGGCGAATGCCAAAATGAGTTATTCGACGCGTAAGCGGTTTTCGAAAGTAGATACTCTTGCCATAAGGATATGATTTCCTTTTCATCTTCGCCATCTACATTTTCTACAGAAGGGTCAATGTAGAGGTCTAGCCCTGTTTTTGATTGTTCTTGTCCGTAGCAACCAAAGTGAAAACTTATAAATAAAAGAAGAAGGCTTTTCGCTAGGTATTGTCTAATCATGGTTTGATAAAGATATCTTCTAAATCATCATCTAATTACGTCTTATTGTTCAATTTTGGTCTATTTCAACCCTTATTTTGCCCAGTTCAATGGGATTGACGATTATTCGTAGGAAAAATATCCCAGTTCATCGGTTTGACCTAGATTACGGTGATGCGTCAGCGCATATTTGTTGTATCAAAAATATAGCACTATGAAACATCGCTTCTTAACCACTACATTATTTTTATTTTTTATCGCATTCGCGAATGCCCAAACCATCAAAGGCCAAGTGATCGACGAGAAAGGTAGTTCGATCATCTATGCCACAGTTGCTTTACACAATGCAAAAGACAGCAGTATCATTAAAGGAGAATCTACTGACGAAAATGGATTTTTTAAATTAAAGGCAGATAAGGAAGACAAGTACTTTGTTAAAGCGACAATGCTTGGGTACTCTGATCGTTCGTCTGATGTTTTTGAAATTGCTGCAAACGATTTGGATTTAGGTAAAATTATTTTGGCCAACAATTCTGAATTGATTGAGGGAGTAGAAATTGTGGACAAACTCCCATTAATGGAGCAAATGGCCGACAAGTTGATCGTGAATGTTGAAGGAAATGTTACCAATACTTCGGGTAGTTTGCTGGATGTCATGAAGAAGGTCCCAGGTATGTTGGTGATTAACGATCGTTTATCGATGGTCGGATCAGGTTCTCCAACGATTTTATTAAATGGAAAAAGTACCCAATACATGGATGTACAATCTTTATTAAGAGATATGCCAGGTGACAATATCAAAAAGGTAGAGATTATCCATCAGCCAGGTGCAGAATATGAAGCAGCTGGAAGTGGTCCTATAATCAATATCATACTCAAAAAGAACAGTCTTTTTGGTACCAATGGGAGTATTACGGCTGGCGTGGGTAAGGGCAAATTGTGGGACTATACGACTGGATTAAATTTGAGTCATTATGAAGGCAATTTTAATATTTCTGGAGGATTGGGTTATACCAGAAACGCTTGGTGGGAACAATTATACATAACGAGAAGAGTGGGTGGAATCGGAAATCAAATCGATGGTGTTTATGATCAGGTATCGGAAGATGCTGCCAGACCGATTACCTACAGAGGAAATTTGAGAGCAGATTGGGATATGACGGATAAACATCGTTTGGGATTTGAGACCAAGTATTATAATAATACAAATAATTATGTCGCAACCAATTTTACAGATGTAGATATTACAGATGTAATGTTTGACGATTACCAACTCAATACCAATAATTTTAAGGAACGAGGATGGACATATAATTCTATTAATCCTTATTACATTTTTGAGATAGATACATCAGGACAAAAATTAGAATTGGATGTAAGCAGAGCTCGTTATCAAGTAGAAAGTATGAGTACCTTGGTCACTACTAATAATTTGGATCCTTTGGAGAGTCAGCAGAGGTATATTCAACCCGGAGATACCAAGATTTTTGCTGCCTCAGTCGATTATACAAAACCAATCAGTCAAGGTTTAGAATTTAAAGTTGGAGCCAAATACAGTATGGCGGATTTGGACAACAACCTAAGATCAGAATTCCTGTTTGATGATCAATGGGTAAACAATGTTGATCAGAGTAATCATTACTTATTCAACGAAGAGATTTATGCGGGTTATGGCAAAGTTTCTTGGAAAAAAGGAGTTTGGTCTGGTACTGCTGGATTGAGATATGAGAAAAGTGAATCAGTGGGGGAGTCATTGACATTAGATTCAATATTGACGCGACCTATCGAAAAATTGTTTCCAAGTTTTAGTTTATCAAGGGATATCACTGACGGATTAAAAGCATCTGTCGCTTATAGTTATCGGATTGATAGACCTAGATATTCGACACTGAATCCATTTGTTTTTTACTTAGATCCATTTACGTATGAACAAGGAAATCAATCTTTGCGTCCTGAATTAACGCATAGTGCAAAGTTTACTTTGAGCTTAGAAGGACAGCCATTTTTTAATGTCGAATACAAAAGGTCCACAGATGCGATTGTAGAAGTTACAGAGCAAGATCAGAATTCGCAAGAAGCTCGAAAGACAGATATCAATTTTGATGAACAAAATCAACTGAGCATTACGATGCTTTTCCCACTCGACTTTATTCCTGGGTTAAGCGGATATGGTGGAACAGTGGTGACACGAAATGAATTTAATTCGTTCTACAGTGATGCACAATTTGATCGATCCAAATGGAACACTACTGCTTTTTTGCAAGCGGAGTTTAAATTGCCGTGGGAGATAAATGCGGAAATAGGCGGATGGTATACAAGTTCAAATCAAGAGGGCATCTTTAATTCAGAATGGCTTTTTGGCACTTCTTTCGGTATGTCTAAAAAGTTCTTAGATAAAAAATTAAAGGTCAGCTTAGGAGTTGAAGATTTTGCAAGAAGGTTTTGGCATGCAAATGTAGATTACCAACAAGACATGGATTTGATTAGTAATTGGCAGACTCCAGTGGTAAATGCAAGGGTGTCGTACAAATTTGGTAATCAGCATTTAAAATCTAAGAAGAAAGGTAAAACGAGCGCTTCTGAAGAAATTAGAAGAGCAACTCAAAATTAAGGATCAAATTATAAGAACCTTATATTGTAGCATAAGAAACAATCATGCAGATAAAGCTCAATAAATCAGATTTGTTCATCATAGCCATTTTTTACATTGTGGCTATAGGGGTTACATTGGTTGGTTACGATTATTCTAAATCATGGTTTAGACCAATTATGGATACTGTGGTTTATTGTTTTTTCACAGCCATTGTTTCTTATGTTATTGTCTTTAAGTTTTTTCCGTATTTCTTTCCGAAGAGGAGAATATTGGCTCTTCTTATGTGCACCGCAGCCTTGATGGGGGTCGCGGGTTATATCGAACTCGTATTGTACGAGTGGATTGATGATGGGCATTGGGAATGGTTTAAACGAACAATTACAAACTTTAGGGCTTGGTTGTGGGGTATTTCTTCGAGTGCACAAAATGCAGGTATTTTGATCGGAATGTTACTTGGAAAAAAATTCTACGATGCGCAATTAGATATTCAAGAAAGGGAAAAAGAAAAGAAGGAGAGCGAATTAAGATTGTTGAAATCTCAGATCGATCCGCATTTTTTATTTAATAACCTTAACACGCTCGATTCGCTAATTGATAATAAGCCACAGGTGGCGAAGCAATACCTGCAACGACTATCCCAATTGTATCGCTATTTGATTCGAACCAAGGATGATGAAGTGGTTATGTTGGATGAAGAACTTGAGTTTGCACAAAATTATATCTACTTACTTGAACAAAGATTTGGAAAGGCCTATCAATTTGAAATAGAAAATACTGGAGAAAACAAGAATAAAATGATTCCACCTGGTGCACTGCAAACCTTGCTAGAAAATGTAGTAAAGCATAACGCATCTTCGATGTCAAATCCCATTATTACTAGCGTGATGATTAACGAAAAACAAATAGTCGTAAGTAATAATATTCGATTAAAGAAGGATAGAGCCACAAGTAATCAAACTGGATTGAAGAATCTGATTGCTCGGTATCAGCTACTAACGGATCATCAAATTAAAATTATCAAAGATGAAAATTTCACAGTCATTTTGCCATTAATTAAAGAAGTAGGTCAATGAAAATATTAATATTCGAAGATGAGATTCCTGCTTACGAAAAGCTTTTGGAGTTTATCGATAGACATTTAGAAGATGCTGAAGTATTG
>JAHDHU010000012.1:11798-56611 GCA_020631135.1 Saprospiraceae bacterium | reverse complement strand
TACAATTCTCGGTAGTGACCATTTTCGATTTGGAGGAGTTCGTGGTGCGGACCAAATTCTTGAATAACTCCTTTGTCCAAAACTAAAATATTATCGGCATGACGAATCGTCGAAAGTCGGTGAGCAATGATAATAGAAGTGCGTTTGCTGATGAGTTTTTCAATTGCATATTGAATAACCGCCTCGGATTCAGGGTCGATAGATGAAGTAGCTTCATCTAAAATCAAAATATCGGGGTCAAAAACCAATGCGCGAACAAAGGAAATGAGTTGGCGTTGTCCCATGGAAAGCGTCGCACCTCGTTCCATCACTTCGTAGTCGTAACCACCAGGCAAACGCATGATAAATTCGTGTGCACCAATCATTTTGGACGCTTCGATGACTTGTTCCTTGGTGATATTCTTATCTCGAAGGGTAATATTTTCTAATACAGAACCTGAAAACAAAAAGACATCTTGCAAAACAACGGCAATGCGTTGGCGCAAACTATGGAGTTCAAAATCTCGAATATCAATTCCATCAATGGTAATTTTTCCATCGTTGATTTCGTAAAAACGATTGAGAATATTAATGATAGTTGATTTTCCAGAACCTGTACTACCAACAACCGCCAATGTTTCTCCAGCTTTGATGTTGAAGGAAATATTTTTTAAAACATATTCACGAGCGACGTAGGCAAAGGTGACGTCATCAAAGGCGACGTCGCCTTTGAGTTCGCTGGCTTGGAGCGTCCCTTTATTTTCAATCACATAATCTCTATCCAAGACTTTAAAAACCCGTTCGGCTGCGACCAAACCCATTTGAAGGGTATTAAATTTATCAGCCAACATCCGCATCGGACGAAATAGCATCGACAAATACAATGGAAAAGCCACAAAAGCTCCAAGTGTCACATCGCCCGTCAAATAACCTCTTGCTCCCCACCAAACCAAAAGTCCCAAAGCCGCAGCTGATATAATTTCTATCACAGGAAAAAATATCGCATAATATAATATAGAGTTTAGGTTGGCTTGCGTGTATTCTCGATTGATTTCTCGGAACTTCGCCATCTCTTGTTCTTCCGCATTAAAAATTTGAATGATGCGCATTCCCGTAATGCGTTCTTGTAAGAAGGCATTCATTTTAGAAATTTGCGTACGAACAATTTGATAAGCCGCTTTTACCTTTTCTTTAAAGATATAAGTTGCGACTATCAAAAAAGGCATCGTCACCAAGCAAATCAAAGTCAGTTTCCAAGAGGTATAAAACATCACTGCCAAAACCGCAAAAAGTGTTAATAAATCGGCAATAATCGTAATAATCCCTTGCGAAAAAATGGTATTTATGGTTTCAATATCATTGATGGTACGAGTGGTCGAAGTACCAATAGGAGTCGTATCAAAATAGGTTAACCTAAAATTTGAAATATGATTAAAAACTTTGACCCGCAAATCCCTTATCACAGATTGTCCCAACCAACTTGTCGAATAAATAAAAAAGTATTGAACAATCACATGAACAAGCAAAATCCCCACAATGAGCAGAGCTACATTGAGCATCCCTGACAAATCATATTTAAAAATATAATCGTCAACCATGACTTGTATCAAGTAAGGTCGAGCAATTGCAAGTGGAGCTAAGAATATAGCCAGCAAACTCGCCATTATAAAAATAGTACGATACGGCTTCGCCAAACGGATAACCCGACCTAATAGTTGATAATCAAATTTTTGATTGGTATTACTCACTACTTTTTAACAATTGAAGTGCTGGAAGGTTGGTAAAGGTACAAAAAAAAAGAGTGTACCCTTCGATACACTCCTAGCATGAAAAACGTCTCCGTTTTTAACTAAAAACACACACTATTTTTATGGCTACTACATAAAAAATCTTTATATAATTCCCTCTAAAGGGATATTAACGTTTCTTTAAGTTGCTCCGATTTTCACAAAAGGGGTATGTGTCAATCGGAGCTAATCGGTTTGGGATATCTTGGTTTATGGTTCTGTTTGTAGATTTCCTTACAGTGTACTAACCCTTTATCATTATTAACTTTGTAAAAAAGCAAGTCCGTTTGTTGTAATACTAACCGATTTTAATCTCCTTCTTTTGGTTTAGATTACCTGCCCATCTCATAGAACTAGGCAAACAGACTTTGCTTTAGTGTCATAGTATTTGTAGTTTGCTTTCATAGAGTTTTTTTAAAACTCTATTTCTCACAGTACGAGCTTCTTCACTTCAGCGTATCGTGTAATTTTCTAACAATGTCAAAAGATTGGTTTTGGACAATACATCGGTATCTTGTTCAGACATCGATAGGGGGTAATCCATGTCCAAAACCGTTCATTATATCTGGTAAAAATAATTTCTAAACTTTGGAATTATTCGCCTTTACTTTTTTGATTCGCACAAAGGTTTATTCTAAACCTTTGGCTATTTCAAAGTGTAAGAGGACGACTTTAAAAAGTGTTTAAACTAAATTGTAAACTTTCTTTTCAAATAGGTGTGTGTGTGGTGTGATTTGGAAAATAGAGCAGCTATTATGCTACTTCTAAATTTTAGTGGAAAGATGAATCGGTTTCTGAGATTTACATCATTCCTTCATCAGCGAAGCTATAAAAGCCTCGGTCTGTTATGATTAAATGGTCTAATACATTGATGTCGAGTGTTTTGCCCGCTTTGACCAACTTTTCTGTAATATTAACATCAGCTTGGCTGGGTTTAGTATTACCTGATGGATGATTATGACAAAGAATAATAGAGCAAGCCATACTTTCTAGGGCTTTTTTGAAAACTATCTTTGCATCTACTACTGTGCCAGCTACTCCTCCTCTACTGATGCAAACTTTACGGGTGATTTCATTGGCTCTATTGAGCATCAAAACCCAAAACTCTTCGTGTGTCAAATCCATCAAAATGGGTGCGATGGCATTATGAGCATCTCGACTGCTGGTTACTTTCGGACGTTCTTTTACATCCGACAACTGACGGCGGCGACCCAATTCAAGCGCAGCAACTATGCTAATGGCTTTGGCTTCACCGATACCTTTAAACTTTACAAAATCAGCTATCGAGTATCTCCCTAAATCGTTTAAGTTATTTTCGGCAGATTGTAGAATGCGTTGCGACAAAGCGACTGCGGTTTCTTCTCTTGAACCAGAGCCAATCAATATGGCAACTAATTCTGCATCTGTCAAAATATTTTTTCCTTTAAGAAGCATTTTTTCTCGTGGCCGATCTTCTTCGGCCCATGCTTTGATTGTTAGTGTGTTGGTGTGTTCGTCAGTATTCATGTTCTCAATTATCAGCGTTCACATTAAAGACTCACCAAAAGCTATAATTCCATAAATTTTTTCATAAAAAAATCGAAAAAAGGTGTTTTTTAAGGCTTTCTTAACATTTGAAGCCCTAAAATGGGCATTTTTGGATGGATTTGAGCTAAAATATTACTGACCCCGCTCGTCGAAGTTTATAACTTCGATGTCATATGCTCATTAAATTTTGACAGATCCATTTTACGCAATCTGAAGATTGCGCCACTCAAGTACAGGTTCGTGCATTTCGCAAGGGTCAAGATTGAAAATTTCTTTATACCTATTATATAGTGTAGGCAGTTTTTCTTGAAATTTTTCTGGAAAGACAAAAAAGTGATGAATACTCACAGGACGAGGCGACACTTTAGGTATATTAATAGACTCATGAACAAATTCTTTGCTCATGCCACTAATGCTTTCTAGGGTTTCCCAAATACTTTCGTCTAAAGCAGGAAAATCCATTTTAGGATTTATGGTTTCAAAGACACTAGCATATTCGTGCAATAATACATGATAAGCACGTGGCGATAATGTAGTGCTATCCATTACTGATTTTATAGAAAACATAATAACTCCATCTTCTTTGTAATGTTCGGAGTTGTGCAAATGCTTCGGATATTGAGGTGAAGGAAATGCTCCTGGATATAATATAATATGCTCAAATGGTTCTAATGTAAAATCTTTTTGTCCAAAGGTAAGCTGAACGGCGGCGGCGGCTATAAAGCCGCGCACATCTTCGGGCAAGGTTTCGGGGCCTCCCATCGGTTTAAATTCATGCGCATGCATATATAAAGACACTCTTTTGCGAAAGCGCTCTTTTTCTTTTACGGTTAGGTTTCTATAAAAACGATTATATTTTTGCAAAAGCATACGTAGCTTCTCGTGCATCTTGGGAGGATTACGGTTGAACCACCACCAATCTATCTGCGGACTAAAAATATAAATGATAGATAAAATGACTGCCAATACTGCGACACCAATCATATAGATATTAGTCTCTTGAGGATTGGAGTCATAATAGTGGTATATATTATAAAGACACCAACCAAGTGCCATGATAAATGGAAAAGCGACTATTCGTGAAAACATATTTTCTCATAATAATGCCTTTTCTTTGAAAAGGAACAGGTGAAAAATTGAAAAACCAAAATTAAAAATAAAAAACTTTGCTTATACCTTGTGGAAAAGAAAAAAAGAATATAAATTTGCAACCGCTTCTAAAGCAAGGCTGGTGCCTTAGCTCAGTTGGTAGAGCAATGGACTGAAAATCCATGTGTCCCTGGTTCGATTCCTGGAGGCACCACAAAAACCCTCGGCGTGTAAAATGTTGAGGGTTTTTTATGAGGATGCTCCTGAGCATAAGACATGTTCGATTCCAGGAGATTCTTGAAAGGTTTACTTTAGCAAAATTGATTGACTGAATGTCAATCGATAAAGAAAGAACCGCTTCATCAGAAGCGGGTGGGAAAGTAAAACCCTCGGCGTGTAAAATGTTGAGGGTTTTTTATGAGGATGCTCCTGAGCATAAGACATGTTCGATTCCAGGAGATTCTTGAAAGGTTTGCTTTAGCAAAATTGATTGACTGAATGTCAATCGATAATGAAAGAACCGCTTCATTAGAAGCGGGTGGAAAAGTAAAACCCTCGGCGTGTAAACGTTGAGGGTTTTTTATGAGGATAACCTTTGATCATATCCATTGTTCGATTCCAGGAGAGTAAAAACCTCGGCCTGTCCACCGTAGTTTTTTTTGATCTACTAAGTGGAGTTCGCTTTTAAATGATTCTGCTTTCTCGTTCAATCCGATAAAAAAATAGGACCCGATATACCAAAGCTACTCTAGATAAAGTTTTTAGTTTTAATAGAGAATATGAAACTGTACTCACCTTCACAAATTTTGATGTCTTTGCTGGTATTATCTGCCTTGATGATAGGTATTATGAGTATTCAGTTTGACTTGCTAAATATCAATTGGATTTTATTGCCGTTGGCTCTGGCCATAGCCATTTATTATATGAGAAATGAAATGGACTATTCTTGGCACCTTAAAAATCCTAATGAACTTGATCCACCAGTCATCGAGTATTTAGAAAATCGACATCGCTTTTATAAAATTCTGGAAGAAGAGGACAGGCTGAAATTTAGAGATAGACTTTCATTATATCTAGAAGCTAGATTATTTAAAGGAGTAGCATCAGAAAAAAAAACGGTGCCAGAGGATTTAAAAATTTTGGTAGCTTGTCATGCCGTCGAAATGACCCTTTATCAAGAAGATTTTTTGATTGGAGATTTTGATCGAATTTTTTTATACCAACACCCCTTTGGATCGCCTAAAAAGCAATTTCTTCACATCGTCGAAACTGAGGCTGAAGATGGCGTGATTATTTTGATGACGCCATATTTAATCAATGCAATAAATCATCCTGACAAGTATTATAACATTGCCTACCACGCTTTTGGTGAAGCCATAATAAAAGAGAACCCTACTTGGGACTTGTCTGAGTTAGAAAAAGCCACATGGGAAGATGTGGAAGCGATTAGCGGTTTTAAAAAGGATAAATTACTAGCTGCCTTAGGATACGAAGTTGTTGATTTGACTTATATCCTGGTCAGCTTATATTTTAGTCACCGACCAAATTTTAATGCTAAACTACCAGTTGCCAAAAAAGAATTGGATAAATATTTTATCAATAAATAGAAAAGCTATTTTCTACGATGCACGTAGTTATCTATTCCTTTTCCAGATAGTTCTCTCGAAACAGATGTAGCGTCTTCATAGTTTCTATATCTACCAGAAGTGACTGCATGATATTCTGAGCCATCAAAATTCAAGATTTCTGCATCATGCCCTAATCGTTCCAGCTTAGATCTCATTTCTACAGCATTGGATTTGAGCAAGTAACTTCCAGTTATGACAAAGTAATTTCCAGAAGTATTGGTGCTTACCCTAGGTTTAGAAGGTGCAACAGGGGCGGCCTCCACGGTTTCTTCTTCATAATCCTCTTCTTCACTTTCTTCGAGAGGCTCAAATTCTACATCTTCTTCATAGGTGTCATCGTCCTCAAAGTCTTGATCAGCATCCAATTCTTCATAATTGATATCTTCTTCTTCAAAAAATTCGTCTGCTTCTTCAAGAATGTCTTCTCCCTCGTCAACGAGGTCTTCGGCACTTTCCTCCACAGTTTCTACTACATCGGTGATTACATTATCATTGTTACATGACTTAAAGAATGTAGACAACCAAATGTAAACCATAAACATCAAAAAGAGATATAGGATAATCTTGATAACTCTCATAAAGCAAAACGTAATTAAGGTTTAATCAAAAACTTTTAGGATAGGATAGAGCAAAGTTAACACATATTGTGCTAATTTACCATATATAAAGCACTGATAATAAAGTCAACTTAGTAAGCCCTATTGTTGTTTTTTTCCATGAAATTTACGAATGCTTTATTCACGACTCTGATTCCACCTGGTGTAGGGTATTCACCAGTAAAATACCAATCTCCTGTATTGTTTGGGCAGGCCTCATGTAAATCTTCTACAGTTTGGTAAATAACTTCTATTTCAGGACTTATGTTATCAGGGGTAACGATTTTAGCTATGGTTTTCGAAACTTCTTCGTAACTATAATTTGCATATAAGGACTTCACTTCATTTTTCATTTCATGGGGAGGAAGATCTAATTGTGCCTTACATTTTTTATAAGTTTCATCCAAGAGATGCATTTTGTCATCCCTGTCTAAAAGATGTAACAATGCTTTGAAAGCAACGAAGTTCTTCATTTTAGACATATCGATACCGTAACAATCCGGGTATCTAATCTGCGGCGCAGAAGAAACGATCACTATTTTTTTAGGTTGTAAAGTAGATACTATTTGGATGATACTATCACGCAATGTGGTACCACGAACAATCGAATCATCGATCAAAACGACGGTATCTAGCTTGTTTTTTACCATCCCGTAGGTTACATCGTAAACATGAGATACCATTTGTCCTCGTAAAGAATCATTGGCAATGAAGGTCCGCATTTTGGCATCTTTGACAACCAATTTTTCGATCCTTGGTTTTATGTTAAAAATTTTTTCTAATTGTTCGGAGGTAGCTTTTCCATTTATTTCTTGAATTTTTTCTTTTCGCCATTCGGCAATGGAATCGTGCAATCCTTCAACTAGGCCGTAAAAGGCAACTTCCGCTGTATTTGGGATAAACGAAAAAATAGTGTTTTCAAAATCATGGTTTACTGCACCAAGTACTTTCTTAGCCAACAATTTCCCCAATTTTTTTCTTTCTAGATAAATATCTTTATCTGTACCTCTTGAAAAATATATCCGTTCAAAGGAGCAAGATTTTCTTCCAATTTGATCTTTTACTGGAACTTCGGAAATAACTCCATTCTTTTTAATAATGAGCGCATGACCAATTTTTAATTCTTTAACATCATGATATTTTACATTTAAGGCTGTCTGGATTGCTGGTCGTTCAGAAGCTATTACAGCGATTTCATCATCATGATAAAAGAAACAAGGTCTAATCCCCGATGAGTCTCTTAAGACAAAAGCATCTCCATGTCCAACCATTCCAGCCATTACATAACCTCCATCGAATTTTCTGCAACTGCGTTGTAATATTCTTTGAACATCTAAGTGTTCTGCTATGAGTTTGTTTATATCTTGATTTGAATAACCTTCTGGTTTGAACCAATTAAACAATCGTTGAACTTCGTCATCTAGAAAGTGCCCAATCTTCTCCATTACTGTAACCGTATCCGACATTTCCTTAGGATATTGACCAAGTTCGATGAGCTCACTAAACAGTTCTTGGACATTGGTCAAATTAAAATTTCCAGCCACCACGAGATTACGTGATATCCAGTTGTTTAATCTTAAAAAGGGATGTACCGTTTCGATCGAATTGGATCCATGTGTGCCATACCTTAGATGACCTAGTAATAATTCTCCGAGGTAGGGTTTATTTTCTTTTAACCAAACAGGATCATTTAACTGATCTTCTGTACAATCATCAAATCTTTGAAATACTTGATTAAATAAATCAACAAGATATTGAGGGCTGTTTGATCGTTTACGACTTATGTAACGTGTTCCGGGTTTAGAGTCTAATTTAATGGTAGCTATACCTGCTCCATCTTGTCCTCTATTCCTTTGCTTTTGCAATAGCAACTGCAGCTTATTGAGACCGTAAAAAGCAGATCCATACTTTTCGTGGTAATATTCTAAGGGTTTTAGCAACCTTATCATTGCAAGGCCACATTCATGCTTTATCTGGTCACTCATTGTTTACACAATGTTGGTAGGTTTTACAAAGCATAAATGTAAATTAATCCTTTTGATTAGCTTGAACTTGCAGAAGAGTATTTCTTGATACCCTGCTGCAAAACTTATCACTTATATTTGTTGTAAAGCTTAATAAATGTCTCTTTTCGGATTTAATAAACGTACCAAACATAGAAACTTTGACTATATACCTCGTTTCTATGATCCTCAAAAAGAGGAATTAGAAGAACGTTTAAAAAAATACGATGACAAGGATATTGATAAGACAGAATTGGCTAAAAATAGAATACAAGCTGGTTTGAGAGCAAAGTACCGAGTGGATGAAACCTATAAATCGCAGGTCAAAAGTAAATCTAACCGTACTTTACTATACATCATCATTATATTAACATTGCTTTCGATTGTTATCATTAGGTCTTCAAAATTTATTGAATTTTTGGAAGGAATATAGAGATGTCCGATATAATAAAATTACTACCCGATTCGATTGCCAATCAAATTGCGGCTGGAGAAGTGATTCAAAGGCCGGCTTCTGTATTGAAAGAGCTTTTGGAAAATTCCATTGATGCACAAGCAACCGAAATAAGCATTATGATTAAAGATGCCGGTAAAACACTGATTCAAATAATCGACAACGGAAAAGGTATGTCTGAGACCGATGCACGGATGTGTTTTGAACGACACGCCACTTCGAAGATCAAGAGTGCTGCTGATTTATTTAAAATAAATACAATGGGTTTTAGGGGAGAAGCAATGGCTTCGATTGCCTCCATCGCCCATGTAGAAATGATCAGTAAAACTGCGATTAATGAATTAGGTACAAAGATCGTCATCAAGGGCTCTAAAGTCGAGAAGCAAGAATCTTGCTCAGCAAATCAGGGTACTAACATTCAAGTCAAGAACCTCTTTTTTAATGTACCGGCTCGAAGAAAATTTTTGAAATCTGATCCGACTGAATTAAAACACCTCAACGATGAATTCATTCGTATAGCTTTGGCACATCCAGAAATTCAGTTTTATTTTTATCATAACGAAGTCGAACAGTATCATCTTGTTAGTGGAAATTTAAGACAGCGAATTGTATCAATTTTTGGAAAAACCTATAACGAAAAGTTAGTTCCAGTAGAAGAAGCGACTGATTGGATCGTAATTGATGGATATGCTGGAAAACCAGAGGCATCTAAAAGAACAAAAGGTGAACAATTTATTTTTGTTAATAAAAGATTTATTAAAAGTAATTATCTGAATCATGCGATTAAATCAGCCTATGAAGAATTGATTCCAAAAGATAATTATCCATTGTTTGTTCTATTTATAAAACTTGATCCAGAAAAAATTGACATTAATGTTCATCCCACAAAGCAAGAAATAAAGTTTGAAGAAGAGCGCTTGATATATAACTACATTAAGGTGGCGGTTCGACATGCGATTGGGCGTTATACATTGACACCAGTCATAGATTTTGAAGAGATTCCACAATCTACTTTTGAAAGAAACATTGCTTCGAGTAATACTTTTTCAGGATTTGACCAAAAACAATCTTTTTCTTCATTAGGTGGTTCAAAAGTTGCCAAGCCAGATGCGAGCAATTGGCAAAGCGTTTATGATGGTCTCCAAAACAATAGTTCTCAATCGGATGGAGAAGAAGCCATAACGATCAGCAGTAAAATGTCAGGAGATTTAGACTTTGACGAAATGTCTGAATCAAAAAAGAAGCCGAGTCAAATTCAAAAAAGTTATATCCTTTCTCAAATTAAATCTGGTCTAATAATTATTGATCAACAGGCGGCTCATGAGAGAATATTATTTGAGAAGAATCTAAATCTTTCTAATTCTTCAAGTGAGAATGTGCAACAGCAGCTTTTTTCTGAAACCATAGAATTAGATTCAGCGAATGCTGAAATTTTAAAATCCTTGTTAGAGCAAATAAATGCAATGGGATTTGGAATTGAAGATTTTGGAGGAAACAGTTTTATAGTAAGAAGCTTACCTCACGGTTTTGATGTTTCTCAAGGTGTTAAACAAAGTTTAGAGTCCATGATACAGATGTATTTAGAAGACATGGATTTTTCGGATGTAATGGAGGAAAATTTGTCAAGATCGATTGCCATAAAGACGAGTTTAAAAAGAGGAACGTCTTTGGGATTGGAAGAAATGCAAGATTTAATTGATCAGCTTTTTGCTTGTCAATCTCCTTATAGAAGTCCTTCTGGTAGAAAATGCTTCATTACTATAGAACTTGATGACATAAAAAAACGTTTTACTGATTAGATGGTAGGAATTCCGAAAATAACGAAGATTATACTCAACATAATCATTATAAATGCAATCATGTTTTTTGCTGTTTATTTCAGTCCGGTTGCGAATGCTTTTGGATGGAGTATCGAACAACTTGCAAGATTTTTAAGTTTTCATTTTCCTGGGTCGGGAAATTTTGAGGTTCACCAAATTATCACGCATATGTTTATGCATGGAGGTACTGGTCATATAATTATGAATATGCTCGGCCTGTTCTTTTTGGGTACCTATGTGGAGCAGACATTAGGCGAGAAAAAGTTTTTGTATTTGTATTTGTTGGCTGGATTTGGGGCTCTTTTGGCGCACATTATTGTAGGTTATGCTACTGGTGCACAGAATCCAGTTTTAGGAGCTTCGGGTGCGGTTTACGGTGTAGTCGTTGCTTATGCCACACTTTATCCAAATCATAGTCTGATGATTATACCGATACCAGTACCGATCAAAGCAAAATGGCTGGCTGCCGGTTACATTGCTTATGACCTTTACAATGGATTGGCTGGAACAGAAACAGGGTTTGCTCATTTTGCTCATTTGGGAGGTGCATTGACTGGGTTTTTATTGATCCGATATTGGAAAAGCAGAAGATACTCGTAAATGTTTGATTCAATAAAACGCGACATTCAGCAATCTTTTCGAAGCGGTAACATGATTACTCGCTTGATTTTGGTCAATTGTTTTGTTTTTCTATTTGTCATATTATTGAGAATTTTTGGGTACGATTGGCAGGCACAATCAACAGGTTGGTTATATGATACTGTGGTGAATGAAAATCTTGCACTTTCATCTTCTTTGAAAGAGGTTTTGTTTCATCCGTGGACTCTAATTACTCATATGTTTTTGCACGAAGGTGCTTGGCACCTTTTCTGGAATATGATGTGGTTGTTTTGGATAGGTAGAATTTTTGGTGATTTGGTTGGAGATAAAAAAGTATTACCCACGTATCTGATGGGAGGACTATTTGGAGCGATGACATATTTAATTGTAGCCACAATAATACCGACCATTAGTGGATCCATAGCGATGGGTGCATCAGCAGCCGTTTCTGCTATTATTTTGGCTACAGCGGTTACAGCTCCAGACTATTCGTTGCGTTTTATTCTGATAGGTAATGTCAAACTAAAATATGTAGCCTTAGCAGTTATAGTATTGGATTTACTCTATTTAACTGCATCTAATTCGGGTGGTCATTTTGCTCATTTGGGAGGAGCTTTTTTTGGTTGGCTTAGCGTGACGAGTTTACGCAGAGGTTATTCACTGACTGAGCCAATTGAAAAATTAATGGATCGCAAGAAAAAAGTGAAAAAGAACAAAGCGATGCACGTGGCACACAAATCAAAATTGGTAGATAAAAAACCTATTAAAAAGAATAACTCAATCCAATTAAGTGTCGATACGATTCTTGATAAAATAAAAGCCGAGGGTATCGAAAGTTTGAGTAAAGAAGAAAAGGAAATTTTAGATAAGGCCAGTCAAAGTGAAAGTAATTAAAAAGGGACTTTATGGTCTCAATGTACTTCTTGTTGTATTTACTTTAATTTCTTGTGTAGCGGCACATGTAAATCCAAATACTTTTTCTATCGCATCTATTTTAGCCTTGAGTTTTCCAGTAATGTGCGCTCTTAATATTCTTGTTATTTTATACTGGTTAATAATCGAACCAAAAAATTCTTTCTTATCCTTTGTTGGACTTCTTTTGGTATGTAACTCATTTCTCAATTTTTTTAACTGGGGATTAGAATCACAGTCGGGAGATACTCAGACAGTTCGTGTAATGTCGTATAATCTGGGTGGAAATTATTTTCTAGATAAAAAGACTCAAAAACGACGGAACAAATGGCTGCCTAAAGATATTGTAACACGTCAAATTGATATAATCGCATTTCAGGAATCTGCTAGTCGAAAGAAATGGGAAAATGAATTATTGGATTATGACAAATTTCATTTTTCAAGTTCAGGAACTTCAATTTATTCAAAGTATGCAATTCAAAACAAAGGTAAAATCGATTTTAACAATAAAACCAATTCTGTTGTTTGGATTGATGTAGATATTCGGGGGAAAATGTACCGAGTCTATAGTGTTCATCTTAAATCCAATCAAATTAGTAGTTCAGATTTGGAAGCTATAAATGATTTGGATAGAGATTATGAAAAGAACATTGAAGAAACAAAAGGTGTTTTAAAAAAATACTTAAAAGAGTCTAAAATAAGATCTCAGCAAGTTGATCAAGTATTGATGGAAATCGCAAAATCGCCACACCCGGTGATTGTTTGCGGAGATTTTAACGAACCACCGTATTCTTATGTTTATAAACAAATGATTAAAGAACATAAAGATAGCTTCAGACAAAAGGGAAAAGGCTTTGAGCCAACCTTTGCGGGAAGTATACCTTTTTTAAGGATCGATTACGTGTTTCTTGATTCAGAAATCGAAGTGTTGAAACATGAAGTTGTTGATCAGGAATGGTCAGATCATTTTCCTTTAATAGTAGATCTTAAACTACCATGACCTTATCGACCAACCTTAACCAAAAGGACAGAAATATCGGATGGACTAACGCCACTAATCCTACTTGCTTGTCCAATTGTTCTTGGTTTGATTTGACTTAATTTTTCTCGAGCTTCAGAAGAAAGCGATTGTAATCCATGGTAGTCCATATCTTCATTTAGGTAGAGTTCTTCTAAACGATTCATTTTTTCTACCATTTCTTTTTCCTTTTTTATATAACCCTCATATTTTAAACCAGTTTCTGCAAGTTCTATGGTCTCTTGATTATACGAATTTAGGAAAGTAGAAAGATTACCATTGGTTTTCACCATGTCTTTTAGCCCAATGTGCGGACGAGATAAGACACTGATCGCTTTTACTTTTTGGTTTAGCTTAGCTGACCCTTTTTGCTCTAATAAGTCGTTTGTTTCTTCTGGAGTAATAGACAAATTTTTAATAAACTTTTCAATGGCGCTTACTTCTTGTTTCTTCTTTTCTACTTGTTCCATCCGTTCGTCTAAGCCTTCCATCCCTAGTTTTTTAACAAGGGGAGTTAATCTAAGGTCTGCGTTGTCTTGGCGAAGTAATATTCTATACTCGGCTCTAGAGGTAAACATTCTGTATGGCTCATTGGTACCTTTATTTACCAAGTCATCAATTAAAACACCGATATAGGCATCGGATCTTTTTAGGATAAACGGATCCAATTCGTTCACTTTTAAATGTGCGTTTAAACCTGCCATTAAACCTTGGGAGCCAGCTTCTTCATAGCCGGTAGTACCATTTATTTGACCAGCGAAAAACAGATTTTGAACCAATTTAGTTTCGAGGTTGGTTTTTAGTTGTGTGGGTGGGAAAAAATCATATTCTATAGCATAACCAGGGCGAAACATTTTAGCATTTTCGAAACCTTCAATTTTTCGAAGGGCTTTAAACTGAACATCTTCTGGTAAGGAAGAAGAAAATCCATTCACATAAATTTCTACTGTGTTCCAACCTTCAGGTTCAACAAATAGTTGGTGTCTATCTCTCTCCGCAAATCGATCAATTTTATCTTCTATAGAGGGACAATACCTTGGACCTAAACCTCTAATCCTACCATTAAACATTGGAGATTTATCGAATCCTGTTTTTAACAACTCGTGTACTTTAGGGTTGGTATAACTAATGTGACAAGGACGTTGTTTTGTTAATTTAGGAGTGTCCGTGTAAGAAAACTTTGATGGATTCTTATCTCCATCTTGCACTTCCATTCTATCCCAGTCCAACGATCTTCCATCCACTCTTGGTGGAGTTCCCGTTTTCATTCTTCCAGATTCGAAACCAAGTTGAGTCAATTGTGCTGTGATTCCAGTTGAGGCTTTTTCACCTGCACGACCACCACCAAATTGTTTTTCACCGATATGAATTAAACCATTTAAAAAAGTACCATTGGTTAAAATCACGGATTTAGAACGGATCTCCAATCCAATACCTGTTTGCACGCCCAAGCATCTATCATCTTTAATAATTAGACCGGTAACCATTTCTTGCCAAAAGTCAATGTTATGATGGGCTTCTAACATTTCTCTCCACTTGGCTGCAAAAAGCATTCGATCACTTTGTGCTCTTGGGCTCCACATTGCAGGACCTTTGGATTTGTTAAGCATCCTAAATTGGATCATCGTGTGATCTGTGACAATTCCCGAATAGCCACCAAGAGCATCTATTTCTCTTACGATTTGACCTTTGGCAACACCACCCATAGCAGGATTACATGACATTTGAGCGATGGTGTTCATGTTCATTGTTGCCAATAAAACTTTGGAACCCATATTCGCTGCTGCCACTGCAGCTTCACAACCAGAGTGGCCTGCACCAACTACTATTACATCATATACTGGAAACATAGGACAAAGGTAATGGCTTAGTAATTAATTATAAAGCCCGATGATCGATCTAGAGTTTAATAAGCTTTTTTGAAGCTATAACTCCACTTTCGTGAATGAGATTTATGACATATATACCTGGTTTACATTGACGAATGTCGATGATTCTCCCAGTAGGTTCAATGTCTTTAAATTCTACTACCAATTTGCCTTGTAAATCTACAATGCTAATTGTGTGGATTTTTTTTCCTTCGATGTTTACATAATCTGAAGAAGGATTTGGGTATATACTTGTTTCAAATGGATTTATATCAATGGAAGAAAGCGAAGGATCAAAAATCTCAATGTTACCAAATTCATCAAAAGGATCTGACCACTTTTCGTTTGTATAAACATCCGTTCCAGTCAAAGTTCTTAGAAAGCTAGAAAGCGCCATGATTTCTTGATTGTCAAGATTTAATTTTTGGGCATTGCTCCCAACTCTTAACCTGGTATCAAGCTGCGGAATAAAGCTGGTAGGTAGGTTATTCCCTAAATTGTTATAGTGCTGAATAACTCCGCCTAAATTTTGAAAATTACCATTATGCATCAAAGGCCCATTCAGTTGTCCAGTAGTAGGATTAAATAAATCCCTGAGGGTAGGAGACCGATGAATTTCGAAATTAACACTACCATCTACTTCTAGAACAACTCCGTTATTTCTTGAAACGGGATCTATGTCAAATTCTGGAGCGCGATGACAAGAATTACAATTTGCACCCCCGGATATTCTGTTAGCGTCTGTATCAAAATTACTAGCTTCCATAAATAGGTCCTTGCCCAAATTTTCAATCACAGTAAAATTTGGAAAAGGCACGTTTGGATCATTTGTTTGAGCTAGGCCTTCATCATAACGGCTATCAAAGGACTGGATGCTTCTGATAAATTGTCCCAAGCATTCTTGAATTCTATCCTCTGTAACTGTTTGATCACCGTAAACAAATTCAAACAGTTGACCATAATAATCAAGATCATTAAGTCGGTTTAATAAATCATCAAAATCGGGATCCCCATTTGTTCCACTAAATCCCATTTCAGCATGATCTCGGATGGGCATAGTAGTTTGATCTTCCAGGGTGCTTGCGCGTTTATCCCAAAAGAAACTGTTTTCTTCCGAGAATCTAGAATTTATTAATCTCATGGAGTGTCTTCCTGTTAGCCCATTTGCTCCTTGGCTGACAAGACTAGTATCTCCGAAAGCAAATTCTTGTAAGTGACAGCTGGCACATGCTGTACTAAGATCAGCAGAGAGTTGTTTATCATAGAATAAAACCCGACCGATGGTTGCTTTTTCATCTGTGATCGGATTATTATCACCGTTGTCTTGAACTATGTAGTCTGGGACATCTTGATAGGCATAATTAAAAAATGCACTTAAATCTATGGTACCCGAAAACACCAAATATGTGCCCAAGAGAAAAAACAATACAACACTTAATTTTTTCACATTGTAAAGTTACTATTAACTATGCTTTGTCTCAAGTGAAGAGTCATTTTAAGCTTTAGAGCACAAATGAAGTTTTTCTATCCCTTATCTTTGCACCTTAAGAAGAATAATGGAGTATCAATTAATACAAACTGAGCAAAAAGCATTAGAGATAAATTTAGATGAAAAAATTTATGGTACATTTTCTGAAATAGGTGCTGGCCAAGAAGTTGCAAATAATTTTTTCCACGTGGGAGCCTCATCAGGAACTATAGCAAAAACAATGTCGGCCTACGACAAAACCTATTCTGATGCCATTTATGGAGAAGAAGAATCGGGTAGATACGTTTGTGAATCAAGGTTATATAAAATGTTGGATCATGAGTATGCCTTGATGGAAGAAAGACTAGCTGCAGAAAGACCAAACACAAGATTTTTTGTTTTTGCGGATACGGTATCGGCCATTAATTATCACAAAACCAATAAGGGACACGGTTGGATGGGTGTCAGGTTTCAATTGGACCCAAATCAAAAGGAGCCGAATCAAGTTGTTATCCATACAAAGATGCTGGATAACAACACCAGATTACAACAAGAAGCCATAGGTGTATTGGGTGTAAATTTAGTTTATGCCTGTTTCCATCATTATAAGAATCCTCAACATTTCGTTCGATCGCTGCTCGATGCTTTAGACGGAAGGGTCGAAGTAGATATGCTCCAATTAACTGGTCCTGATTTCAAGCAAATTGACAATAGATTGATGGGTTTGTATTTGGTCAAAGAAGGATTAACAGATGTAACCATTTTTGATGAAAATTCTAATAGCATTCACGCTTCTGAATTTCTGTATAAGAAACATCTCATGGTAGTACGAGGACATTATCAACCGCCAACCTTGGTAAGCCTTGATGTGTTTGAGAAGTCATTTGAGCAATTCAAGAATGAAGGGAAGGTGGACAATGACCGCGCTTACATGTTGGCCGAGCTTACTTTAGAAAACCTTGAACAAAATGGTGAGATTGATGAATTTGATTTTACTTCCCGGGCTGATCTTCTTTGTGCCATGGGTAAGCGCGTAATGGTTACAAATTGTAGCAATCACCAAAACTTGATTAATTACTTATCTGATTATAAGATTCAAAATCTTGGGTTGGTGATTGGGGTTAGGGAATTGTACGAGATCATAGAGTCGAAATACCAAAACAATAAAGATGGAAGACTTTTGGTAGCCTTTGGGGAGCTCTTTACTAAAAACATAAAAATTTATGTTTATCCAGCGCTAGAAGATAACCAAGAAACAATAATGACGGCCTATACATTGAGGGTTCCGGAAGGTATTACCTTTTTGTATAAACATCTACTGGAGAGCAATCAAATCGTGGGAATTGAAAAATACAATGCTGAACTATTGAGCATTTATCCAGATAATGTACATGATGCTATTTGTGAAGGTAGAGAAGGTTGGGAAGTAATGGTACCCGAAGAGTTGACAGAATTGATTAGAAGTAAAGGACTTTTTTGTCCGATAGACAAAAGAAAAGAATCCGTTTAATGAGAATTTGGTTGTTGACATTTATATTGATCTTTAGTGCTTGCAACGCTCCAGTCGAAACACAAAAATCGAGTGAAAAACCGATTGAATTAATCCAAACCAAAGAAGTGAAAAAATATCATACGATCGATTATGTAACAGGTAAGTTTGACCCGAAACACGAAATCGACTTTGTAGAGATTCCAATAAAGTTTGCAGATCGTCCAGGGCAATGGATGAGAAAAGACGCCTTTGAGGCGTTTAAAAAAATGTTCGAGAGTGCTTCAAATGATGGCATAAAATTGATCATTCGATCCGCAGCAAGAAACTTCGATTATCAAAAAGGAATTTGGGAAAGAAAATGGACTGGTCAACGAATATTATCTGATGGAACCAATGCTTCTAAAATTGAAGATCAAGTTGAGAGATCACTCAAAATTTTAGAGTATAGTTCTATGCCCGGAAGCAGCAGACATCATTGGGGAACGGACATAGATCTAAATTCTTTTGACAATCATTGGTTTGAAAAAGGAGAAGGTGCCAAGGTTTATCAATGGTTATCCGAAAATGCTCACAAGTTTGGATATTGTCAGGTTTACTGTGAGAAAGGACCAAATAGAAAAGAAGGGTATAATGAAGAAAAATGGCATTACAGCTATATGCCGGAATCAGATGAAATATTGGCATTCGCCAAAGAAAATTTGAAAATTGAAGACATTCAAGGTTTTAAAGGTGATCAAACAGCGGGTTCTGTCAAAATCATCGAAAATTATATTTTGGGAATAAACAGTTCTTGTAAACATTAATTAAAAATTATGGCATTGACTCCATCGAATATGTTGCCTTTAGGTACTAAGGCTCCTAATTTTTTACTTATGGATACCGTTTCAGGTAATTACATGAGCTTTGACCAACTTAAATCAGAAGTCGCAACAGTGGTAATGTTTATTTGTAACCACTGTCCTTATGTTATTCATGTCAACCCCGAGATCTTGCGCATCGCAAACGAATATAGATCGAAAGGGGTTTCATTTATCGCGATAAGCTCTAATGATGTGGAGAATTACCCAGATGATGATCCTGATAAGATGAGATTAGTAGCTAAAGTGCTCCAATTTCCTTTTCCTTATCTGTATGACAAAAGGCAAGAAGTAGCTAAAAGCTATGATGCTGCTTGTACTCCAGATTTCTATGTATTTAATGGCAAAGACGAATTAAGTTATCGTGGAAGATTGGATGAAAGCAGCCCTGGAAATGGTAAAAAGTTGGATGGCGCGGATTTGAGAACCGCTTTGGATAATGTTATTTCGAATTCACCTCAAATAGAAAATCAAGTTCCTAGTATGGGTTGTAATATTAAATGGAAATAAAAATGTGACACTCGTAAAATAACTCGTCTTTAAAGCACCTTTACCTATTGAAGGATTGATTTTCCTAGGTAACACAATAAATTTTGAGAGAGAAATCAGCGATCATTCGGTCGCTTTTTTCATTTTATCCCTCGTCATTTGTCGTAAAGTTGCCAATTCACGATATTTTTCTTTGGCCTCAACTGCTGGATAACCGAAGTAAACTTTATTGGCATCTAGGTTTTTTGACACTCCAGATTTAGCCAAAACAACAGTATTTTCTCCAATTTGAATATTTTGAGCCACTCCTACCTGACCATATAAAACTACATTGTCACCTAATCTGGACTTACCTGCAATGCCTACTTGAGCTGCCAGCAAACAATTTTCTCCAATAATTACTCCATGACCAACATGAACTTGACAATCTATTTTAGTGCCTTTTCCAATGATCGTCTCACTAGACACTCCTTTGTTTATAGTACATCCTGCACCAATATCGACGTTGTCCTCGATAATCACTGAACCTCCTGAGGTCCATTTTTGATAAATTTCAGCTTTTTTCTTGAAGTAAAACGCATCTGTCCCAATCGAGCTATTACTTTGAATGATCACATTATCTCCAATAATCGTGTATGAAGCTATGTATACATTGGACTGGATATAACAATTTTTTCCGATGCTAACATTTGCTCCTATTTGTACATTAGGTTCGATAATGGCACTTGGATCGATAATTTGATTTTCTGTATTTGCAACCGAAATAAAAGGACGCAAAGTTTTTACGATTTGTTCGTAAACATCAAATGGGTTTTCGCAAACGATCAATGTTTTCCCAAAGTTTTGATCCACTTTTTGATCGATGATTATAAATGAAGCATCAGAACTTAGCGCTTTCTTATAATATTTTTCATGATCAACGAAGGTAATATCGCCTTCTCGTACACGATGTATCTCATTGATCCCATTCGCGAAAGCGGAATCATCCCCTACGATTACACATTCGAATGGTCTAAATATATCTGACAGTTTTATACTTTCTTGAAAATCCAAATTTTTGATTTAGTGTGCTTCTAACCAATTTTCTCCAGTACCTATTTCTACAACGATAGGAACTGTCAAGTTGGGAATCGCATTTTTCATTTTATCGTCAATAAGTGCTTTGAGCTGATCTAATTCATCTTTCCTCGCATCAAATACTAATTCGTCATGTACTTGCATGATCATTTTAGAGACAAGATTTTTTTCACGCATGGCTTGATGTAAATCGATCATTGCTAATTTGATCATATCAGCAGCTGTACCTTGGATTGGTGTGTTGATGGCCATTCTTTCGGCATTTGATCGAGCTAAGTTATTTCTAGAATTAATATCTCTTAACTTTCTCTTCCTGCCCAAAAGTGTTTGTACAAATCCATTTTCCCTAGCGAAATCAACAGTGCTATCCATGTATTTTTTGAGCCCTGAAAACTGAGTAAAATAATTTTCAATCAATTCTTTGGCTTCTCCTCTTTTGATGTTGAGTTGCCTAGAAAGATTGGTCGATCCAGCTCCATAGGTTATACTGAAATTGACAGTTTTAGCATTTCTTCTTTGATCAGCTGTAACGTCTTCATAAGAAACATTATACACCTTTGCAGCAGTAGCCCTATGGAAATCATTTCCTTGAATAAAGGCTTCCATCATCGATTCGTCTTTACTTATTTCTGCAATTAACCTCAACTCGATTTGAGAGTAATCCGCAGCAACAAGGATATGATCTTTATCTCTTGGAATAAAAGCTTTCCTAATTTCTCTACCTGCTTGATCTCGAATTGGAATGTTTTGAAGATTTGGATTTTCTGAACTTAATCTTCCTGTTGCGGCCCGAGATTGATTGTAATTGGTATGGATTCTTCCTGTTCTAGGATTGATCAATTTGGGCAATGCATCTACATAGGTAGATTTTAATTTTGCGAACTTTCTAAATTCTAAAATATCTTTAATGATTTCATGATCTCGAGAAAGTTCAGTAAGTTTTTCAACATCCGTTGAATATTGACCAGAACTGGTTTTTCTCCATCGATAAGGTATATTGAGTTTTTCAAATAAAACTTGACCAACTTGTCTCGGTGATGCGATGTTAAATTCGACCCCGGCTTTTTCGTAGATTAGCTTTTGTCTTTCTTGGATTTGGCCGCCTAAAACTTCTGAATACTTATTTAAGAAATCAGGGTTTATTTTGACACCTTCAAATTCCATATCGCAAAGTACTTTGATCAATGGTTCTTCAATTTTTTCGTAGATGTCGTTTACTTTTTCTTCCTTTACTTTTTTGAGAAGTTCTTGGTATACCTGTAGGGTTATATCCGCATCTTCACCAGCATATTCTGCGGCCTTTTCTACATCCACGGATCTCATTGTTAATTGATTTTTCCCTTTTTTTCCAATGAGATCTGTAATTGGAACCATTTTATATTTGAGCAGAGCTTCGGATAAATAATCGAGTTTATGCCTTTGATCAGGTTCTACCAAATAATGTAGAATCATCGTATCTTCCAATTCGCCTTGTACATCTACACCGTACCATTTCATCATGGTCATATCATACTTTATGTTTTGACCGATTTTGGCAATGGATGGATTTTCTAAAACCTCTTTGAATTCACTTAAAATACTTTTCGTTTCTTCTTGATCTTCAGGAAAAGGAATGTAAAAAGCTTCCTTTGCTTTAAAGCTAAATGCAAGGCCGACCAATTCTGCCTGATGCGCATCGATGCCGGTAGTTTCTGTATCGAAGGATATAATCTTCTCTTTTTTTAATTTTTCGATGAGTGCTTTTCTCGAAGTGGGATTATTGACAAGTTGATAATCGTGTTTGACGTTTTCTATGTTGTTTTCAGCTATTGAGAAAGCATCCGTTTTATTAAAATCTTGTCTTTTGGCAACAGAAGAAGGAGTACCAAATAAATTTTGTTGTGTTCCTGCAGATTGTCCTTCTCCCAATATTTGTTTTGCCAGTGTTCTAAATTCTAATTCTTTAAAGAGCGCAGACATTTTCTCCTTATCTAATTCCTCAATTATGTAAGTAGAAGCATCAAATTGAATGGGCACATTTATATCTATGGTTGCCAACTTTTTAGATAGAATACCTTGTTCTGCAAAATCTCTCACCTTTTCTTGTTGCTTTCCTTTAAGTTCGTCCACATGGGCAATCAAGCCTTCTACAGAATCATATAATTTGAGAAGTTTGACTGCAGTTTTGGCCCCGATTCCGGGAATGCCAGGGATGTTGTCCACACTGTCACCTTGAAGCCCTAAAATATCGATGACCTGTTCGACTTTGGCGATGTCCCATTTTTCCAGTACTTCTGGAACACCTAAAATATCAACATCATTTCCAGAACGTGCAGGCTTATACATAAAGATATTTTCGCTGACGAGTTGTGCGTAGTCTTTATCTGGAGTTACCATGTATACTTTAAATCCTTCTTTTTCTGCTTGTTTGGATAAGGTACCAATGACATCATCAGCTTCGTATCCGGCCAGTTTGACAATAGGGATTTTAAAGGCCTCAATAATTTTTTCGATATAGGGTAGGGCGGCTGTAATTTGTTCTGGTTGGGCATCTCTATTTGCCTTATACGGTGGATACATTTCGTGACGAAATGTTGGTCCTGAAAGATCAAACGATACGGCTATGTGTGTAGGTTTTTGAGACTTTATCAGATCCCATAAAGTCCGTACAAATCCAGTTATCGCCGAAGTATCGAATCCTTTTGAGTTTATGAGAGGACGATTGATAAATGCGTAGTGCGCACGATATACTAAAGCGTGACCATCTAGAAGAAAGAGTTTTTTTTCAGCCATTGAGTTTGGTTCTATTCAAGAGAGGTGCAAGATAAAAAAAGTGTTTATCTCGAGCATGACAAGGAGAGTCACATTGATGCATATCAAAAAAAATCCCGACCTACATCAGTAAGTCGGGACATATATAAAGTCGTTTTGTTTTTCTCTTAGAAATTATAAGATAAACCTAAGTTATAATACATCTGTAATGGATTATTCTCACTTCTACTGTCATCCTCTCCTTCAACATAAATTAGATTTCCATCATCATCAGTCTTCGTTCTAAAAGCATCTACTAATTGCTTGTTTCCAGCAAGACCTAAGTTAAGACCTACTCCAATACCTTTCCAAGCACTGAAAGCTAAACCGTTTTCCCATGTCCAGTTAGACATTTCGCCTCTAGAATAATCAGGTTGACCTGGGTAAGATTTGTTTTCTCCTTCACCATATGAGAAGAATGCAGATAGGGCAGAATTCCATTTAATACCCGCGAATAAATCTTTAGTATAAGTCGCACCTATTTTTGCACCTGCTGTAGAGTTGAAATCTGCATCAGGGAAATTAAGCTGATATCCAATTGGGTGAATTACTACAACTAAATCTGTAATTGGTAACCATGTTACACCCGCACTTACTGTAAGTTGACCTGGGTCATTGAAATTTAACACAGATGAAACATATGAACCTTCTACAGAGATAGCCAATTTGTCATTGATTTTTCTACCTGCTAAAGAAGTAATACTAAGTTTGTCTGCAATTGTTTCTACAGTCGCATCATCATCAAATTGTTTTGCATTAGTCTTAGACATGTTGATGATTAAATTATTTCTCCAAAATATTTTGTCTTTGTCATAATTCGCGAAAGCGGTAAAACCTAATCCTAAAGAATTTTGGCTAGAGTGCGCTTGTGGAATAGAGTACCATGCTTTATTATCAAATAGATTGAAACCTAAAACACCTAATCCTCCAAATTTCCACCCTGGATAAGTATCGATCTTTCCTTGAAGAGAAGCAACTTCACCTAATAAGGCATCAGCTGCAGCTTGTTTTTCAGCTTTCTTAGCTTTTAATTGTTCAAGAGTCATTTCTTCTTGAGCGCTAAGGCCAAAGGCGAAGATTCCTGCAAAAAAAAGTAAAATAAATTTTTTCATTTTTTAACTAGTTTAAGTTTAATTGGTTGTTTGCAAAATTATTAAATATTATAAAAATTTATATATAATAAAATTTTATTTAAAAATTTCTATTTTCTGAGTTGTTACTTTGTTTAAAGGGAAGATGACTCTACTATTGTCTGTTTGTACAACGATTGACGACTTTGAGACGTCCACAACCTGTCCCGTCACACCTTCGATACTTACCTTATCTCCGATTTTAACAATATTGTTAGAATAATAGGAAGCTAAAAAGTTTGAAACAACATCTTTTGAGGCGAATCCATAACCGATGGCGAAAGCAAATGCAACTCCTCCAATGAGTATCGAAAGATTTTGTTCAAGGAAAGCAGTTTCTATTCCAGCTTGTGATAGTGCAAGTATAAAAACGGTCAAAAACAAAAAGTAGAAAAGTAAGTTGCCTATTAGTTTTGCGGAAGGTATACCCAAAGAATCGCAAGTGGTGGTAACCATATTTTTAACCGCGTCGGATAATAAAATACCACCTATTAAAATTAACATGGCTGTGATGATATTAGGTATCATCTTTACTGCTTGACTAACCAAGGATGAAATGGACTCCATGCCTAATACATCTGTCGCTCCAACTAAAAATATAAGAATACAGAAGTAATAAATGATCGTAGACAAAACTGAGCTTAGTTTGATTTTAATGTTGCTCTTGTTGACTATTTCTATTTCGTTGAGTTTATCACCGATTTTGTCTAAACCTATTTTTTCAAAAAGAGATTTAACAAGTTTTCTGATCATTTTCGAAACGATCAGACCGATAATTATAACTGCAATAGCTCCAAGTATTCCAGGGACAGAGTCCATAAAACTGGACAATAAATCAGAAAGAAGTTTGGGCATTTGCAAGAAGAATAAATTTATGCTCATATTAAAGCAAGTGTTTAAAAAGGAAGTTTAACTAATTGATTATTGATTTGGATATTTAGGAGCACCATTTGAAGATGATCCATTACCCGTCGTGTTTTCGTTTTTATTTGACATTCTATGAACAAATAAATCGATCATCCTAGGTAAATACAACTCAAAGAGATTGCCCACAAATTGGAAAAACCCAACCTGAGAATCGATACCATCTTTAATTTTAGAGGGCACTCTTCGTTGTTCCATTTCTTGTCGTTCTAGTTCTTGAAAATTATTGTTTTCCTTAACTAATCTTTATACTTTTCATAATAGGCCTTTTTGAATTTCAATTATGCCCGTTTAATTTTCATTTTAATTGCACTTTCTGATTTGTCCAACATTTCTCCAATTTCCTTGATGGACAAGCTATCTTGATATTTCATCAATAAAATGGATTTATCGCCTACTGGAATTTCTTCCAGAATAATTTTTAATCGTTTGATATTCGTCTCTAAAAGAAATTGATCTTCTACTTCTTCGATAGGATCGTGCGAATCTGCTATATTATCCATCAATACACTCGGATCTTTTTTCTTCCGTCGAATTAAATCAATACAATAATTATAGGTTATCGAATAAACCCAAGTAGAAAACTTAGATTTTCCGCTAAACTTTGACAAATTCAACAAAATTTTGATGAATATATCCTGTGTAGCGTCCTCAGCCTTACTCTCACTCTTTAGTAAAGAGATGCATTTACCAAATACCTTGTTACTATATCTATCATATAGTATACTATAGTATTTTCGTTCACTGGTTTCCAGATAGCGCTTTATAACCTCTTCATCGGTTAAGGCACTCTTAACACTCCCAGTTATCAATGGATTTAGTAAGTTGATCATTAAAAAATTCAACATGGTCGGGGTACTCCCATATTAGAGATTTGCTTTTTGACGTTTGAAAAAATTGAAAGTTACCTACAAGTGCCTAAATTTCGGCAATAAATGAATAAACTAGTCATTTTCTATGCTTTACCTTTGAGTTATGAACTATAAAAATAAAAATCTAAGTCTACTGCTGCTGATCTTTTTATCTTTCAGCTTATCGGCACAAGATGATGAAGCTTTCTTCATCAAAGAGATTTATACTACTATTCTAAAGGAAGGTAAATGCTATGAATGGCTTACCCATTTATCTGAGAACGTTGGAGGAAGGCTTGCGGGTTCCCCAAATGCTGAAAATGCTGTCAATTATACATATAGCTTGATGTCGAATATGGATATGGATACCGTTTGGAAACAGGCTTGTACCGTTCCCGTATGGGAAAGGGGAGATAAGGAGGAAGTGAATATAAAGTGGTGGGAAGATGGCTTAATGATGATCAAAGAACTCAACGCACTCTCTCTTGGTAATACGATAGGTACTGGTAGAAAAGCTATTAAAGCAGAAATTATCGAAGTCTTTGGTTTAGACACATTGGATAAAATGGGTCCAGAAAAATTAGAAGGAAAAATTGTTTTTTTTAATCGACCTATGGATCCTAGTCAAATAAGAACCTTTAATGCTTATGGAGGTGCAGTGGATCAGAGAGTCTTTGGGGCATCTCGGGCAGCAAAACATGGTGCACTTGCAGTTTTGGTTCGTTCTATGACTTTGAGACAAGATGACAATCCTCATACAGGTGTTTCAGTTTATACCGATGGTGTTAAAAAAATCCCAGCGTTGGCGATTTCAACAAACGACGCAAATTTTATTTCTGATTTAATCAAGAAGGGTATAAAAGTAGAGACTAAAATAAAAAACAACCCTCGTATTTTGCCGGATGCAGTTTCTTATAATGTGATTGGTGAAATCAAAGGTTCTGAATTTCCCGAAGAAATTATTTTGGTAGGGGGACATTTAGATTCTTGGGATGTCGGAGGTGGAGCTCACGATGATGGTGCTGGTTGTGTACATTCTTTGGAGGTAATAAATGCTTTAAATAAATTAAACTATCGTCCGAAGAGAACCATAAGGTGTGTAATGTTTATGAATGAAGAAAATGGTCTAGGCGGAGGTTTAGCCTATGCTGAGGAATCCAATAAAAACAATGAATTTCATATAGCAGCAATAGAATCTGATGCGGGTGGATTTACGCCAAGAGGATTTAGTTGTACATCGGAAGATGAGGTATTTAAAAAGTTGTTCACAAATTTTAAAGCCTTTGAAGATTTTCTTTCTCCTTATGATTTATCCTTAAAGCAAGGAGGTGGAGGTGCTGATATTAATCCACTTAAATCTCAAAAAGGTTTGTTGATAGGTTTTAGACCGGATTCTCAAAGATATTTTGATTACCACCATACAAGTATTGATCGAATCGACGCAGTAAATCCTAGAGAATTAAAAATGGGCGCTGCAGCCATCACTAGTTTGGTTGTTTTAATTGATAAGTATGGATTATAATCCGAAGCTAGTTGAATTTGGTGATTTAAAGTTCGAACCTTACATAGATAAGGATTCTATCCAATCCATTGTAGAACAAATGGCCCAAACCATTTATGATGACTTTAAGGAAAAATCTCCTCTTTTTATCATTGTATTAAATGGAGCTTTTGTCTTTGCTGCAGATTTGCTTAGAAAAATTCCTTTTGATTGCGAATCCACATTCGTGAAACTCAAAAGCTATCAAGGACTTGAATCCAGTGGAAATATTGAAAAACTTTTGGGATTGGAATTAGATGTGAAAGATCGAGACATTATCGTAATAGAAGATATCATCGATACCGGTAATACATTAAATGAATTTTTAAAAGTTCTGACAGCATCGGGTGCTGCTAGTATTAAATTGGCTTCTTTGCTTTTTAAAAGAGAGGCTTTTCTACATAATTATAAAATTGATTATATAGGATCGTCTATTGAAGACAAATTTGTTATAGGTTATGGATTGGATTATGATAACCAGGGAAGGAATCTGAATTCGATCTATAAAAAAGTGGATTAAAAAAATAAGCTCCAGTCTTTACTGTACAATAGAATTATTTTAATTTTGCAGTCCATTAAATGGATGACCCATGGTGTAATTGGCAACACTACGGTTTTTGGTACCGTCATTCTAGGTTCGAGTCCTAGTGGGTCAACTAAAAAGCTTCGACTTAATAATGTCGAGGCTTTTTTTATTTTCTTTCGAGATATGTCAGCATTAAGCATACTTTGCAACAGTGTTGCATTTATCCTATATTTGCTTAACTTTGTAGATCAGTAAGTTTTGAACTTTAATCCAATATATCGTTCGATAACCGCAATGTTTTTAGTGGTACTCATTTCTCAGGCGCTTGTTCTGCAGAGTGTACATAAGATTTGCGGTCATGGTCATGATACATTTTTGGATTCTAGTGAACAAAGTTTTATAGAATCAAATAATGGTCACGATATATGTGGAATTTGTTTGTTTCAATTTGAACCATCTCAATTTGTTGACCTTACTTTGGAGATAAAGTGTTCGGAGCGAATAATTGAAGACAAGGGAATTCTTTCCGAAGATTTATATCAAATACCGAAACATCATTTTTCTTTTTTACGAGGGCCACCTCAAATTTTGGCAGTTTAGTTTGTTTGATTTAACAGAAGCCTTAATGCTTTGTAAATAGCTTTCAGCGATATCACTCGTTGTATACTTTCTTATTAAAAATTATTCTTGAATCATATTTATAGACGAGAATTATGACTTGTATCAAGTATTTTTTTTCGTTAAAAATTTAATTATGAAAAAATTCCAATTTAGTTACTTATTAGCCTTTGTTTTATTTGGCTTGTTTATCACTGGTTGTGATGAAGATGGAAATGAAATTACCATCACATTTGATGAACCAGTTGATGGTGGTACAGTGGCAATGGCTGACTGTGCCGATGTAAATGTTCACATTGAAATCAGTGCATCTGAAGAAAATCATGAAGTCGAGGTTCTTATTCATAGGGAAGGAGATGTAGATGATGTTGTTTTCGAATACGATGAGCATAATCATGACAAAACCTTTGAGATAGAAGGTGCAATGGATTTATGTAGTTATCCTTCAGGTACTTGCTTTCACATAGAAGTAGAAGCTTGCAAGGATCATGATTGTGAAGAAAAAGAGATTTCGGAAGCTGAGTTTTGTCTTCAATAATAGGTTTAAGGTATTGGTAGGGTCCAAAGTGTCTTTGCCAATACCTTTTATAACTTACCGTTGAAAGGGACCTTTATTGTTATCACAATGTTTCTTCCTTGTTCAGGAACATTGATAAGACGATAGCGACTTAAGTGTGCCAAGTATTTGGTGTTGAAAAAGTTCTGCACCTGACAATTAATATTTATTTCTTGTTTTCCCAGATGTAGATTAGTGCCGATTCCGATATCGAATAACTGATATGCTGGAGTGTTTTGTTCAGATCTATCAGTTCTTGAAGCGCCAGAGGCTGCAAAGTGATATTGATGAGAAAGCTGTATGTAAGATTCTTCAAATAAGTTGTTTTCAACTGGATTAAAATTGAAGTCAGTCCTTATAGAAGGTTGAGGAGTAAAGGGTAGTGCTAGGTTGGTTTTAGGATTATAGCTTTGAATAAAATCTATTGCTTGATTCAACTTGATTTTGTGAGATGCCAGCCACTCCCATTGAATTTCAAATCCGGTATATATGGCATCATCTTGTCTATATCTAAATATTTGACCAGCTTCTGGTAACGGTGAAAAACGTGCTGGAAAGGTTGGACCTAAATAAATGTAATTGTCAAAATAATTGAAATATAGGGCGAGACTACCACTAAACTTAGATTTTTGCCAATGAGCTCCAAGATCAAGCTGATAACCATGTTCGGATTTTAAATCAGGAGTGCCAACTTCATGTCGAAACGTTCCATGATGGACACCGTTTGAAACTGTTTCGGCTGGATAGGGTACTCTAAAGCTTTTACCAATATTTGCTTTGATTGTCCAAATGCCATCTTTGAGTTTTAGATTAGAACCCACTGATGCCGACCAATTAAAAAACAGGTCATCGGTTGCAGGGGAGATTAATGAGTCTACAATATTGACATTGCTGTCCCAAATAAATTGACGGTAAAATTCAGTATTGTTTCGACCAAGATCAAAACGAAGACCGGCGTTCATCAGCAAATTTTCGTTCATTTCTTTTTCTGTGATGGAATATAAACCTCCTCGGAAAGTTTTGAATTCCGGAAGCAAATGTTCGAATCCATCACGCTGATTGTGTTGCCATTGTACATTTGTGCCAATAATATTTTTCCAATGGTTTGGATAGATATGTTCATAATGACCTGCGATGCTGAATGTTTCGAGCAAAAGCTCAATGGCCAATTTGTCATTTGGATCTTCCAACTGCGTAATGGGAATACTATGGAATTCCGGTTCCGAAAATTCTCTTCGCAAATTTCGTTGAAATCCGACATCAAAAGCTAAGTGGTTGTTTCCAAAAAAGATTATTTGATTAAGAGAAACTCGATAATGATCAACTTCTTGACTCGGTACATCAATATCTCTATAACTTCCATCATGTGTTAAGGCATAAGATCTTGGAATACCGATTGCACCACTGAACAAACCAGCTTGGAGTGAATAATGGCTGTATAAAAGACGGGTGATACCCCAATATTTTTTCACACCTGCATTTATACTAATGTTGTTTTCTTTGCCTGCAGTATTCTTTAGCCTTTCATCATAAATAGGAAGGGCAAACGAATTGTAAGTAAATGTGGAATCCGGTACACCATAGTCGGAGAATTCTTGTTTAGAGTAACGGGTAGTCAAAAACCAATCATTTAGATTTAAACCTAATTTTGCTGAGCCACCCCAGTGAAAATTATTGGTTTTGTGAACGCCAAGAATACTACCAGAAAAAGTGTTTTTAGGTAATATCTTGTCAGGCATAATATTTATTACACCACCTAGTCCATCTGAGCCATATTGTAAAGAACCTGGTCCTTTGATGATTTCCACACTTTCTACATCAAATTGATCAATTTCTAATCCATGATCGCTTCCCCATTGTTGACTTTCTTGTTTTATACCTTGATGGTTTACAATAATTCGGTTAGATGAAAGACCTCGAATTACTGGTTTTGCAATTCCGACACCAACGTTTATTGCACTGATACCAGGAAGTTTCTCAATGGTTTTCGCAAACGAGCCTTCTAGGTTTCTTTGAAGAAAATCTTCGTGTATATGTTCATTTTGAAGTGTTTGTTCAAGCTTGGCATGTTCATCAGATACAACTATCGTTTGAATAATATTGTAATCGTGATCTAGAAATATTTTTAGGTATTGAGATTTGCCACTTTCTACATTCACGAATGTGGTATCAGTCACAAATCCGATATAAGAGCACCTGATTTCGTAACGATAATCAGTTAGATTTTGGAATTCGAATCGCCCTTTAGAATCAGTTATGGTTTGTGTGCTGTCCGGAAAAAGCAAAACCGTTGCACCAGGTAAGGGTAAATTATGTTCATCAGAAACGAGTCCACTTACCTGACTAAATAAGTTTGTTTGGCACAAAATTATTGTACAAATAAATAAAATCCTGATTGAAAAGTTTAGCATTAATTAGGGTATGGAAGAGAGAAATTAAAAGTAAATAAATTCTAATTTGAATAACAAATAATGAACTTGATAAAAATTAAATATATTGTTCTTGTCGGCATTTTGATCTTTATGGGATGCGAGGATAACATAGATTTAACGTCACCTACAATGGAAGTTGTCCAGTACTTACCGACACCTTCAGAAGACGTCATCTGTGGTACAATTGAACCCACGGTTTTCAACTTAACAGGAGGAGATGAATTGGCTTTTGATGTAGTTTTTAATGATGACCAAGCACTATCTCAATATAAGATTGATATACATAATAATTTTGATTGTCATGGTCATGGTCTGGGAGGTGGTGCAATCGATGTGGTTCCGAACGTAAATAATGAAACAGAAGATTGGACAGTTTTAGATATTCAAGATATTTCAGGCTTGAGTTCTGTGGTATCCAGGGTTTTAGATGTTCCAAGTAATGTGACCAGTGGTAATTATCATTTTCAAATTCAGGTAATAGATGAATCTGGAAATGACAATCCAGCAGCTAATGTTTTTGCTTTAAAAATCAAGAATCCTTTAGATGATGTTGCGCCTATATTGAATGTGACTGATCCCTTAGAAAGTACGTTTACCATAGAAAAAGGACAAACGATAAGTTTTGCTGGGCAGGTTACGGATGAAAGATCATTAAGTGATGGAGGTAATGGAGTCTTGTATTTGACCTATACAAGACTGGAGTCTGGAAATACGTTTGTTACTGACCAGGTTTTTCCTTTTGATCAAACGATCGATAAACTTTATGAATTCAATTTTGAGTATGAAGTTCCGCTTCAATTAGTAAACGGAGACTATCTGTTTTCTGTCGGCGCCAATGATGGAGTTCGAAATGTAGCTGAACAGGTTGTGTTTGAAGTAACAATTACAAATTAGACAATTTAAAAAATTCCAAACGCTTACTTTAACATCTAATTGGAAATCACATTCACATCCATAGTAGGATAGGGAATACCAATGTTTTGTTTGTCAAACTCTTTTTTCACATTTTCTTGCATATAAAACATTACGTCCCAATAGTGCTCAGATTTGCAAAAAGGTCGAGTTGCCAAATCTACAGAACTATCGCCTAAATTGGCGACTACCACACCTTGTGCAGGATTTCCTAAGATATATGGACATTGACGTCCAACTTCTAAAATGATTTCTTTGGCTTTGTCTATATCATCGCCATAACCAATTCCATAAGTAAGTTCTACTCCAACCTCTCCTTGACCAGAAATGTTGGTAATGTCATTTCCTGTTACATTGGCATTTCCAATTATAATTCGTTTGTTATCCAATGTTTTCAGAACGGTGTTGAAGGCGTTAATGCTATCGACTGTGCCAAGGGTTGATCCTCCACCTATCTTAACTAAGTCTCCAACCTTGTAAGGTTTAAAAATCATAAGCATGACACCAGCAGCTGCATGACCTAAGGTGCCGTTTAGTGCCATCCCTATACCGACCATCAAAGCTGAAAATATCGCTATGAATGAGGTGGTTGGAATTCCAAACATTCCAGCTACCGATAATAAAAGCATGATTTTAAGCACAATATTGAGTAGAGATGCTAAGAATTTGGCTAAAGTTTCATCAGTACCAGCAGTGCGGATTGCCTTTGAGGCAAAATTTACAATTCTTTTAATAATCCAAAATCCTACAATTAGGGTCAAGATTGCCATAAGCACTTGAGGTCCATAATCAATAAGCAATGACGTTGCCTTTGCTGTAATGTTTTCGATGTTCATCTCTTCTAAAATTGGATGCAAATATATTAATCCGAAAAATAATTCTAAACTTTAAGGTGTAGTTGGACCTAAAAGTGCTTAATCTAAATCAATGTATTTGATGGTTTCGGCCATATTGTATTTTTTGTACCATTTTTCAAACAAATCTATCTCTTTGGAAAGCGTAGAAAAGACCCAACCAATTAAGGTAATGTCGTCAAGATAACCCATGCCCGGTATAAAATCTGGTACAAGATCTATAGGCAGAATAAAGTATAAAATACTTCCTACGATAATAATCATACTTCGTTTGGAAAGATCGGTATATTGACCTTTGGCGTAAAAATAAGTAAGAGAAGACAATAGCTTTATTTGTCTCATGATTCCCTGACCTAGCTCTGATAAGCTTCTTGTTTTAATAAGCTTCTTCAAAGCAGCAATGGCAACACTTGAAAGCTTCCGATTTTTTGTAATCAGAAATGAAGCTTTCTCAAGAATTTTTTCGAAAAGAAAAGAATCTAAAATCCTAGTCAGCATTTTTGGATCAAGTTTCATAGAATTAAAACGCTAATAGAGGGAGTAATAGTTCATTTTATTTCTTATTCGGCATCCGCCGAATGTAATTATCCAAATTTAATTTTTTATAAATTTAAAAACAGCTTTTCCTATTTCAATATAATAGAGACCTTTCGGGATGTGATTTACGTCTATGGAATTACGGGCTTTTCCTTTACTTATGGTTTTGCCATTTTGACTAAATATTTTATATGGAATCTCTTTTTCAAAGACCTGAGAAAAAAAAAGAAAATCAGAGCTGGGGTTGGGGAACATATTTAAAGGTTCACTGCTAATGTTTATTTCACTTGATGGTATATCCACCACTTCAAAAGAATTGTTTTCCGGATTACAATCAAGAAAATGATCAGCACCAGGAATCGAAAAAGTCAATTTGTCCAAAACAACATCGTAATAGTATGAACTAAATTGTCCTGTGATTATGCGTTGCTCAAAGGGCAATAAATTTTTTACATTAATTCTAAGAAATTGAGACGGTCCAAATGCAAAAGGAAAGAAAACATTAGAATAAATATCTAATGTGTAAATGGTGTCTTGGGTTAAGTTTTCAATTACAAGATCATAAACATATTTATTCTCTGCTTGAACAATTGGTTCGCCAGTAGTTGGGTCTGTGCTAGTCCACCAAATTTCTTTTTCTATATGCACTATGCTAGCATATTCCAAATCAACATCTCGGCATTCGGCAGTTTCTGAAGATTGGTTTAAAGAAGTTTTCTTGAAAACAGGATATCCAGGTGATTCGACGGTATAAAGGTCACCATTTATTATTCTTGCATCATTTGATGTGTAAACTCCTTCATAAATGAGATTTTCATTTCCTTGGAAATCGAGTGTATAAAAATCAAAGTCAAAATCATCTCGGGACTTTACCACAAAATGGTCATTGATTAATTGTACGCTAACCTTATTGGGTAAATCATAGTCAAATAATTGTGTAGAAGATAAATTACTTAAATCAATTGCCTCTATATGTTGATCAAACACTAAAAACAAAGTATCGCTATTGTTTGATTGAATTAAGAATAAATCATCCTCTGTTTCGTGAATTAGTTCGACAGTTTTATCAGTATATATCTTATAAATGGAGGTATCATTATACATAAACACCTCTTTCTTGTTTCTAACGAAGTTGAAGTTGGATGACTCATTGAAGTCGTAAGTACTCAGTTCTTCAGAAAAAAGATTTAAAAACATCAATCTGTTTGATTGTGAACCTATAATCATGCTATCGAGAAATTCGAAATCCTGAAAATAGTATAATTCACTCCAGTTGAAAATGGGGTCTTCAAAATCAAAATAGAATACCGAATCCATATTGGATGTTTGAATTAAAATAGCGAGACCGGCTAGACCAATATCATAATCCACCAAATGATAATACACTGAGATTAAAGTATCCGGATCAACATTAATAATCTTGGAACTGGAACTTAGGTTTGAGTAAATAACTTTTCTGTCAATAATTCCATTTGTGTCGATTGCACAAAAATTGCTCATCATAGGACTGTTGCCTTGAGAACTATAATAGATGACTGAATCTGTATACAAAACATCAATCACTCTGCCTTGGTTAATATCATGGTCAATGAGACCATAGTCTTTTTGAGCTAAGATCTCAGAGGAATATAAAAGAACTATAAATAATACTACGTGTCTCATCATGGATACCCTATGATATAATCAGAAAGATAATTAAAAGAGCACCCAACTTATGTCATTTGAGATACAAGTTTAGAATCAATGCCAGAAGAAAAAACTGATTTATCTAAGATGGACTAGCCCATCTTCTGAAATCTTTTCGAGCGTAGAAAGCGATTCGAAATTTATTAATTCTTCCTTGAGCTTGGTTTCGATTTTGACATAATTGTCTGTAAAACCGGTCATCCTACCGTCTTTTTTACTCTTCTCAAAAAGTACAACTCGTTCTGTACCTAGGTGTTGTTCGTAAAAATTTCTTTTCTTCTTTTCTGATAGAATAGAAAGCATTTTATTTCTGCGACGCCTTTCTTCCATAGAGACTGAATTTGCTGCGGCGGCTGCCAGGGTATTGTTTCTTTCCGAATAGGTAAAAACATGCAGGTATGAGACATCCAATTCATTTAAAAAATGATAGGTTTCGAGAAAATCTTTTTCGGATTCTCCGGGAAATCCTACGATCACATCCACTCCGATACAAGAATGTGGCATCAATGATTTAATTTTTTGCACGCGATCAACATATAATTCTCGTTTGTAACGTCGACGCATTTCTTTTAAAATCTTATTCGAACCTGATTGGAGTGGCATATGAAAGTGTGGTACAAATCGCTTCGATGTGGCAACAAATTCTATGATTTCATCATGACAGAGGTTTGGCTCAATTGATGAAATTCTAAATCTTGAAATGCCGTCTACTTTGTCCAGTTCTTTTATCAGATCTAAAAAACTGCCATTGCTCCTGATTGCTTTGTCATCTTTATAGGTCAAACCAAAGTCACCAATGTTTACTCCTGTTAAAACGATTTCTTTAACACCAGCTGCTGCAATTTTGTTTGCACTTCTTACAATATTATCAATACTATCAGAGCGACTTTTTCCTCGAGCTTGGGGTATGGTGCAAAAACTGCATTTGTAATCACAGCCATCTTGAACTTTCAAAAACGATCTGGTTCGATCACCAATGGAGTATGCGTTTTCAAAAGTTTTTAGTTCTTGCAAGTCCCCAGCGTGTATCATTCCACGATCATTGGTAGCAGAAAGATCGTCGATATAGTTTAGGATATTGAATTTTTCAGTAGCACCCAGGACTAGATCTACTCCTTCTATTTGAGAAATCTCTTTAGGTTTTAGCTGAGCGTAACAACCTATAACTACTACGCGTGCATCCGAATTGGTTTTTAAGGCAGATCTTACTGCTTTACGACATTTTCGGTCCGCAAAATCTGTAACAGAACAAGTGTTGAGCACATAAATATCAGCCGGTTGAGAATAGGGTACAGTGAGGTATCCGTGATCTTCAAACTGACGTTTGATCGAAGATGTTTCGGAGTAATTGAGTTTACAACCTAGGGTTTGAAATGCTACGCTTCGTTGTGTTGCCATAATTCGGTTTGTAAAAATAGGCCAAAGTTTAAATTAGATGATTAGTTTTGATTTTCTATTTTAAAAGAGCAAACTCAGTATTGACAATCGATCATTAATTGAACGTAAAAAGAAATCTTAGGAATTTAAACCAAAGCAAGTTTAATGTTATTTAATACAATTGAGTTTTCAATTTTTTTACCACTTGTATTTCTAATATATTGGTTTATTGTAAACCAAAATCTACGTCTCCAGAACGCTTTTTTATTGCTTTCGAGTTATGTTTTTTATGGTTGGTGGGATTATAGATTTCTATCGCTTATCATTTTTAGCTCTATTGTTGATTATCTGATTGGTAATCGCTTACACAGAGAAACCGTAGAGTCAAAGCGTAAGTTGTTGCTGTTTACTAGCCTTGCGGTTAATCTGGGTTTTCTTGGATTTTTTAAGTATTACAATTTTTTCATTGACAGTTTTGTGGATGCTTTCACAATTTTTGGTGGTTCACTTGAGCCAAGTCGATTAAATATTGTTTTACCGGTTGGAATAAGTTTTTATACTTTTCAGACACTTAGTTACACAATTGATATATATAGAAAAAACCTCGAGCCTTCAAAGAACCTTGTTTCATTCTTTTCATATGTGAGTTTTTTCCCTCAGCTTGTTGCTGGTCCTATTGAGCGAGCCACAAATTTACTGCCGCAGTTTTATGCAAAAAGGGTTTTTAATGCGCAAGGAGCAGCTGATGGATTAAGACAAATCTTGTGGGGATTATTTAAAAAAGTTGTTGTTGCTGATAATTGTGCTGCTTATGTAAATGAAGTATTTTCGAATTATTCAGAGCTCTCTGGAAGCACATTATTTTTAGGTGCTGTGTTTTTCGCTTTTCAGATTTATGGAGATTTTTCTGGTTATTCTGACATTGCTATTGGTACTTCAAGGCTTTTTGGTTTTAATCTTAAAAAGAATTTCGCCTTCCCGTACTTTTCGAGAGATATTTCAGAATTTTGGAGAAGATGGCATATTTCTCTTTCGACTTGGTTTAGGGATTATCTCTATATTCCATTAGGGGGAAGTAGAGTAGGAATGCAAAAGAAAATTCGAAACACTTTCGCAATTTTTATCGTCAGTGGTTTTTGGCATGGTGCAAATTGGACCTTTATTGTTTGGGGTGTATTAAATGCTTTATATTTTCTTCCATTGTTGCTCACAGGTAGAAATAGAACGTTTACAAACAATGTTGCCGAAGGAAAATTGATCCCTAGCCTGAGGGAAATCTTTCAGATGTTGACGACATTTTCATTGGTTTGTATAGCATGGGTGTTTTTTAGATCTAAATCAGTAACAGAAAGTTTAGAATTCATCAATGGAATTTTTTCTCGCAGTTTTTTTCAAGCTCCTGAGCTATTTGCAAAACCTACATTTTATATTACCACTTTCGCATTGTTTATTCTTTTATTTGTTGAGTGGATTCAACGTGAAAAAGAACATGGCCTAGTACTAACGTATAAACTGCATTTTATTTGGAGATGGAGTATTTATTTATTGTTAGTGAGTTTAATTTTTTCATTTCCAGGCACCAAACAAGAATTCATATATTTTCAATTTTAAAACAGGATGAAACATTTTTTGACCAAGTGTTTAGTTTTTTTTCTAATGATTCTGTCGATTATTTTACTTGGGTTTTTTATTCCAAGTCGACTGATAAAAGAAAACATACATTATTCAATTTACGATAAACATAAGTTGTTAGAAAAGAGTAATAATGGTGCTAGAATAATTTTAGTTGGTGGTTCTAATTTGAGTTTTGGAATACTTTCTCCACTGATTGAAGAAGAATTTGGAAAGGATGTGATTAATACAGCGATACATGCTGGTTATGGTTTAAAATATATCATAGATGATATAAAACCCTTTGTAAAGGAAGGAGATGTGATAATTTTTTCTCCGGAGTATAGTCATTTTTACAATGATCTTTTTAACGGTGCTCAGGCAATGGTACAAGGCCTAAATGTCTATCCGCAAAACTTTAGAAACTTAAACTTGAAACAATTTTTAGTTGTTTTAAAATTTCTTCCTCGTGAATCATTTGTGAAAATAAGATCCTACTTGAGATCATTTAGAGGTTCTTTAGATATTGTAAATGCTTATCACAGAAAATCATTCAATTCTCATGGAGATGCGATTAAACACTGGAAACTACCACGGAGTAAGGGAGTTCATAAAGTTCCATTGAAAGGTGATTTTAATAATGTGGCATATGAATATGTCATTGATTTCGACATTTTTGTAAAAGAGAAAAACGCTTCAATGTATTTTTCATTTCCTTGTTTGAATCGGAGTTCATATGAAGTAAACAGAGAAAAAATAGAATATTTAGATTCATTACTAGCTAAAAGCGACATTAATGTATTAGGCAATTCTTTGGAGTTTTCAACTCCTGACAGTTTACATTTTGATACGCATTATCATTTGATTAAAGAAGGACAAATTCTTCGTACAAATTTGTTGATAGATGCAATGCGAAGCGCTGGGCTAAATTAAATTCAATCCTTATTTCGCTTTAAGCTTCTTTTTTAATGCCATCAGCTCATCTCTGTACTGAGCAGCAGTAATAAAGTCTAAATCTTTTGCGGCAGCTTTCATTTTCGATTCGGTTTCTCCAATTAATCTTTCCAATTGATCACGACTCATATAGTTTATGATTGGGTCGGCAGCAACTGAAGGTTCTTCTGATTCAACGTATGCTTTGGACTTCTTTCCTCGAATATCCAAGATGGATTTGGAAGCTAAGATGTCCTCTTTAGATTTAAAAATAGTTTTCGGAGTGATGTTGTGTTTTTTATTGTAGGCCATCTGAATATCTCTCCTTCGGTTGGTCTCGTCAATGGTAAGTTGCATGCTGTTGGTTATTTTGTCTGCATAAAATATTACCATTCCATTAGAATTTCGAGCTGCTCTTCCAGCCGTTTGGGTGAGAGATTTAACATTCCTTAAAAAGCCTTCTTTATCTGCATCCAACACTGCAACGAGAGAAACTTCAGGGAGATCCAAACCTTCTCTCAAAAGATTTACTCCCACAAGTACATCGAATTCACCAAGTCTAAGGTCACGTAATATTTCAACACGATCCATGGTATCGACTTCAGAGTGTATATATCGAACTTTGATTTGAACCCTTGCTAAATATTTTGAGAGTTCTTCAGACATTCTCTTCGTTAGCGTGGTGACAAGTACGCGTTCATCTTTCTGGATTCTTTGATGAATTTCGTCCAACAGATCATCAATTTGATTCATACTTGGTCGTACATCTATCGGAGGATCTAAAAGACCCGTTGGTCTCACGATTTGCTCCACAACCAAACCTTCGGTTCTTTCGAGTTCGTAATTGCCAGGAGTTGCGCTGACAAATACAACTTGGTTTTGTAAACTTTCAAATTCTTCAAAACTCAAAGGTCGATTGTCCAGTGCAGAGGGTAGCCTAAACCCATGATTTACAAGATTTATTTTTCTCGCACGATCGCCTCCCCACATTCCCCTCACTTGGGGAATGGTCACATGACTTTCGTCAATAAACATGACCCAATCATCTGGAAAGTAATCTAACAAACAGAAAGGTCGGGTACCTGGTTTTCTACCATCAAAAAATCGTGAGTAATTTTCAATACCGCTGCAGTATCCAAGTTCTCGAATCATTTCTAAATCAAACTGGACCCGTTCTTTGATTCTTTTGCCTTCTAGGTATCGTTCTTCGGCTTTAAAGAATTTTTCATGTTCATGTAATTCATCCTCAATCATTTTAATGATTTGATTGAGTTTTTCTCTGGGTGCGAGATAAAGATTTGCAGGAAAAATAGCGGCAAAATCTAAGGAGGTAATCCTTTTACCTGTTTCTAATTCTATTTGATCTATATTTTCAATTTCGTCCCCAAAAAATGTCACTCGATAACCGTAATCCACATAGGGTAGATGAATGTCTACTGTATCTCCTCTGACTCGAAAGGTCCCTCTTTTAAAATCAATTTCACTTCTTGAATATAAACTTTCCGTTAAGGTGTAAAGGAAAGAGTTTCGAGTTATCAATTGACCTTTTTTTAATCTTATGATTCCAGCTTTTAGGTCATCTGGATTACCCATACCGTAAATACAAGATACGGACGCAACAATTATTATATCTCTTCTTCCTGACATTAGAGAGGAGGAAGCTCGCAATCTTAATTTATCTACTTCTTCATTAATCTGTAGATCTTTTTCGATGTAGGTATCGCTAGAGGTCATGTACGCCTCTGGTTGATAATAATCATAATAAGAAACAAAGTACTCTACGGCATTGTCTGGAAAGAATTCCCGAAACTCACCGTATAACTGAGCCGTCAATGTTTTATTGTGAGTAAGGATGAGAACTGGCTTTTCTATTTTCTCAATGACTTTAGCCATTGTGAATGTTTTTCCAGAACCAGTCACTCCTAGAAGAACTTGTGCTTCTTCTCCATCATTAATACCACCAACCAGTTGATCGATTGCTTGAGGTTGATCTCCAGTTGGTTCGAACTTAGAATTTAACTTGTAGATGCTCATCCAGTTATATCTAGACGATTAGCTTTCAGCGTTTTCTTGAAGTATCATTTGTTGTGTTCCAAATCCAATTTTATTCATGGTTGGTTGATCGTCATCATAGTCTTCCCATGCGGTGACCTCTCTGATGAGTTCATCAAAATATCTCATGATGTAGCCTTCATTCATTTCGTCCGGCCTGACGATTTCAACATTCTTTGGTGGACGTGGCTCTCCATACCCTTCGATGTATGGATAAATAATCATTATCATTATTTTTCCATTGAAGAGCTGTTGGAAAACGAGGGCACCATTGCTCTTTATCAGTTGTCTTTTTAGTTCACTATCAGGAATTATTTCTTTAATTCCACTTTCTTCTTTTCCAAGATTGAGTATAACAACTTCTAAATTTTCTAAATTTTCTTTTACTTCAACACTTGCACCTAGTTTAGTCTTTTTGTTTAAGTTTTCGAGTGTTTTGAGAAGTAATGGTTTTATGTTTGGCTCCCATTCTTTTCTATAATCTATGGTGTTTTGTAAAGTTTCTTTATAGAGCGCCACTTTAGATTTTAAACTATCGATATTCATTGTTTCTTTTTAACTATCACAAATATAAACACTCGAATGATTGCTTTGGTTAATCGTTTTCACGAAAGATTTTTTCTTGTTGATTTATGCTTTCATCGTGGATGGCAGCTATAAATTTCATTACAAATTCTTTGCTTAGTTTGTTTTCATTGGCGTGATTAATACTCTTTTCAATAATTTGATTCCATCTTTTGATTTGAAGGATGGTCATGTTATTATCTTTTTTGTATTTACCAATTTGTCTAGCAATATTCATTCTATTAGACAACAAATTCATTAGTTCGTCATCAATGTGGTTTATTTCTTGACGTAGATATTCTAGTTTACTTTGAAGAGGTTGTACATCCTCATAATCCTCTCTCAGTTCCATATCTCGGATCATTGTACCTAAAACTTCAGGTGTAATTTGTTGTTTTGCATCACTCCAGGCATTGTCAGGGTCGATATGAGATTCAATCATCAAACCATCAAAATCAAGATCCATGGCTTTTTGTCCAACTTGTTGGAGAATATCTCTTCTCCCACATATATGACTTGGATCATTGATCATAGGTATATCAGGGCGATGTCTTCTAAATTCAAGAGGGATTTGCCATTGCGGTCGGTTTCGATAAAATTTCTCTCCAAGATTTGAGAAACCTCTGTGTATTGCGCCCACTTCTTTGATTCCTGCTTTTTCAAGTCTTTCAATTCCTCCTAACCATAATGAAAGATCTGGATTGATAGGATTTTTCACCAATACTGGAATTTCTACTCCTTTTAGTGCATCTGCTATTTCTTGAACCGCAAAAGGGTTAACGGTGGTTCTTGCACCTATCCATAAAATATCGATTCCAAATTGAAGACAACTTTCTACATGAGAGGCTTTAGCCACTTCGACCGTTATTGGAAATCCGGTCAGTTCTTTGGCTTTTACCATCCACGGAAGTCCAACCATTCCTACACCTTCAAATGAGTTTGGACGAGTCCTGGGTTTCCATATTCCTGCTCTCAAGATATCCACTCGATCTGTGGCTTTGAGTCTCTGTGCAGTTTCCAGAACTTGCTTCTCTGATTCTGCGCTGCAAGGACCAGCAATTACGATTGGTCTTTTGTCGATTGTTAACCAGGTTTTCTCTTTTCTTTTATTCATTTATGATGGTTTGAGAATGTCTTTAATTTTATTGGCATTTTTCATCAATTCATAAAGTCTATCTGTATCATTCGTAGATAATGCGGTTTTAAACTGATGGAGATATTTAATATACTGATCCAGTGCTGAACAGATGTTTACAGCGTTTTTATCCAAAATTGGTGCCCAAGTTTCTGGAAGACTTTTGGCTAATCTTACAGTAGAAGAAAACCCTGTGCTGGCAAGGTTCATTATTTGATGTTCGTCCTTTTCTATGTCTAAAACAGTTAGCCCAAGAGTAAAAGAACTGATGTGTGAAAGATGCGAAACATAGGCTAAGTGTTTGTCATGATCTTCTGGTGATAAATAGTAAGATTTCATACCGAAACTCTCAAAAAGTTTTACTGCTGTATCGACTGCATCTAAATCACTTTTTTCTTTTTCACAAATAATATTTTTCTTTCCCATAAAGAGATTACGGATGGCGGCATTAGGTCCAGAGTTTTCTGTTCCGGCCAAAGGGTGACAAGCTACAAAACGATTTCGCATTGGATGATTAGCAATGGCTTGACATATATGATTTTTTGTAGAACCTACGTCAATCACAGTAGCAGATGGTTTAATATGATCCAGTACCTCACACAGAACAGTTTCAATTTTGTCGACAGAAGTTGAAACCACAATGATGTCCGCAAGTTTTACTGCTGTTTCGAGTTCACTTATTTCATCAACTAAATTTCGATTCAATGCGATTTCTTGATGTGATGTATTTTTTTCTACACCTACCACTTTAACGTTCAATTGACTTTTTAATTCCAAAGCCATTGAACCACCTATTAATCCTATTCCGATTATGGACACATTTACCATTTTACATTTTTTATTCTGTTTAATGCTTCTTTCATTCTATGTTCTTCGGCGCACAAAGAAATACGTATATAATTTTTTCCTTTATCACCAAAAATGAAGCCTGGTGTTATAAATACAGCAGATTTTTCAAATACCAAATCAGTGATTTTTTTTCCATTTTGGGTTGGTACTTTGGCCCAAACAAATAGTCCCGCTCCTTCTTTAGCATAACTACATTTTAAATGGTCCAAAATTTCGAAAGCTATTTTTTTCCTATTGGAATAAATTTTATTTAAATCATGAAACCAATTGTC
>JAHDHU010000012.1:0-11788 GCA_020631135.1 Saprospiraceae bacterium | reverse complement strand
GATTTGAATGGGTTTAAACATCCCCGAATCCATATTGCTTTTAAATTTTATGATGGTATTGAGCAAGTCTTCGTGTCCCACCACGCAACCTACTCTCCAGCCAGCCATGTTGAAACTTTTACTCATAGAATTTAGTTCGAGAACATTTTTTCTTAAATAGTCATTAGAGAAGATGCTAATGGGGTTTGGATTTAAAATTAAAGCATATGGGTTGTCGTTACATAAAAGTATTTTGTGCCTTTCGGCGAATGCCACAATATCCTCAAATAACTTTTTGGAAGCTACTGCTCCTGTTGGCATATGAGGATAATTGATCCACATCATTTTGGTTTTGGAGAGATCTTGTTGTTCTAGTTTTTCTATGTCAATTTGCCAGTTATTTTCTTCGGTTAGATCATAGCTTATGGGTTTGCCGCCTGCCAACAAAGTCGTCATTTTATAAGCGGGATATCCAGGATTTGGAATTAAAACTTCATCGTTATCATCGATAAAACTCATGGCAATATGCATGATCCCTTCTTTAGACCCCAATAAAGGCAAAACCTGATTGTGTGGATTTACATCTACACTAAATTTGTTTTTGTAGAATTCTGCAAAAGCTTCACGAAGTTCAGAAATACCAAAGTATGATTGATAGGAATGTGCGTTAGGGGAGTCTAAGCCCTTTTGTAAAACTTTATTTACTGAAGAAGGCGGGTCTAGATCTGGACTGCCAATTCCAAGATTTATTACATCCTTTCCTTGCTCGTTAAATTTGGCAATTTCTTTGAGCTTATTGGCGAAATAATAGGTCTCAACATGAGCTAGTCGATCAGCGGCTTTAATCATATTATTGCTCTTTTTGAAAGATCATTAATTGCATTAGAAATATCAGCTCGATTATAAATTCCCAGGATTTCAAATTCAGTTGTCAAGGCTTTTATTTTATTATTGAGATGATTAAATGGGCCAAGGTCTTCAAATTCTAAATCCATATGGAAGAAATAATGTGAGAGTTCACCTAAGGTAGGATTGAAGGTTTGTAATGTTAATGTTTAGTTGTTCAATTAGTTCAAGAATGGATTTTAAACTTCCTTTCGAATTAGGAATTCTGAAATAGGTGGAGGCCTTGTTTCCTTTGGTAAAATGTATTGATTTTTCTTTTTGAATTACGAAAAATCTAGTGTAGTTAGATTGGTTATCTTGGATGTTTTCAGAGATAATATTTAAATTATATTTTTCCGCAGCAATCCTACTAGCAATGGTAGCTATGTTTTTGAGTTTATGTTTTTGAATTTTCAGAGCGCTAAGTGCGGTGTCTTCTGATTCGGAAGATTTAATATGATGGTGTTTGTTTAGGAAGTTTCTGCATTGATATAAGGCCATAGGATGAGAGTGAATTTCATTTATATCCTCTAAATCTTGGCCATTTAGAGCCATCAAATTCATTTCAATTTTTAGGTACGCTTCACCAATTATGGAAAAATTATTTTCTCTTAGAATTCGATAGTTTTGAAGAATTGATCCAGCAATTGAATTTTCGATTGCCATAATGGCTAAATCGGCTTCATTTGATTGTAGTAGTTTCCTTGCAAGCATATCAAATGAGTCACAAGGAACAACTTCAATTTCTTCTTTAAAAAACATTTGCGCACATTGGTCATGAAAGGATCCTTCGTAGCCTTGAATTAATATTTTTCTAATCACAATTTGTCTTCTCGCCAAAAAAAAAGGAGTCCAATACTTGGACTCCATATATATATCACAAATAAAAAGTCCTTCCCTTATTTAGGCGAAAAACTAAAATATTTATGAAATAAATTTTTACTCATAGATCAAACTTAGGAGTTATACGCAACAATATCAAATCCTTTTAGCTATAGCTTGCATTTTGTTTTTGTTAAGTGACTTGTTGTTACCGGATAACTTGTTTTCTAACCAGCTAAGAATATCAAGATATAAAAAGGCTCTTTTGGAAAATTTTTCTTTTTGGAGTTTAAGCAGAATGTCGTAGTACTTTGCAAATATCTGCTTCCTTTTTAAAATTGGAGACTTTCCTAATTCTACAAACAAGTTTAAACATTCAATTTGGACTCGATTTTTATCTTTCGAGCGTTTTACGAATTGCGAATAATTTTTCACTAAATAAGGTAAAACTTCATAACTGTCTGTATCTACATGTACCATTAGATGGGTTATTCGAGCGTAAATTTGAATATCTTCTCTGAGGGATTTTGTGGTAGAATTGATAATTTTTAATAGAAAATCGTTGCTCTTCTTTCCCATCCCTGCACCAAAGTACATCCAAGCAATTTTAAAATTGAGAATCATTAGCTTGTGATGATCTAAATAGTTTTCATACCTCTTTATTCGAGACAATGTTCTTTTTATAACCTTTAATCCTTCATTGAACGTGCCTTGAAGAAAATGAATATTCATGCGACCGTAATGCACGTATAAGAAGGATGCGATTTTCGTGTTTTCATTGAAAGTGTGATAATGATCTTTCCGAAAATTTTCTAGATCATTTAGGTGCTTTGAAAAAAGTTCTATGTTTTTGTAGTTGTAAGCTGAGGTTAATAAATAGTTGTATCCTTTTAAGAATAGGCCCACGTCTTGCCGGAGCAATTCTTCTGAAGATTCAAATAATTCAACCCATTTTAATGAATATTGATAGCACTTTTTAAAATCATTTAGTATGTAGTAGTACCAGACATAGGATTGAAAAAGATGTACTTTCTCAAGCATTCCCAATTGGGAAGCTTTTACTTTGGGCATATTCTTTTCGAAAAAATTTACAACTCCCTCGTATTCTTTTTCATTTGTTACATGGCCTTTACGAATGTAATAACGATGCAATAAAACCTGTAGATTGCTAATTTGTACTCGATTTGAAATGGCTTCACTATGGGCGGAGGCTTCCTCAACCAGAGATTCGATACTTTGCGTATCAGTCCTGGTGATGTGCCTAGCTTGAATCATTTTTTCTATTTCTACTATGCTAAGTGAGAATATATCTGTGTGATTTTTGTTCGCTAATTTTTTGGCTTTAGCCAATATTTTTAGGGCCGGCATGTAGAGACCTTTATCATATAAAATATAGGCAAAATCAATATACTCTCGGATTTTGATATAGGTGTTTTTTTCCTTGTGGAAGTGTCTGAGACTAATTAATATTTGTGAGTAGAGGTGTCGTTTTAAATTAGAATATTGAGTAGAAGATATTCCACCCATTTTTTTGAGAATATCTTTTTCATTGAAAGTTAGCTGTCTTGCGTAGAGGTCAAAAAGTTTGATATACAACAAGCCATTTCTGTCTAATATTTTCCCAGCGAAAATCCTAAAGTTTCGCTTCTCACTTTTGGTAAGAGACTTCACTAATCTAAATACCTGATCCGAATGCGAAATGGGCATAAGGCAAATATAAATAGTTAAGCTTAAAGCTTAATGGCACTTTTTGAAGCTTAATACTCTAAAAAAACAGATTTGTTTATGCCTTCTTCAAGCGAAATAAATGTTTCTGTTCTTGCGATACCATCTATATTTTGAATTTGAGAACTTAAGATTTCCATCAAATGAAGATTGTCTTTAGCATAAATTTTAGCGAAAATAGAATAGTTTCCTGTAGTAAAATGCGCTTCTGAAATCTCTGGAACATCATTAAGTTGTGCGATTACTTTAGGGTAGTACTTTGCCTTTTCTAAGAAAATCCCAATGTATGCGATTGTTTTGAATCCCAGTTTACGATAATCTAAAACCGCTCGATAAGCTTTGATGATTTCATTTTTTTCAAGTTTATCAATTCTTTGTTGTGTAGCAACATTTGAAATCTCTAGCGATTCTGATATGCCTGTAGCGCTGTTTCTGGCATTAACCAACAATGAGTTTATAATCTTAACGTCTTTAACATCCATACTTAAAAATATTAATAAAAATTGACAAACTAATTAATAATATATAGTTTTGTATATAAATTACTTTATAAATGAAATATTATGTGTGGTATAGTAGGAGTATTTGAACTTAAAGGAAACTCGGCAGATTTGCGAGAACAGGTTTTGACAATGTCTAAAAAATTAAGACATAGAGGACCAGATTGGTCTGGCATTCACGTAAGTGAAAAAGCCATTTTGGCCCATGAGAGATTGGCAATTGTAGATCCTAAATCGGGTGGACAACCACTTAAGGACAAAGAAGAACAAATCATCTTGGCTGCCAATGGTGAAATCTATAATCACAAAGAGTTGCGAAAAGAGTTTGAAGGTAAATATGAATTTCAGACTGAATCAGATTGTGAGGTCATTATACCTTTGTACAAAAAATACGGAGCAGGTTTTATTGATAAGCTCAATGGAATATTTGCTTTTTGTTTGTTTGATCGACAAAAAGAGGATTATTTAGTTGCTAGAGACCACATGGGAATAATCCCTCTTTATCAAGGTTGGGATGATAGAGGTCAATATTTTATAAGCTCTGAATTAAAAGCTTTAGAGGGATTTTGTAAGCGTATTGAGGTCTTTGAGCCTGGTCATTTTAAGCTTGGAGCGACCGGTGAACTTACACCTTGGTATAGTCGTGATTGGATGAAATATGAAAATGTCAAGAATAATGAAAGTTCTGTTTCCGAATTAAAAGAAGCTTTAAAAGATGCAGTCAAAAGACAATTGATGTCTGATGTACCCTATGGGGTGTTATTGTCTGGGGGTTTGGATTCTTCAATCACAGCTTCAGTGGCGAAAGTTTATTCATCTATGCGAATAGAAAGCGAGGATAAAATCGAAGCGTGGTATCCTCAACTTCATTCTTTTGCAATCGGATTAGAAGGTTCTCCAGATTTAGCTGCTGCTCAAAAGGTTGCTGATCATATTGGAACTGTGCATCATGAGGTGCACTTTACCGTTCAAGAAGGTTTGGATGCGATAAGAGATGTGATTTTTCAATTGGAAACTTATGACATAACAACCATTCGAGCTAGTACGCCAATGTACTTGTTGGCGCGAGTGATCAAATCGATGGGAATAAAAATGGTTTTATCTGGAGAAGGGGCAGATGAGATTTTTGGCGGATATTTATATTTTCATAAAGCTCCAGATGCAGAAGAATTTCATAAAGAGACAGTTAGAAAACTTTCAAAGCTCCATTTATATGATTGCCTTAGGGCCAATAAATCTTTAGCAGCTTGGGGTGTCGAAGGAAGAGTACCTTTTTTGGATAAGGAATTTATGGATGTAGCAATGCGTCTGAATCCAAAAGATAAAATGTGTGGTGGTGATGTGATCGAAAAACAAATTTTAAGAAAGGCCTTCGAAGATATGCTTCCAAAAGAGGTTGCTTGGAGACAGAAAGAGCAATTTAGTGATGGAGTAGGATATAATTGGATCGATTCATTAAAGGAGATGGTTGAAAACAATGTTTCTGAAGAAATGATGTCTTCTGCAAAACATCGTTTTCCAATAAATACACCAGCTACCAAAGAAGAATATTTCTATCGAAAGATTTTTGAAGGACATTTTCCTTCAGAGGCAGCTGCCAAAACAGTTCCTTCGGTTCCATCTATTGCTTGTAGCAGTCCTGTAGCATTGGAATGGGACGAATCTTTTAGAAACCAAAACGAACCATCGGGTAGGGCAATAAAGATGGTTCATAATAAAAGTTATTAAAAGAATCTGTTATTGACGATGTTGTTGTAAGTTGAACCAAATCTATAATTGATCCCCATCCAACCATAGTAGTTGTAGTTGGATTGTAATTGTTGTAATTGAAGAAGTACATCTTCTCTTGTAGCATTCCCTTTTGGAATGTTAATTTGATTTCTGATTAAACTAAAGCTTCCTCCCAAATTGAGTCTAAGGCCTTTTATGAGATTTAGTTCTATCCATGGTTGGATTCTTGCAAAAAACAGATTCCAATCATGAAGATAGTTGCCCGTCGTAAAATCTATATCAAAGCTTCCCCAATCTTCTATTTTGGTAAAATTAATTGACAAAGATTGTCGATAGAGCCATTCCTTTTTTTGATCAAATATTGTGGAGTCTACGTAGTTATTAAAATTTGGACCGATTCGATACAACGCAGAAAGTTGTCTCTTGTTGGCCTCTTGATATGGGTAGATATTGTACTCAATGGCAGGCTGAAAACTAAAACTCAACAAATAATTGGAAAAAGAACTTTCACTGAGTTCTGTAAAAAAGCCTGCAGAAAAATGTTCACTAATGCTTTTTACATACTTAAGGGAAGCTCCTGAGTTGGTTATATTATAAACCTCATCTTCTTCGTCTTCAAAGGTAAATTTGCTGCGATTAAGCCCGTAATAAACCCTCGGCTCAATTTTTACATTTTCGGTGACTTTGGATGCAGATATTCTTCCATTCAAATTTGTATACTTTGCTACCTGTTGACCATTTAGGTTAAAGTTGCATCCAATATTAAACACCCAAGATTTCCAAGGATCATCAATTAATTTTTCATTCGTGGCTCCTTTAGCGATTGAGAATGTAATGTTTTCGGCTAGACTCGTTTTAAGCAAAAAGGGCAATAGTGCTTTTTCAATATTTTCTAGCATTTTTTCTCTTTGCACATTGTCACTTATGTTTGGCTCAAGGTTATATTGTAAAGTATCGGATAATCCGAGAAATCTATCTTGACCCTTAGTTTCTATAATATATTGGTCTCCTCCACTACCGGTCTCTAAACTGGTAATTTGTATAAAAACATCAGCATTTTGCCTGTCCAACATATGGTAGACATAATTTAATTCTTGCTTTAGGTAACGCATTTGACACCAAGTTTGGCAGTCTATAAAAATTTTTGGAGCATCTGCTTTTACATTATTTTGTCCACTTAAAGTGAACGAAAATGCGAGACAAGCTAATATTGCAATTTGTTTAAGCATAGAGTATACAATGACTTACTAACATTAAAGTAAGGCAAGAATTATTAGACTGATTTGGTTTTCTTTTTTTTAACAAGTTTTTATAAAGTTGAATCCGTTTTCTTCGATAGGTAAGGACAAAAAAAAATCCGAACAGCAATTTACTGTTCGGATTTATATTTTGAAAGGATAAACCTTATTTCACTTTCATGGTGTCAGAGACCGTAAGGAATTTCCTTCCTTTCTTTCTTCTTCTTGCCAAAAGTTTTCTGCCATCCTTAGATTTCATACGTGCACGGAAGCCATGCTTATTTTTTCTTTTCCTTCTGGATGGTTGATAAGTACGTTTCATAGTTTTCCTTTTTTAAGGGGATGCAAAAATACTTCAAATAATTGTTTAAAACCAAATTTATTGGTGCCTTTTAGCTATTCATTGAAACTAAAAACTCTTCATTGGATTTGGTTCCATTCATTTGACCTCTTAAAAATGACATTGCTTCATCAGGTTTCATGTCAGCCAAATGCTTACGTAGAATGAACATCCTTGATAAAATCGCATCATCCAATAGTAATTCTTCCCTTCTGGTGCTTGATTTGGTCAAATCAATTGATGGATACATTCGCTTATTGGCCAATGATCTATCCAACTGAAGTTCCATATTACCCGTTCCTTTAAATTCTTCGAAGATCACTTCATCCATCTTAGATCCTGTCTCTGTTAAAGCCGTCGCTAAAATGGTAAATGAACCACCGCCTTCTATATTTCTAGCTGCACCAAAGAATTTCTTAGGCTTATGAAGTGCATTTGCCTCCACACCACCTGAAAGAACTCTACCCGAGGTTGGCGAAACCGTGTTATATGCTCTTGCCAATCTTGTGATTGAATCCAATAAGATCACCACGTCATGTCCAGACTCTACCAATCTTTTAGCTTTCTCTAAAACAATATTTGCAACACGAACATGATTTTCAGCGGGTTCATCAAAAGTAGAAGCAACTACTTCTGCTTTAACACTTCGCTTCATATCCGTAACCTCTTCTGGTCTTTCGTCGATCAAAAGAACGATCATATAACATTCTGGATGATTTTCAGCTATCGCGTTTGCAATATCCTTAAGCAAAAATGTTTTTCCTGTTTTGGGCTGTGCAACAATCAATCCTCTCTGACCCTTACCAATTGGTGTAAATAGATCTATCATTCTGTTGCCATAATCCTTTCCGTCTGGTCTAGTGGATAAGTTGAATTTTTCCTCTGGAAACAAAGGAGTTAAGTATTCAAATGGTACTCTTTCCTTGGTTTTGATGGTATCCATTCCGTTGATCAAAGAAACTTTGAGCAAAGCAAAATATTTTTCACCTTCTTTTGGTGGCCTTATTGCCCCTTTAACTGTGTCTCCAGTTTTTAAACCAAATAATTTTATTTGTGATGGAGAAACGTATATGTCATCTGGACTTGTTAGATAATTATAATCTGAAGACCTTAAAAATCCATAACCATCAGGCATCATTTCTAGGATTCCTTCTCCTTCTATTATTCCGTCAATGTCAACATCAAAAATTTTCTTTCTAGCTTCTCTTGCAGCTTCTCGAGCTTCTCTCTCTGCCTTTCTTTCTGCTTCTTTTTCTAAATCTCTCTCTTTTTTTGCCTCAGGTTTGCGTTCTGCTTTCTTTTCTACACCGTTGCTTTTTACTTCAGCTTTTTCCTCTTTTTTCGCTTCCTTCTTCGCTTTTGGCTCTGGTTTAGCTTCTTCGGGTGCTTTTTCAGTTTTTTCTTCTTTTTTTCTGGGAGTTCTTTTTGCTGTTGCAGCTTGTCGAGGTTTTCTTTCTCTTTTAGGAGGTCTCCCACTTTCATCTGGCACTTTAGTGTCAGAATCTTTGTTAATCAGTGCTTGATGATCGAGGATTTTGTAGATTAATTCTTGTTTACTCAACTTTTTGTAGCCTTTCAATTCGATTTTTTCCGCGAGTTCTTTCAATTCAGGAACGAGCATGTCGTTCAACTGTAAAATGTCATACATAATTTAAAACTTGTGATAAGTTAGTAGGGATAGATAAATAAGTAGCTTATGTTAATTAGTAAAAATAAAAATGGGGAAATCTATCTTAAATAGAGTAAAAACGGAAGTTCTTACGCCGCAAATATAAACCTAAAACCTTTATAATAAAACTATGTTTGAAAAAACATAGACTTAACGATGTCCTTAGTAATATTGCATATTATCCATTAAACGGCTGTGGCAGTAAAAAAACAGAAAGAAAATTCCATTCATATCAAAGGAGCTCGATCCAATAATTTAAAAGATATCGAGATCAAGATTCCTAAAAACGAACTCATCGTAGTTACTGGTTTATCTGGCTCTGGTAAATCATCTTTAATAATGGATACGCTATATGCGGAGGGTCAAAGAAGATATGTTGAGAGTTTATCTTCCTATGCAAGGCAATTTCTCAATAGGATGAAAAAACCTGAGGTTGATTTTATCAAAGGCATTTGTCCTGCCATCGCCATTGAACAAAAAGTTTCATCGAGTAATGCAAGATCTACTGTTGGAAGTTTGACAGAAATCTATGATTTTCTTCGGTTGCTTTATGCTAGAATTGGGAAAACGATTTCGCCCGTTTCAGGCAAGGAAGTAAAGAAACATTCTGTTTCTGATGTAGTGGATCAATTGAAAAAGTTAAAAATTGGAACCAAAGTCCAATTATTTATTCCGCTCCAAAACAAGTATGAAAGATCGATCGGTAAGGAACTTGAATTTCTTTTACAGAAAGGTTATTCCAGGATCAAATACAAAAACGATATCCAGTATATCCAAGATGTAATTGAAGAAAAATCTATTGATTTAAAAAAGAAGGTTGAAACTTACCAAAAAAGCTTATTCATATTGATCGATCGCTTTGTAATAAGTGAGGATGAGGAAAATTTTAAAAGGATTGCTGATTCTGTTTTAACAGCATTTAGCGAAAGTGAAGGGGAGTGCCTGATCGAAATTATTGATGGCAAAACTTTAAAGTTTAATAATCGATTTGAGCTTGATGACATGAGTTTCATCGAGCCTTCACATCAACTTTTCAATTACAATAATCCTTTTGGCGCTTGTCCAAAATGTGAAGGTTATGGAAGAGTACTCGGAATCGATCCCAAAAAAGTAATTCCTGATGATAGCCTTTCAGTTTATGACAATGCTGTGGCTTGTTGGCGTGGAGAAAAAAGCAGAAAATGGTTAAACCGCCTTATCGAAAATGCTCATCACTTCGATTTTCCTGTTCATACCGCTTATAAAGATCTGAGTGAAGATCAGAAAGAATTGCTTTGGGAAGGCAACAGTCATTTTTATGGAATCCAAGAATTTTTTAACGAGCTAGAATCAAAAACTTATAAAATTCAAAATAGGGTAATGTTGGCTCGATATCGCGGAAGAACAACCTGTCCTACTTGTAAAGGTGCTAGATTAAGAAAAGAGGCAACGTATGTTAAGGTGGATAAAACTTCCATTTCTCAACTGATTAAAATACCGATTAGTGAATTACAAGTTTTTTTCAAAAAACTAAAGCTCTCTAAATTTGATTCTGAAGTTGCCAAAAGGATTTTATTAGAAATCAACAATCGACTTCAAACAATGATGGATGTAGGTCTTGGATATTTGCATTTGGATCGATTGTCTTCTACATTGAGCGGAGGCGAAACCCAAAGAATTAATCTCACCCGGACACTTGGAAGCAATTTAACAAGTTCATTATACATATTAGACGAACCAAGCATTGGACTTCATCCTAAGGACACCGAAAAGCTAGTGAAGGTTATCAAAAACCTAAAACAACTGGGTAACACCATAATTGTAGTAGAACATGAAGAGGATGTGATCCGAAATGCTGATCATATTATAGACGTGGGACCATTAGCAGGTATCAATGGGGGTGAGGTGATTTATAATGGCTCATTTAAAAAATTTAACTCTGCCAAAGGAAGTTTGACTTCTGATTATTTATTTGAAAGAAAATCTATTGAGCTTCCAAAACAGAGAAGAAAAATTGTCAATAAGATTCAGTTGCTTGGGGCATCTCAACATAATCTCAAAAACATCGATGTTACGATTCCACTCAACGCATTGACAGTTGTGACAGGAGTTTCAGGGAGTGGTAAAACAAGCTTGGTCAAACATATTTTGCATCATGCGATGAATAAAGAACTAGGAGATTTGTTTGCAACTGCTCCTGGATCTTATTCTTCTTTGACTGGTGATTTAGATGCTATTCAAAAAGTCGAATTAATAAACCAAAACCCGATTGGTAAATCTTCACGATCAAACCCTGTGACTTATGTAAAAGCTTATGATCCAATAAGAAAATTGTTTGCAGATCAACACATTTCTAAGATAAGAGGATTTAAACCCAAACATTTTTCCTTTAACGTGGATGGAGGAAGATGCGAAGCTTGTTCAGGAGAAGGCGAGATTACCATCGAAATGCAATTTTTAGCGGATGTAAAACTTACCTGTGAAGATTGTAATGGCTTAAGATTTAAAGAGGAAGTTTTGGAAGTTCGATATGACGGTAAAAATATCAGTGATGTGTTGGACATGTCCATAGAAGAAGCCATTGATTTCTTTTCAGAACAACGCGAAATCATCAATAAAATACAACCACTTTATGATGTGGGGCTTGGCTATGTCAAATTGGGACAATCTTCGAGCACTTTATCCGGAGGTGAAGCCCAAAGAGTAAAACTGGCATCTTATCTTGGAAAAAGTTCTGCATCAGAAAAGATATTTTTCATATTCGATGAGCCAACGACTGGTCTTCATTTCCACGATATATTAAAGTTGATGGATGCTTTTAATGCTTTAATCGAAATAGGTCACACTGTATTGGTGGTAGAGCATAATTTAGAGGTAATGAAACTGGCCGATTGGATAATTGACCTAGGACCGGAAGGGG
>JAHDHU010000074.1:6761-12251 GCA_020631135.1 Saprospiraceae bacterium | reverse complement strand
CACTCGTAGCTGTTGTATTTATTGCCAAATTCGGATCTGGCTCCGTCCAGGTATATGTTATTACAACGGGCGCAGGATCTGTTCCACAAGTGGCTGTATATGTTGCCGTCCATTCTTGCGTCCACATACAGCCATTCTGGGTAGGACCTGCTGTAACATTTACTACAGCCATTGGGTTCATAGCACATGGATCTGTAACCATAAAGGTGGGTGCAGTTGGTGGTGTGGTCAAACACCCTTGATCTCCACTCATTGCAGAAGTAGTCAGCGTCACAGTTTGAGGTTGTTGCCAAGTATAAGTTATTACAACATCTGGAGGAGCGGTGCCACAAGTAGGATCATAGCTCGCTGTCCAAGTTTGCATATAATCACAACCAGTATTACTAGGACCGGCAGTGTTCACTGTAGCCGATGCAGGATCATTACAGGAATCGGTAACATCGAAAGTTGGAGCATCTGGGGCAGTCATCACACAACCATAATCAGTGTTATTGGCATCTGAAGTTGCACTTAGCGCTAATGTAGCTGTTTGAGCGACTGTTAGATCCAATGTTTCTAAATCACAGCATGGGGGAGCCATTGTAGGATCACAATTGTTTGCTATAACCGCTGCAAGATCAACTCCGGCACCTCCTGGTATGTCTAAAGATGAACCATCCGTAGTTAAATAATTAAAGGATCCTATTGTCCAAGTACCGCAAGACATGGAATTATCAGGAACTGTAAATGTTATACTAGGAGGTGAGCCAGTAGCGACAATCGTTCCACTCGGATCTGCAATAAATAATACTGTTGTATAATCAGCTCCAATCTCATTTCCAGATACACTGAAGTTTATATCGTCTCCAGGGCATAAATTATTTGCAAAAGAAGAAATCAATATTTCAGAATGCGAATACTGAAGGAATAAGAAAAAAAATACCGTAGTAACAAATAAATTTACATGGACTTTTGTTTTTTTATTTGATTTCAGGGCTAATTGCAGTAGAAGATTTTTCATATTCTCAAATTATAATGGTTCAGTTCGAACTTGCTTTTTATTTATTCAAATTTTGGAAGTAGCTATTTTCAAATTTAATTTCCTTTTATTACGTTAATTGTTCCTGCATCAGCATTACAACCAGCACAGGAGCAAGTTACATTACCCGAAAACGCCGAATTACATCCAGCAGGAGGACTACCTGCTGGTGTAAAATTGTATGGTAGTGATTGCACGTCCCCTGGATTTGGACAAGAAACAGTAAAAGATTGACAAACTGTGACTCCGTCGTTGCCAAGGATTTCTACAAGTCCATCATTGGTACAATCTCCTGGATTCATCACTACGTTTTCTGTATAATTTGGATAAGCAGTTACAGAAACAGGTGTCCCAGTAACATCACAAGCGGCACAACCGGTTTGAAACACAGGAGTAAAGGTCCTTGTTACTGGTGCGCAATTAAGAGGTGTAACTGTAAAATCAGTAACTGTGACACCACCTTCTTGCCAAACCAATGTTCCTCCACCACCCCAATTCATATTTGTTCCGGCAATTACGATGTCCGCGGAGAGCGTTGGCGTAAATGCTCCGCAATCGACCATGGGCGAAGCATTCTCATTTTGAATTTCGGGAATCCAAACTTCAAATGTTTCTGTTACTGGTCCATCATAGCAATCATTTTCACCAACAATGTGAGTTAAAGTAGTTGCACCTACATTATCACAATAATTAAAGCTTACATTGATGGGACCTCCTGTAACGGTTCCATCACCAGTCCATTCCGCTCCTGGATCTGGAATAAATCCATTATCATAGCCTGCTGAAGGGTTGTTTAGGTTAATGGCCGGGGCAGTGCAATAATTGTCTGGAATCGGATCAAAGGAGGCATCTGGACCACATGCATCTTGTATCGTCACATTAAATCCATTGGCATAATCACAACTCGCATCCGTACACCAACAACCAGATTCTCCGTCTGCTGAAGTAGTGAAAGATATATACTCAACAAAATCACCTGGATTAACGTTAGTGGGACAATAGGTTAATTCAAATGTAAAAACTGGACAATCCGGTTGATTTCCATTCAGATTTACCCCACAATTTACTCCCCAGTTATTACTGGGATCTCCATCATTGGCACCTGAATTTAGTGTCCAACCAGCTGCTTCAGATCCATTAAAAGTCGTATGAAAATCCAAGCCGTCCCAAGCCGGATCCGTACTGGTACTTAACATAGTGGCATTTCCATCACAAATAGAAGAACAATCTCCTGGTGTTGGATTCGTCCATGTGGCTGTACACATTATCCCCATCGTTCCGACCCAAGTAAAAGAATCTCCTGCACTTGACAAATCCGATCCATCGTAGTAATATCCAGGTCCATAGCTGGTACCGCTGCAACATCCCGTTACTCCAGTATCCATATATGTCCATCCTCCAGGAGCACCAGTATCAAAATTTGTCCACAAAGGACCTGCGTCAAATGAAACTCCATGAATCCAATTAAATGCAGATCCCTGATCCCAATTGAATGAATATTCGACTGTTAAAGTGACAGGTCCGCAACCATTCGCCATCACTACTAATGATGGATCTCCGTCAATATCCCCTGTAGCAACTGGATCAATGGGTGTACAATTCGTACAAGAGGTAATTGTTCCTTGTGTATCAAATTGGAAACAATCTCCACCTCCACCACCACCAGGTCCGCCCATTGCAGCCACTTCTAAAAAGAAAAATGAACTGAGAACTATTGAAAAAGAAATTTTTCTTAAAAATAATTTAGTCATGATTAGGCATTTAAAATCCTTCTACAAGAATTATTTGATTAGGTTCTAAAATTGTGGCTATGCACAATAATTCTATTATTTCGCTGTCCATAAGTCTATTCACATTGATCAAGAAGCATCCATGCTCCCACCAATTTGGCGTGTGCTTTACTCTATCAAACTGCGAACTTGTGCTTAAGCTTCCATTAATTAATTCACCTGGTATGTGAAAAACTTCTTTGTATAAATCCGAATCCAAACAAGATGTCAAGATCGTATCTTGGTTAGACACAGTAATTTTAAATTCATATGTCGAAGCTTGAGCTTTTAAGCTAAGACAAGAAAGACTTAAAACTATTCCAAATATTAACTTCTTCATTTATTAGTATTTGAGAGATTTAAAGGTTAATAAAATCTCTATTTCTTAATTTTTTTATTCGTTCAAAATTTATTTTTTCCATTTCTGGGACATCATCTTTAAAAACTTTAGTACTGGTTCGTTTGAAGTCATACGAATTAGACATAAGATCATTTTTGAGTGATCGACAAAAAGATACTCCTTTACAACATTGAGTGAGATCATTTAAGTCACTTGAAATTTTGTAAAACCCATTGGGTGAACCGACCAAAATTCTTTCATGTATCCAAGTTGCAATGCTTCCTTTATCCATTTTATCCAGTGGATAAAATTCATAAATCAACCTTGGAGAAAGATTATTGTGATCCATTCCATTGGCGACCCTATCAACGATTTTACCTTTGCCATTACTGAAATCATCGATCAAATTAAAAATGAGCAATCCATCTTCTGAAAGGTGTTTTTTGTAAAGTTTTATGGCTTCTACGGTATAAAGGTGCCAAGGCTGATCCTCAGAAGTCGAAGCATCTATTATAATGACATCAAACTTGTCTTGAATACAATTTAGATAATGCCTTCCATCGTCTTCTATAAATTCAAAACTGTTCTCATTTAAATCAAAATATTTAGTAGAAACATCATAAGTCCTTTTGTCAATGTCAACTGCCCTGACATTTTGAAATCCCAATTCTTTTAGTTCTTTAACTACCGCTCCACCAGCCAGACCTACAAGCATTGCGTTTTTTCTTTGGTTTTTAGGTACCAAACTGGCTATCGAGCTAACGACATGAGTATACATCATCATAGAGAGCCCATCATAAATTCTCATTTTGGATTGGTCGGTGCCGTTACAAGAAAGTATCCTTGACTGATCATTAAAATCACAGACACTCAAACTTCCAAGTAAACCATCCGATTTGTACAAACAGGAATTATAAGATTGAAAAGGTTGAATATCAGTTGAATTCGCAGAAATACCGGCTACAATTAAAAATATGGTTAAAAAGAATACTTTGATATTTCTTTTTTTCCAAATTAAAAAAGCAAAAGACACCAATCCTATACTTAAACCAATAAGAATAATGGTTGACTTAACACCAAGGGTTGGAATTAACAACAAACCCACCAGAAATGTGAAAAACACTCCTCCTAGGGTAGAAATAGAAAATAAAAATCCTGAAGACTCTCCTGCCTTTAAACCTAGTTCATTTAAATTTTGAATCAACATAGGAGAAATGGCACCACATAAAATCAAAGGAATTGCGATTAGTATTATTGTACCGAGCAAGGTCCCTCCTATTAAACCTAATCCCAAAGTAAGTTCTAAACCAACTGAACTCAAAAGAGGGAACAAGCAAAGATAAATACAAGAAAAAAAGAGAAATAAATATGGGAAAAGATTATTGTTCTTACTCTCCTTTACTATTCGCCCACCTAAAAAGTAGCCAATTAGCAAGGCACTCATTGTAATTCCCAATATAGAAGTTAAAACATATAAAGAATTGCCATAGTAAGGAGCCATCAATCGCGCACCTATTAGCTCAACACTCATGACCAATCCTCCTTCTAAAAAGGCTATTAAATAATATATATGTTTTCCTTGTATCAAATTATTTATAAAGTTTCTCTGTATATATTTTATTGTATCCTTTTCTCCAAGATTTGGCAGGTCCTCTATACAATTTTGCCAAATTGGGTTTTGCATCTGTAAGCACTTCCGCATCAAATGTGTTTATTTGATGTGGTTGAATAATCCCTTTACCCCAATTTCTTATAACTTCTTTACCAGGTTCCGAATAGGTAGATTGGAAATAATTAGGCAAATTATCTTTTGCCACAACGAACAGCAAATTTCTATATTCCTCACTTCCTGGAGTAGGAATCAGATGAACATTATAATTAGATTCTAAAAGTGTTTTAGTTATGGACCTAGCCGCATATCCATTTTCACCATTTAGAAAGCCGAAAAAATTAATGATGAGAAAGCCATTCGGCGAAAGCCTGTTAACTGCATCTGCAAATCCCTCTTTGGTTAAAAGATGTTCTGGAGGTGATTCACTCAAAAACGCATCATAGATTATGACATCGTAAAATTTCTCGGTTTTCTTTAAATAATGCCTGGCATCAGTAACTTGAATATTTGCATCCCTAGGAATTTCGAAAAATTGGTGGCATACATCTACCACAGTCTGATCAATTTCGACGGCATCTACATTGTGTTTTAAAAATTGCAATTGTTTATACACCGTACCTCCACCCAATCCAAGTAGTAAGATGTTTGAATTGGCCGGCTTAACACCTGCTATCGTCGGAATCAAATGCGCCCATTCCCAAATGGAGATTCCAGGACCTTTAATGTCCATGAAGGTTTGTAAGGTATTGTT
>JAHDHU010000074.1:0-6751 GCA_020631135.1 Saprospiraceae bacterium | reverse complement strand
CCCTACCTAATTTAGGATCACTTGTAAAATCTTCTGAAGTATGTTCAATGACCTTTATGTTGCCCAGTACACCATCTTTTTCAAAAAGCACGTTGAATTGATCGCTATATTCTGGCTTCTGAACAAAAGCGAAAGAACCAAATGCAACGATTAGAACCAAGAAAGCCGAGAAAGACCATTGAAATTTTCTTAACATCAAAATGGTACTTAGGCTCAAAATAATGCCCGTTAAAATGATGGTTTCCTTTACACCGAACTCAGGAATTAAAACAAACCCTGCCAAGAAAGTAGCAATGACACCTCCCATGGTAGAAATGCCATAGATTTTTCCAGAGGCATTCCCAGCTGATTTTTTTTCGGATTCGTTTAGTAAATTGACAAAAAGGGAAGAACACGAACCTAAACAAAGTAAAATTGGGAACAGCAGTATCATCAAACACATTGTTGAACCCAATTCTAAAGAAAACTGAAGAAAGAATTGACCTACCGAATTGGAGATTAAGGAAGTGAGAAGCATGAAGAAACTTGCAAGCAAAAGTGCATATCTAAGTTTAATTGCAGAATTTCTTTTTTTTCTAGCTAGAAAAGAACCTAAAAAATACCCACTCGCTAGGCCAAATAAAGTTATGCCCAAAGTAGAAGCCCAAACCTGAATAGATGTACCAAAAAAAGGAGTGATCAATTTATTAACCCCAAGTTCAGCCACCATTACGCAGCCTCCTTCAAGAAAAGCCAATATGCCCAAGGTCCATTTCAAGTTCTCAAAATGTTGGTTAATTATTCGCAAGTGGTAAAAAAGGGAGTTACCCAAACAATTCGTTCTTGTAATATAAAGAGAAAATTGTTCACTGCAAAGAGAGATTTAACATTAATTTAATGTTGATATGTAAATCTCAACAATGGTTTTTTCGTTTAATTGCCCTTTATGACATTAATGGTTCCTGCTTCAGAAATACAACAGGGACCACCTCCTACATTAAATGAGTTTTCACCTGTACAGCCATTGTCATCCGTCACTGTTACCGTGTATGTACCCGGTGTCAGAGAACCTACATCTTCGCTATCACTTGGCGGTCCTAAATGATCCCAATTAAAGTTAACATATGGCGGAGTGCCTCCTGTTGGGCTAATATTTATAGCACCATCATCCAGCAAAGGACAATTGGCATCGGTCACGACACCGTTCACTACTATTGCCGTTGGTTCTACTAAGGTTACAAAACAAGTCGCATCTGTAAAATTAAAGTCGGTAATGGTCACCGTATACGTTCCCGGGCCAAGTCCTGTAAGAGAAGAACCCGTGTATGGTCCCCCTGGACCAGACCAATTATATATAAATGGCGCAGTACCACCACCTGGAGCAGCAGAAACTGCCCCATCGTTGGCTCCATTGCATGAAATTTCCGCATCTATGGTACAAATCGCCTCTCCGATCGGTATGGCACCGACAAAATATGGCCAATGCGTTGTATGACAACATCCTGACGGGACATTAAAGGTGTAACAATACACATATTGAGTCCCAGGAGTTAAATTATCAAAGGTCAAATCGGTCAAATCTCCCGATTGAAGCACTGTACCACAATTTGAAGCTTCAAACAACTCCCAACTGAAATTGGTCACATTTCCAGATCCACAATTTGAATTAATGATGACTGAAAAATCTACAGAAGCTACAGCAGCCGTAAACGAAGCACACCTTGTCACTTCTTCTCCATTACACGCAGATGGATAAAGAGGAAAATCTGGGCAACTGTCAACTACATCTTGTACGGTAGGTGGCAAATTAAAACCACAGGCTGGACAAGGGTCTGAACATTCATCGCAGGGAGGATCACAAAAAGGAGGACTGCCATTACAATTATCCATTCCGCATGCATCTGTGGTTGTCCAACTAAAAGAAGTTTGAGTATCTCCACCTAAGCATATCATGGTGATGGTCATAGGTCCTTGAAAATAGATACATTCTCCTACATCCGAATTAGCTGTAAATGTCCAATTGCCATTTGCAAATTCGAGAAAAATTCTTGGTGCCCAACCACCTCCCATAAAAGGTGGATTACAAGCACCTCCCGGATTACAAGATGATCCTCCTCCAGAAGGGATATTGTTGGCCGTTAGGCATATTTCTATTATTTCATTACTGGTTATGGTGAGTGTCTGACAATCGGTTCCATCAGAAGTCCAGGTACCTGAACATTGCGAATTTAATTTAGCGCCATAAAACATAACAACAAACACCATAAGTAGAAAGCAAATTTGTTTATTTCCTTTCATTCTCTATGGGATTAATAAAATTTGAAATTCTTTTTCAACCACTACAAATCTTTGCGTACCATTCCAAACTCTTTTTAGTGCCAACATAAGTTGGTTTGGGATTTCTTGATCCGATTCATTTTTGATAATTCTTATCTTACTCGCATCAAAAGCTGAATGCTTAGCTTTTTTATTTAGATTGGAGGCAGAAGGCTCCAACTTTGAGTTCAAATCTTTACTTAAAATCTGATACCCGTAATTTTTCTTGGTTAAAAACAGAGTATCCATTGCTTCGGTTGACTGTGCACAACAGGTTAATGAGAGAACAAAACAAAAACAAGCTATTGAAATCTTACAAAAGATCTTCATTCCACATTAATTTTTACTTACGTTAATAATACCCGCTTCAGCGCTACAGCAATCTGCAACGGTAATTTCCACTTCATCTGTATTTGTACAACAAGTATTGGGATCTGTAACTGTTAAGATATATGTAGTGCTCGAAGTAGGGCAAACATTTAAAATTTGTCCGTTGTCATCGTCGTTGGGATTACCTCCCCATTCAAGAACCCCCATTTGACCATTACTCCATCCATATGAATTTCCTTCAGCAGAAACCGGATCCGCCCCTACATCTACACATCCAGTACAACTAATTACCTGATCCGCTCCCGCATCTGCAAGAGGAGGGGCAGTATAGCTATATGTGTAGTCAATACAAACATCATAATCTATGGTAACAAAACCAGCGGTGATTGCCATAGTAGTAGGACAATCGCTATTGCTGTTAGGGTCTACGGCTGGAACAACATCCACTCCGATGGTGGTTAAAGAACAAATATCATATCCCCCATTTACAATGTCGAAACAATAAGTATTTGGTGCGCTCCATCCTGCACCTCCAATGATTTCATCATCTCTTTGTTCCATAGAAGTACTATTATTTAAATCAGGTGGATTGTACCAAATGTTACCATAGACACCTTGAAGGTTACAAGAGGGATCTGCACCTGGATTAATCGTAACAGAATTTAAATCTATGCAAACATTTATGGAGGTAAAATAACCACATTGCCCTCCATTAGGAGGAATAACAGCCAAAGGAAAATCGTGCATATAACCTTCACTTTGTACAGGATCGCTTGTCCAATCGTTTCTATCTTCACCTTGTAAAAAATCCACACCATTATCATTATCACAAATAGTAGTGGTCTGAGCCAACATCATATATTGATTTAACATTAGAAGGAAAGTAAGAATACGACCTATACTTTTAGACATTCGTCAAAATGTTTTAAGCGCTTTAGAGATTTGGTCAGATGAGATAATCAATTTACGAAACATTTTGCAGCTTTTAATGAAAGTCCAAATATTCATTTTTCATTAATGTATTATATCTTAATCAGATAATTATCATTTAATGAATTACTATGGATTTGGATGCGCTTTCTATAGAATTAGATATTCTCAAAAAATATAAACCTTTCTTTATCTGGCTAACATTTATTTCTAATTCGCCATCATGGTTGAATACAATATTTTCTTGCAAGGCGATTTTTCCATCTGCTGTCACCAATTGCAAAGTGGCTTTTTTTCCGGCAAAAACTGAAGAAGATAGATTCACATAATCCGAATTTGCTGGATTCGGAAAAACTTTCATTTTGGTATCAATCCAATATTTTAATTCATCTGAATGTGTAACTATTTGGTCAGAAGCAAATGCTTGTACTCCACCACCTATATTACTTAAAAACAAACCAACATTATCATTAGAATTATCTAAATTAATCACTGACGGAATGGTAAATTTTCCTGAATTCAATTCAAGTGTTTCAACGTACTCTATATTTGATTCGATGAATTGATACAACTCTACGACACCTTTTTTAGACCCTACTAAAAGATAATCTTTACCTTGATAACTTAAAATTTCTGGAGAACTATAGCCAAAGGCTTTACCGATTTCTCTTACATCAATTTCTCCAAAATAATCAGAAACCAATTCCAATTTGAACTCGTTGCCATTAGAAATATTTCTAAAATAACTTAATCGCCCATTCTGATTACCGCTAATCAAATCAAATTTACCATCTTGGTCGACATCATAAAATACAGCACTTGATGTAGAGCCCACATCAATATCTTGAAAATAACTTGTATCTAATTCAAACGATAAATCCTGATTAACGCTTGTATTTTCAAATAAATGAAATTGACCAGAAAGCCCACTTTGAATTAAATCTTTGTCACCATCTTGATCAATATCAAAGAATTCCAGATCAGCCCAAAATTCAACTATTGGAAAATCAAATTTTACATCTTTCTTTATAAAAGCACTAATATCATTTTCTATATAATGAAACAAGCAAGTCAATGTTGTACTATCATTTACACTCTCAGTATTATTATCGATAAACACAAGATCATTTAATCCATTTTTGTCAATATCAAAAGTTGATATTCTAGTAAAGGTTCCAATGTCTATATAATTAGAATTAAAATAATCTGTCATTTCAGAATTTATTTCAAATTCATTTTGCCCTTGATCATACTTGAAAAAATTAATGACTTTTTTAGATTCTTCAGCGAATGGTTCCACTGTTGTACACATAAAATGTTGGTTCAGCTCTCCAGGAATATTAATTTCGGAAAGAGTGGGAAACTGTTTAATTAAAAATTCTCCATCTGGAAAATATTCATTGGACAATGCATAACCGTTTAGATTTTCTTGAAGTTCTACGATATTATTTTGATAGGCATTGCTTACATATAATTCTGGATTTCCATTCGAATTTGGATTGATGGATAATGCAGCATCATTAGAATGTTTTCTAAATAAGCTTGAATTATTTAGAAGGCTGTCTTTTGGACATTCTCCATCTCCTAAAATTGGTAATGGAGAATAATCGACATATATATTTCCGAAACATTCATCTACTATCGTAAATATCGGTAAACCTTCATTGCTCAAGCTAATTTCAAATTGGCGAAACGATCCTTCTCCGTCAAATAAAACCATATCTAAGCTTCCATTATAATCCACATCTGCTAATTCAGGTATAGAATATGCATTGGCAAAAAGTGGCATCAAATCTCCTTGATTGGAAAACTCGATTTGGGTTTTATTGTTAGTAAAATTCAGAATGCCATTTTCTATATTCCCCAATTCGTAAAAAACCCCTTGATTTAGGATACCAAAATTGTCGTAAAATATTCGATCTACAATTCCATCTTGATTTAGATCATGCAATACTTGCCAATTCTGAAATTTTCCAACTAAAGATGAATTGTTAAACCTATGATCACTATAAGGAAATTCCAAATTGGAATCTTGATACAGCACAATTGAAGCATTTCTAAATCCATCAAGAATTATCAATTCGTCAAGGTTGTCAGAATTGACATCCACTGTAAAAGCGAGTCCCATATTGATTCCTCCCAACCATGGAAATTCCATTTCGGTTGAATCACAAAAAACTTTTCTTTCAAAATCAGGTAGAAACTCAATTTGAGTGAACCCATTTACCAAAAAAAAAGAAAATAGTAGAACTTGAATATTGCGATACATGGGAAAAAAAAGGGATGCCGTAAGACATCCCTTTAAAATTTATTTTAAATTCTAACAAGTTTTTTGATTAATGATCCTGTAGGAGTGTTTAATCGTAAATAGTAAATTCCAATCGATAAATTAGAAGTACTCAACTCTACTAATCCCTCAGACTGAATTACGTTTTTCACTAATACGAGCTTTCCTTCAGAATTATAAATTTCTATCGACATATCATTATCAAATCGATCCAATTCGATAGCAACATTACTTTGCGTTGGATTCGGCAAGATTTTAAAATCAAAATCATTTGAATCATTTCTTCTCAACGTAATGGTTTGAGAATAAGCTGAACTACCATCAAAGTCAACACTTTTTAAACGATAGTAGGATAATTGTAAAGGATTTCTATCTAAAATACTGTAACTAATTATATCATTTGAGTTTCCAGCTCCTTCAACTCTTCCTATTTCAACCCAATTATCAGATCCATTATTTGATCTTTCAACGATTTGATATTGATTGTTTACTTCAGATGAAGTCGACCATTCAATAATATTGTTTTCGCTCAAAGCACGACCCCTAAAATCGATTAAATTAATCGGGACAGTAGGAACACACATACATGTTGCAGCATCGTAAGCTTCTCCCGCTGCACAAACAGGTGGTGCAGCTTCCGTAATTGTAACCATTACAGTTTCTGTGGCTCCGGAACAATTCTCAGTAACGGTAATTGAATGTGTTCCAATACCCAAACAACCTTCTCCTGTTACAGTATAATCTGGGGCTGTTGCAGGACCAGAAGTACATCCTCCTGATGGGGCTGCGGTCACATTGATACAATCACAGGGTAAAACCTCTCCACTTGTAATACTTGGATTGACTGATACAGCAGGTGGTGGACCATCTACAGTAATTGAACCAGTTCCACCAGCTTGAGTAAAACTA